>JBGSVH010000040.1:0-8337 GCA_041753055.1 Parvularculaceae bacterium
CAAACCCGTCGACAATCCGCCCAAGCCAGGCGGCCGACGGCCGCACGGTCGACGAAGCGGCATTGAAGGCGACTTTCGCGCCGCGCCTGACGCCGCCGACACTGCCGAACGGCAGACAGATCGCCGAACCGCGGCTGACGCCGACGACTTCCGCCGCCAGCCTATCTGAATCAGTTTCGATTTCGACACGAGCGCCGACTTCAAGGGCGCCCAACCGGTCTTCGACCCGGATCGCCAGGTCGGTGACGCTATCTACCGCGCCAAAAACAGAGACGGGCGAAAATCGTCGCAAGAGCGTGCGTATGTCGTTTTGATTGAGCGCGGCCGACGCAGCCATTTCATCACCCGATGTGAAAGACAGCCCTTGGCGGGCCGTCCGAACAACCTTATCCGGCGAGGACCTTAACGCGGCGGCCTTTAAGCTCGCGTAAATTCGTGAATCAATCTAGGCGGTCGTAAAGCCTCAGGCGATTAACAAAACCCCCGATTTCAGGGGTTTTGCAGTTAGTTTGCAGTCAGGGCGCGTAACGAATCTTTTCCGCCGCTTAATACCCGGAGCGAAAGCTGCGAGCAATTGTCCGGCAGCGTTAACCTTTATGAAAGCAAATCAACCTAAATCTGGTTAAGGCAATTCGAACAATGCGCGCGCCGTCAGGGGCGACGTCGCGACGAAAAGGAGAGCGGGCAATGCGGGTTTTGCTGATTGAGGACGACGGCGCCACCGCCCAGAGCATCGAACTGATGCTGAAATCGGACGGCTTCAACGTCTATACGACCGACCTCGGCGAAGAAGGCGTCGATCTCGGCAAGGTCTATGACTACGACATTATTCTTCTTGACCTCAACCTGCCGGACATGACGGGCTTTGATGTCCTGAAGTCGCTGCGCGTCGCCAAAGTCAACACGCCGATCCTCATTTTGACGGGTCAAGGCGATATTGAGACCAAGGTTCGCGGCCTCGGCTTCGGCGCTGACGATTACATGACGAAGCCGTTCCACAAGGATGAACTCGTCGCGCGCATTCACGCCATCGTCCGCCGCTCCAAAGGTCATTCGCAATCGGTCATCACCACCGGCAATCTGATCGTCAATCTAGACGCCAAAACCGTCGAAGTCGGCGGGCAGCGCGTTCATCTGACCGGCAAGGAATATCAGATGCTGGAGCTTCTCTCGCTCCGCAAGGGAACGACGCTCACCAAGGAGATGTTCCTCAATCACCTTTACGGCGGCATGGACGAGCCGGAACTGAAGATCATCGACGTCTTTATCTGCAAGCTGAGAAAGAAGCTCGCCGCGGCGACATCGGGCGATCATTATATCGAAACGGTGTGGGGACGCGGCTATGTGCTGCGCGACCCTGCGGAAGAAAAAGCCGCATAAGCTGTTTCAATTTGAGACACAAAAACGCCCCCGCATGGGGGCGTTTTTTTTGAACCTTTAGCAATCACTTAATCCTGCCGCGCTATTTTTAGCAGTCGGGGAGACCACGAACGCGGCGCAGCGCCGTAACCGGTCGGGACGTTATGAAATCGATTTCGGACAATGTCTGGTGGTTCGTTCGCGACACACGCGGCAATATCGCAATGCTGTTCGGTCTAATGCTTTTCGTGTTTCTCGGCGCCGCCGGCATCGCCATTGATTTTCAGCGATCAAACCTTGTCCGCACGGAAATTCACGAAGCCACCGACGCAGCGCTCATCGCGGCTGCGCGCTATAAAAGCGGTCACCCGAATGCGGACGAGAGCGAGCTGACGGCGATCGCACGCAAAGTTTTCGACGACGGCATCAAAGACAAATCAATTGTGATCATTGATGCGTTCGCAATCAGTTTCGACAGCAACACCGAAACCTTCGCTCTCGACGTCGGCGGCAAAGTCAACGCGCTGATCATGGGCGTACTTGGGCAAAATTATATCGACATCGGAACAAGGTCGGAGGCAAAGCTCGGAAAGCCGCCGATGATCGAGCTTGCCATGGCCCTCGACACCACCGGCTCGATGGGCAGCAACGGCAAAATGTCGACGCTGAAGAACGCGGCGAAAGATCTTGTCGAAACGTTGCTCAAGGAAAGCAACGCCAATGTGAAAATCGGCGTTGTGCCGTTCGCACAATATGTGAATGTCGGCATCACCAACAAATCGGCGAGCTGGATTACGGGGACGAGCGGCCCATGGCTGGGCTGCGTCGGCTCGCGCAACTATCCTCATAACGTCGAAGACACCGACTATCTGGTCTACAAGGCGCCGGGCGTCTCGGTGGGAAACGAAAACGTCGAATGCCCCAAGGCTTTGCAGCCGCTGACGACCGACGAGACCAAACTTGACACCATGATCAATGGCCTCGCGCCACATGGGTTGACCTATATTCCGGCCGGCCTGACCTGGGCCTGGAGCCTGCTGACGCCGTCCGAACCCTTCACCGAAGCGGCGAGCAAGGCTGAAATCAGCGCCGCCAAGGGGATGAAAGCGCTTCTCGTGATGACCGATGGCGACAACACCCGGGCCCCGACTTATCCGCTGCACGAAAGCACGAACAAGACCTTGGCCGATCAACTGACCGAAGAAATCTGCGCCAACATCAAGGCGGATGACATCATCGTTTATTCGATCGCCTTCAGCGTAACCCAGCAAAACATCAAGGACGTCCTCGAAGGATGCGCCTCAGACGCCTCACACTATTTTGATGCAGCCAACTCAGCAGAACTCGAAGCGGCTTTCGCCTCGATTGGAAACAGCCTGCGCAGCATCAGCCTTTCAAAATAGCGGCGGTTTCCTCAGCAAAAATCGCCAAGGCGCGCGCGCGCGGCGGGAAATCCTCGCCGATCCAGCGCGCTTCCGCCGCTTTGATGACGGCTGAAATCCTGGGGCCTTCGGGAACGCCGGCCGCCAGCGCGTCCTTGCCCGCGAAAGGAAGGCGCGGCGGCGGCCACCGCAGAGGCAGCGAGCGAACGCGCTCAAACTCGCCAGCACGCATCTGCGGCGTGTCTGTATCTGCAAGAAATATCGCCTCAGCAAGTAGGCAGGCGTCATTCCAAGCGGCTGCGCCCATCCGGTAAAGCAAGATTTTCGCGGCGCGCTCATCCATCGCCGGATCAATTTGCCTGGCGTTGACGACTGCGTATCGCCGCCGTTCGCTTTGAGCATTGGAGAGCCGCAATCTTGCATCAATGCCCTCGCCCGCCGCACCAAAGAGCGCCGCGAGCCCGAGCGGCGCCGGCGCGGCCGGATCGATCATTTTCAGCCGGGCGAGCGTTTCTATCGCCGGGCGCTCCGGCCAGACTTCCGCGAGAACGCCCTTTGCCGCCATCGCCGAGACCGCCGCCTGCGGCGCCGGAAGCGACAACAATTTCGACATCTCGTCGCCAATGCGCTCCGCCGACAAGCGGCGTATGCCGTCTTTCAACGCAGCGCATGCCGCCAGCCCCAATTCGTCAAACGTCGCTGAAAAGCGGGCGGAGAAACGGAAAAATCGCAAGATCCGCAAATAGTCCTCGCGAATGCGGTCGGCCGCCTCGCCGATAAAGCGCACGCGGCGCAAGCCGATGTCGTCCATGCCCCCGACCGGATCAAACAGCACAAGCTGCGGCGTCAGGTAAAGGGCGTTCATGGTGAAGTCGCGACGGCGCGCATCGACTACCCAGTCGCGCGTAAAGGCGACGTTGGCGCGCCGTCCATCGGTCGAAACATCGGCGCGCAACGTCGTCACTTCAATGCCCTTGTTGTAAGCGATCGCCGTCACGGTACCGTGCTCGATGCCGGTTGGCGCCACGCCAAGACCGGCGCCCTTCAATGCAGCGATCACCTGATCGGGCTTCAGCGTCGTCGCAAGATCGATGTCCTTTGGCGTTTCGCCAAAGAGGCTGTCGCGAACGCAGCCGCCGACAAACCGGACGCAATCGGCCTCGATCTTCTCCAGCACGCCGAGGATGCGCTGCACCGGCTTGTCCTCCACCCATCCGAAGTGTTGGGTAAGACCAGCGGCTTTGAGATCGATCGACGCGGTCATGATGGCGGCTCGCCAGATTGCAGCGTTTCGGCGAGCGAACGCAAAATGCCCGCCGTCAGGCCCCAGATATGAAAGCGGCCATAAGGCGCTGCGAACATCCGGTAGCTGACGCCCGCATGTTCGCGATCTTCAAGCGTATGATTGGCGAGATCGGCGAGCCAGAACAGCGGCGCTTCGAAAATTTCAGCGACTTCGCGCGGGCAAGCCTTGATCGGCGCAGCCGGATCGACAATGCCGACAACCGGCGTCACTGAAAACCCGAGCCCTCCCTCGTGAACGCCGAGTGACCCGATGACGTCGACCGCCGATGGCGGGATGTTCACTTCTTCATGCGCCTCGCGCAGGGCGGTGGCGATGCGGTCGACGTCTTCGGGATGGGCCTTTCCGCCGGGAAAACTGATCTGTCCGGCGTGAGACGGCATGTCCGACGAGCGAACGGTCAGCAATACGGTCGGACCCTCGGCGCGGTTGATGATCGGCACCAGCACTGCGGCCTCCTGCCGCTCATTGCTCCAGCGTGCCTGGAAGCGTTGATCGCCGACAAGATGCGGATTGATTTCCGAAAACAGCGCGCGGACCCGCTGCGCTGTGATGCGCGCGAGATTGCTTTCAATGCGTGTGCGCCAGTCGTCCACGGTTAAAGCCGTTCCGTCTTTCTGTTTCAGACCTCGCCAGCATCCATCTCGCCAGCACGGGCAAAGGGAAAGAAGACGCCAGACGAGGCCACGCCAAACCATTCTTCGCCGTCGATGTCGCGCGTTTCGCCGATGGCGACAAGGTCGTAGAAGACCGACCGGACAATCAGCGCATCAAGGCCGGCGCGGACGTGCAGATAAGGCGCCCGGCACTTGCCCCTGACCCGATAGGAAATCGAATGGTCGGCATCCGCGACGATCTCATCGCCGACATTGGTGGTAAAGATGAGGCGCTGCCTGCCCGCCTTTTCTTCGCGCCGCATCAGCACGGCGACGAATGGCGCGTCTTCGACCCGGATCCCCAGTTTTTCAACCGGAGTCACCAGAAAGTATTTGTCGCCCTCGCGCCGGATCACTGTTGAAAACAAACGCACCAGCGGCGCCCGGCCAATCGGCGTTCCCTCGTGAATCCAGACGCCATCACGGCGGATCAACAGGTCAAGTTCGCCGCAATATTCCGGATTCCATTTGTCGACCGGCGGCAGCGACCGCGACGATCGCCCGGCGAGTTCGGCTGCATAGCGCATCAGTTCGGTCATAAAAACGAGGCCGGCGCCATCACTGGCGCCGGCCTCCTCCATGAGATTCGGCGCGGAGCTAATTCGCGCAGGAAACACAACGCGCGTAAAGCGCATTCGGGTCATTGAACTCGTCGAAGAAGGCGATCTCTTTTTGCAGGCCCGCAATCGTCTTGCGAATGATCGAGCGCGACATATTGGCTTCATCTCGATCAATGCCCAACGACACCATCGCTTTGGCCGCAACGTCGCCAAAGATCAGCGACAAAGGCGAAACTTCCTCGCGCAAATTCACCCTGTCATATTTGGTGAGATTGGCGAGTTTTGCCGCCGCGGCAACCGCATCGTCGAGGTCGCCTAAATTATCGACCAGCTTCAGCGTCTGCGCCTGTTCGCCGATCCACACCCGTCCCTGTCCGACCGAGTCGACATATTCAGGCGTCAGGTTGCGGCCCTCGGCGACAACCCCGAGGAAATCGCGGTAGCCGTCCTCGACGCTTTGCTGGAAGACATCCGCGACGTTTTCTTCGAGCGGACCAACGCCCGTACCGTAGATCGAAGAGAGTGCCGTGGTTCCGACGCCGTCGATGCCGACACCCCAATGTTCCGCCGCCTTCTCGAAGGTCGGGAAGAAGGCGAAAATGCCGATTGAACCGGTCACCGTCGTTGGCGACGCCCAGATCTGATCGCCGGGCGAGGAGATCCAGTATCCGCCAGAGGCCGCGAGCGAGCCCATCGACACAACAACGGGTTTGCCGGCCGCCTTCAGCGCCAGCACGCCGTCGCGAATGATCTCGGACGCAAACGCCGAACCGCCGGGGCTGTCGACGCGCAAGACAACCGCTTTGACGTCATCGTCATCAAGCGCCTTTTTGAGGTATCCGGCGATCGTGTCGCCGCCTGCGGCAACGCCCGGCTGGGCTTCACCATCAACGATCGTGCCGGCAGCAGTGATGATCGCAACATTCGGATCGCTGCCGTCTTTCAAAGGTCCGATTGCGCGGAGATACGTCTTGTAATCGACATTGTTGTAGCTTTCGCCGGAATGGTCGTCGCCGAATGCCGCCTTCATCGCCGCCAGCTGTTCAGGCCGCGAGCTCAAATGATCGACGAGCTTGTATTTCAGCGCCGCCTCGCCGAAGTCGCCGCGGGTTTCGCGCAAGATGGCGTTCAGGTCATTGGCGAAGCGGTCCAGCGATCCGGCTGGCAGCGCCCGCGCCTTTTCGACTGATGATACATAAGCTTTCCACATGCTGCCGAGGAACGCCGTGTTGGCTTCGCGCGCTTCCGGCGACATGTCGTCACGCAAGAACGGCTCAACCGCCGCCTTGAACGTTCCGACCCGGAAGACATGCGGCGTCACCAAGATTTTTTCGAGAAATGACTTCACATAGAAATCGTAGGAGCCATAACCAACAAGGACCAGCGACCCTTTGTCATGCATGTAGATTTCGTCAGCATGCGACGCGACGAGATATTGGTCCTGGCCGTAATTATCGCCGACTGAATAAACCTTCTTGCCGGTCGCCTTGAACTCGTCGATGACGCCGGCGAGGTAATGCGCCTTGGAGGCGCTGATTGTTGGAATATAGAGCTGCGACAAATCAAGGACGATGCCCTTGATGCGATTGTCCGTCGCTGCAGAGCGGATGGCGCGGGCGACTGCGCCAACTTCGATCTGCGAAGGTTGCTCCGCGCCATAGGCCTGCTGGAATATCTGTTCGAACGGATCTTCGGTTTCCGCTTCCTCGACAAGAACGCCATTGGGGTTGATCAAGAGCGCCGCATCTTTGGGAACGGTCGCGCCGGGCGCTTTCCTGCCGCCAAGGCCGTCGCTGACGCCGACAAACAGGCCGACAAACAAGAGCAACATCGCCAGCCCGATAATCCCCTGGAGCACCAGAAGAATGCCGATGATGAGCTTGCCGAAACCTTTGAGGAATCCCCAGACGCCAAATTTGTGATCTTCTTCAGACACTGACCTTACCCTTTGATGCGGACGGCTTTCGCCGCCATCTTGTTTGCCGACGGCATTCGCCATCGACCTGCTCGCCGGCGAACCGGAAATCGCTTCCTATCGTCTCATGCCCCTCTTAACGCCGCGCTAACCAAGTTCTTATCCGAACCTTGCGGCGCAATATGGGCGGCATGCTAGAGAAGTTGTCACTTGCCCTGCAAGGGGCAAGGGGCGTGCGACGATCCGAGGCCTCAGGCCGCCGAATGGTTGCAAGGCTCAATCAAAAGCGTGTTATCTGAACGGGTTAGCCGGTTTTTCCGGCGCCGCGCCGGTCTTCCGGCCGACAGCCATGGATGAATAATGACGGAAATTGATGTCCTGAGGGAATTCGACGAAACGACCGCCCGCTTCAGCGACGCCCGGGAAGGGCTCGGCAAGGTCGTCTTTGGCCAGGAGGAAGTCATCGATTTGACGCTGGCGACGTTGGCGGCGGGCGGCCATGGCCTGCTCGTCGGCGCACCGGGTCTTGCCAAGACCCTGCTGGTGACATCGATCGCCGATCTGATGGGTCTGTCGGAAAAGCGCGTGCAGTTCACGCCCGATTTGATGCCCGGCGACGTTCTCGGATCGGAAGTGCTGGAAGAGTCCGCGGGCGGACGACGGGAATTTCGGTTCATCCCCGGCCCGATCTTTTGTCAGTTGCTGATGGCGGACGAAATCAACCGCGCGAGCCCGCGCACGCAATCGGCGCTGCTGCAGGCGATGCAGGAACTGCATGTGACGGTCGCCGGCGCCCGCCACGATCTGCCTGCGCCTTTTCACGTCCTTGCGACGCAAAATCCGATCGAGCAGGAAGGAACCTATCCTCTGCCCGAAGCGCAGCTTGATCGTTTTCTCATGCAGATCAATGTCGGCTATCCGGACGAAGCCTCCGAGCGGCGCATGCTTGCGGCGACAACCGGCGACATAACATCGGTGGTTTCGCCAGCAATGACCGCTGATGATTTGATGCGCGCGCAGCAACTCGTCAGAAAGATGCCTATCGCCGAGCGGATCGTCGACGCGATCCTGTCGCTGGTCAGAAGCGCGCGGCCGGACGCCGCCGCCGACGCGCGCGTCAAAGACTTTGTCGGCTGGGGGCCAGGGCCACGGGCGAGCCAGG
>JBGSVH010000041.1:0-1815 GCA_041753055.1 Parvularculaceae bacterium
GCATCGCGCCGCAACCTCGTCGCTGGTGTGCAGGCGGACGCCGGTCACCCGGCCGTTCGCTGACTGGACCGCATTGACGCGTTCGCCGCGCCGCAGCGTTCCGCCATCGCGCACAAGGGCTTTCTCCAGCGCCAGCAGGACGCGGCGCGGGTCAACCTGCCCATTGTCTTTGGCAAAGCGGCCGGCGACAACCGACGGCGCCAGCGACGGTTCAAGATCCAGCACATCGCGCCTGCCGAGCCATTCGCCGCCATCGGCATCCCGCTCGAACGCCGCGGCCTCGCCGTCATCGAAGATAACGGACAAGGCGCCGCTGTCGTCGAAATCGATGGCGACGCCGCTGCGTTCTTCAAGGAGCGGCGCCGTCGTGCGCCAAAGCGCCAGGCTTTCTTCGCTGAAACCGGCAAGCGCTTCACCCGCCTTGTGCAGCGACCGTTCAAACGACGGCGCCAGCATTCCGGCCGCTGCGTTGGTCGCCGGCGGCGCGCCGGAATCGATCACCGTGACCTGAACGCCGTCACGCGCAAGCCGCCATCCGGCCATCATTCCGATGACGCCGCCTCCCGCTATGATCACGTCCGCTTGCCGCATCGATCAGTCTTCCGCCTTCTTTACGCCGGTAAGAAGCAGCGTCTTTTCGCGCGAGCCCGCCGAAGAACCAAAGAAATAATTGACGACCGCCGCCGTCATGGTCGCCAGCGCGCCGAGCATGATCGAAAATTCCGTTTCGGCGCCCGGCGGCAGCTTGCGCGCAACCATCACGGCAAGGGTCAGGAAAAACCCGCCGACGATCAGCGCGCCAAGGACCGACGGCGTCCAGTCCCGCATCCTCGTCTGACGCTCGCGGGCGCTGTCGCGGTCGCCGGCATCGATGCGCGCTTCTTCAATCGCGGCATTGCGGATCGCCAGCCGGAACTCGTTTTCCGCGCGTTTAAGGGCGATCAACTGATCGGCGCTCGCCTTGTCGAGCGCGTCGGCCAGTTCTTCCTCGCTTGCGCCATCAGATCCGAATATCGCCCGGGCGATCGCCGAAACAGCCGCGCCCGCGAGCGGGCCGCCAAGCTGCTCGGCGATTTTCGGCGCGGCTTTGGCTACGGCCTTCTTCAATCGGCCTCTCGTTTTGCTTTTTTCAGGGCCGTCATTCTTGCTTCTGGTGTCGTCGATTTCGCTCATCCACACGCTCCTTACGCAACTCCTCATTTCAATTCTTGAATGAATGATAAGGCCAAATGAGAGGTGTGGGATAAGGTGGGGGATAAGTGTGGGGATAAGTCCGACCGATTCATCTAGCGGGCTGAAAGCATTACCAAATTTTTATCCTAGAAACCGTTTGCGCAAAAAAACGGATCAATTCAAAGTTGAATCGTCGATCAGCTACGGGCTGACATCAGCAGGTCGGCGTAACACTTTCCGGCGTGGTCAATGGGTTGGCTTGCATTTCTTGCGGCGCTAAGCGCGATTCCGGCCCTTGCCTCAACAAGGTTCGCGCGCCGCGCTGCGTCGGCGCCAAGCCTCACCATTGCAGCAGGAGCAGCGCTCGCGCTCGTTATCGGAATTTTGAAACTGCCGGCGCCGCCTGCTGACTGGGTCGCTTTCGCAGCCAAGGCCGGCCTTGCAACGCTTGGCTTCGCCTCCGCCGCTCAGCTGCGCGTCAGCCGCCTTGCCCGCCAATGCCCGTCGTCGTTCAGGCTGACCTGCGGCGGCGCGCCGCTATATTTCTTCGCCTGTTCGCTCGCCGCTTTTATCATGCTGCCGCAATTGTCGGTCCCATCTGCGATGCTGGTCGGCGGCGCCTTGATGCTGAACGGCGCCGCG
>JBGSVH010000042.1:0-6450 GCA_041753055.1 Parvularculaceae bacterium
GCGCATGACGCTGGCGTCGGCGAGGATCGAGCGGGCGCGCGCTGCCGCCGCCGCCTCGTCCATCACCGCCGGCAGTTCCATGCCGATCTCGCGGATATCGTCCGCATAGGGAAGTCTTGCTTCGGCGAGCGCGGGGAGATAATCGCCGCTTTCATCGATATAGCCGAGGCGCACCGCCGTCGGCAGGTCGGATTTCTGGCCGGTGGTGAGGGTGAAGGCGGGTTTTCCCTCATCCGCGAGCGCGAATTTATCGAGTGTCAGCACATTGGGGGCGCCGCGCGCCTGAAACCGCAAGACCGTATCGGTTTCGACCATGTCGAACTGAAAAACATCCGCCAGCGGATCGATCATCTGGCGCGGCGAAAGCGGCCGGTCGACGACAAAGCCGGCGATCGATCCCTTCAGCGCCGAGGCGTCAACAGCGGTGACGCCCGCTTCCGCGCACAGCGCCGTCACCAGCGCATCAAGCGGCGCGCGGGAAAGCCGACCGTTCAGCCAGTGCCCTTTTTCCCAGTTCGCCGCATCGCCCCAGTGGTCTGCGCGCGCCGGAAAATAGGGAAAGGGACGCGCGTCATAGCAATAGACATAGAGACGGTCCGTCTCGATCATCGGCGCGCCGGCGAAACTTTCATTGTTGGCGCGCCAGTAAGCGTGCACGGCCTCAAGCGTGCGGCGCTGTGCAAGATCGTCGCGCGCGCCGCTTGAATAAGGCGGCAGCGCCGATTCTGACGATTTCGGATCGACAAAGACATTCGGCGCATTGGCCGCCTTGTCGGCGGCGGGCGCGCCGATTTCGGTGAAGCGTATTGGTTTCGATTTTGCAATCCATGGCGTCTGCGACGCGCTGCGAATGAAGGCCGGGCGGTCATGATGCGCGTTCAACCACCAGTTCCTGATATCCTTGGCGCGCCAGACCCATGGCTCATTGTAGACCGTATCGGTGATCGGCGTTCGAACCTGCGCGCCGCGGTCGGCGTCTGACGCATAATACCAGTCGTAATTCTCGCCGCCTTCGATATTGGCGGCGATATAGGCGCGCTCATACTGGCTTTTGAATCCGGCGCTCAAATCAGCATGATCGAATCCGTCGCGCCAGTCGGCGAGCGGCGGATAGTAATCGATGCCGATAAAATCGATATGGCTGTCCGCCCACAGATCGTCGAGATGAAAAAACCGCCCGTCGCTTCTGGTGACGCCCGACCATTCCGACCAGTCGGCGCCATAGGAGATTTTCGCCGCCGGCAGGATCGCTTTGACATCGGCGGCGAGCGCTTTCAGCGCCGCAACCGCCGGAAAGGCGCCGGAGTGATCGCGCGCGCTTGTCAGCGCCTTCAGTTCCGAGCCGATCAGGAACGCTTCGACCCCGCCAGCCGCGGCGCAAAGATGCGCGTAATGCAGGATCATGCGGCGGAACGAGAATTCCGCCGGGCCGTGATAGGAAACAACGCCCGCCGCAACCGTGAAGTCGGATGGCGCCGCGGTTCCGAAAAACGCAAGAACATCGCTCGCCGCGCCCGCCGTTCCATCATTGGCGCCGACGCTGATCCGCCCGCGCCAGGGATAGGCGGCCTGCTCGCCCCCGCCATAAGGATCGGGCAGGCCGTTGCCCGCCGGCACATCCATCAGGATGAACGGGTGGAATTGCACCGCGAGGCCTTCGGCCTTCAGCGCCCCAATCGCTTCGATGACGCCGTTGTCGTCGGGCGTGCCGCCATAAGCGGGCTTGCCGCCCACCGTCGAGACCAGCCGCGCTTGCCCTCGCGCCACGCCGCCGCCGCGCCAGTCGGCGGGCGTTGTCAGTTTGGTGTAGGTTTCAACGCCCGGATGCAGCGTGCAGTTTCCGGCGCGCAGATCCGCGCCGAACCACGAGACGACAAGCGAAGCGGCTTTCAGATTTTTCGCGGCGCTTTTCAGCGCCGTCAGCGACGCGGAAAAATCGGTGACGCCGTCATTGTTGTTGACATTTTCAGAGCGTGTGTCGCCCTCGCCGGTTTCATGCGTGACTTTGGTGGTGGCGTAAACGAACTCGCCCGACCCCGGAATGATTGTCACCGCTTCGAGCGCGTTTTCGAGCGCTGACGGATCGTCCTCGCCAAGCGCCTTTTCAATCTCGAAGGAAAGCTGCGGGATGCGGTTGCCGAAATCTTTCAGCGGCAAATCTTCAAAGACGATATAGGCAAGGCCGCGAAAGGCCGGAGCGCCCCCCTCGACGCTGTTGATCAGATCATCCGGCGTCTGCGATTCCGCGCCGCGATAGACGCGGTGGTTGATCTTCGACAGATCGAACGGCTTGCCGTCGGCCCACACGCGCGCAACGCGGTCGATCGCGCCTTCGCAAAGCCCGACCGCGAAGGAAAGCGAATAGAGATATTCCTTGACCGTTGTCTTCGAGGCGGCGAGGCGCCCGCCTTTGCCGCCGGAGGATTCGGTTGTTTCGCTCACCGTCTCCTTGAAATTCGCGGCCCAGATCAACTGGCCCGCGACGCGCGCGCGACCGAAAACACGGGTGACGCCCGCCCCTTCGGTCGAGGCCTGGATGGTGAAACTGTCAAGGCGCGGGCCTTCGACGGTGCGCTTTCGCGGCCCGAATATCAGCCGCTCGGCGACGCCCGCGGCATAGGCCGCCGCGGTCGAGGCGACCGTCCGTGCAAGGATGGTCCCGATGCCGGCCTTGCCGACAGCCGAGGCGGCGGAAAGGATCAGCTGGGCCATGCTTTAACTCCCGGAAACTCGAAAACGCCGGCGATGCGCGTCGTCCACCAGCGTGACAGCCAGCTATCGACGACGGCTCTGCCGGCATAGGCGTGGATGAAGTGATTGTCGGACGAGACAATCCCGCAATGTTTGGCGGGCCCGGTCGCAACGATGCGGAAAATCAGAACCTGGCCGGGACACAGGAGAAACGGCTCGACTTCATCAAGATGCCGGCGCGCCGCGTTGAGCAGCGGTTCCTCGCAGGGGCGCCGTTCGTTCCAGTCAGGCGTATAAGGCGGCGGCGTTTCCGGCGCTTTGCCGCAAAGCTCCGTATAAAGACCTCTTACAAGGCCGAGACAGTCGCAGCCCGCGCCCTTCGCCGAGGCCTGATGCACGTAGGGCGTGCCAAGCCATGTTCGCGCCGCGGCGACTATTTCCTCGCGGGTGATCCCTTGTTCCGCTCCGCCGCTTGCGGGAGCGCTGCCGGGCGCCGCGTGACGGAAAGGGGGCGGGAAGACCTGACCATCTGCGCTCATCTCTTGCCTCCGTCATTGGTGTCCGCCTTCAAGGGATAGGAGACGGCGAAATCATTGCCGGGCATCAGGTGATGGCCGCGGAAATTGATCAGGTTTGAAAACTTCGCAGCGCAAGTGTCGTGGCGCTTGTCGCAGCCAGCGGTGATTGTGAACGCGTCGCCGACAGCAACCGGGCGGCCTGCGGGAAGCCACAGCGACAAGGCGTCGCCTGACGCGTTTTTGTCATGCGCCTTGACGCTTGCCTTCTCTCCGGCATTGGCGCCCGCTGTCCAGACAAGCGCGCCATGCGCGAACCAGCGCGCCGCAAAAGACGAAAGCCCGCTCGCGACGAAGCGCTGATCGTCGAGGATCGCCGCAACAATTCCGGCGCCCTTGAAGGCCGCGGCGGCGAGATTGACGCCGCAACGCGCGTCACCGACGACGGCGTCGCAGCCGCGCTGATAGACCCGCCCGACGGTGCGCGACAATTGATGCGACTGGCCCCTGATTTCCGCCTTGAAACGCTCGCCCTCGCGCGCAACCTCGCCGATTGTCCCGGTTTTGAGCAGCAACCGCTCGGTGACATTGCTCCAGTTGACGCGCCAGATTTCAACCGAAGCGTTGTCATAGCGCCCGGCGGCGAGGTCTTCCGCCGACAAGGCGTCAGAGGCGAGCGCGCCTTCGATTTCCGAATTGTCGACAGCAAGATCGCTGGTGGCGTCAATCGCGGCGCCGTCGGCGCCCGTGTCGGGTTCATAAGCAACGCCGTCAAAGGAGAGCGCGCGGTCGTGATCGGTAAAGCCGAGGATAACGCCGTCGGCGCGTGCGATCTTCCAGCAGGTCGCAAGCGTTGTGGCGCCTGACGCGAGATGCGCGGCGAGAGAAGAGCCAAGCGCGCGCATCAGACCAGCACCTCGATCAGCGGGATCGAGGGAATGTCGCCTGCCCTGAACGCCGCGAGATTGATGCGCAAGGCGTCGGTGTCGAAGCGGACCGGGCAATCGAAAACAAATCCGGCGGTGATTGCAGCGCCCGCGGGCGGCGCCACTGCAAAGGTGATGGTTCCCGCCCTCTCGTCTTCGGTGAAAGCGGTTGTCTCGACGCCGTTGATCGCGGCCCTGACCGACCCCGCAACCGGTTTTGCAATCCGCCGCGCATAGGAAGCGCCGCCGTTTTCATAGAGCTTTGACAGCGAAAAGCCGAGCGCTGCGCCGTCGCCCGAGCCGATCAGCTGGTCGGTCGCCGCAATCGATTTTCCATAGGCGGCCGACTGGTGATCGAACGGATCGCGAAACCGGAACCCGTAAAGCCGGCCGCGCCGCGCTTCGAAAAAAGCGGTGACCTTTTCGATGTCGGCCATCGACTTGACGCCGTAGCCGGCGTTCCAGCTGCGCCGCGACGCCGCCCATTGCGCGTTTCTTTCTTCATGACCGGAGACCAGCGTGACAATCTCGGTCTTCCTTGTCGGACCGCCTTCGGCGTTGAGCGAGATGTCGAGCGGGAACAGCGTTTCGTGGAAATTGGTCATTGGTTTCTCGATCCTCTGGCGATGACGCGCGCGAGCGATGCGGCGATCTGGGTTTGGGAAGCGCGGAAGCTTTCAGTATTTTGAACGCCGGGAAGCGTGATCGAGACATTGATCGGCGCGCCGGCGCCGCGTCCGATTGATCCGGCGCTTGACGGCGTAAAAAGTTCAGGCCCGCGCTCGCCGACGAGATAGGAGTGGCCGGGCGAAACCGGTCCGCCGCCGGCTCTGCCGCCACCAAACGCGCCGGAGAGCGCCGAAAAAAGCAGGTTCTCGATCGGTTTCCTGACAAAGCTGTCAATGGCGACGCGCTTCAGGTCGTTCAATATCGAGCGCGCAAGGCTCTTCATCGACAATTCGCCCGAGCGCGCTGCGCGCACAAGGTCGCGTTCGATGGCGCGCGCGGCGCCTGAAAACGCATCCTCGATAAGGGCTGCGGCCGGCGCGATTTCATCGCGCGCAACGCGGCTGATTTCCGCCCCCGCTTCGGCAAAGCCGGCGGAAAGGCCGACGGTTGAAAGATGCAGATTGACGCTTTCGGTCATGAGATTTTATCCGGGTAAAGAGAAAGGAGGGAATTGAGCCCGCCGCGCGTCAGCGCCGCCGCATCGTCGGGCGCGAGCCAGCGCCATTCATTGAGCGTCAGCGACCAGAACGCTTCCGGCGCAAGGCCGAGCGAGAGAACGGCGAAGGAAAACCACTGGCGCCAGGGGATCATCGCGGACCTTCTTCAGGCGCGAGCGTGCGGAACGCCGTCGCAATCGCTGACGCCGCTTGCGAAAGATCGATGTCGCTCGTTTTCAGCGCGTCGACCGTTGTTGGAAATCCGCCGCCCTGCAACAACGCTTGCAGGATGACGAGGATGTCGGCGACGCGCGGCGCTTCCAGGCGCTTTTGCAGGGTTGAAAAATCGCCCTGGCCGAGATTTTCCTCAAGGCTTGCGAGCGCGCCCAGCGTTAGCCGCAAGGGTTTTGTCTCGCCATTGATGACAAGGCTTGCGTCGCCGCTGCGATATTGCGTCATGGCGCGCTCCATTAAACGCTTGGCGAAAAATTGATGACGCCGGCCGACGCCAGCGCCAGCGACACCGTCGCCTCGCCGTCATGCTCGCCCGAATAATCGAGATTGGCGATCAGGAACGGCCCGGTCAGTTCGCCCATGCCGGGAATGACCAGTGTGAAATTGCGGATGGCGCCGGCGAAAAACGCCGCGCGGATTTCTTCGGCCGCCGCGTCATTGAGAAAGACGCCGGCGCCCAATAAAGACGCCTGGCGCACGCCGGCGGCGCCCAGAAGCTCGCGCCAGCCGTTTGATTCAGCGTGGGTTGCATCGACCTCGCGCGCATTGAGGGACAAGGTCCTGGTGCGAAGGCCGGCGACAGTAGTGAAATTTTCAGGCACGCCGCCGTCGCCGATCTTGACGAGCATGTCCTTTCCGCGTTGGGCGGTCATGTGAAACTCCGTTTGTTGGTGAGAAACCGCATTGTCCGGCGTCAGCAACCTTGGGACATTTGACGGGATGAACTGAACGGAGGATTTCTGGCTCATCGTAGCCCATTGAGGGAGCGAAGATGAGACAGAAATCCGGGCCGCCAGAGTCGGCCGAACAGCATATCAAGACCATCCGCCGGGTGACGCGGAAGAGATATTCAACCGAAGAGAAGATCCGGGTCGTCCTGTCGGGCCTTCGGGGCGAATACTCGGTCGCCGAATTGTG
>JBGSVH010000043.1:0-19227 GCA_041753055.1 Parvularculaceae bacterium
CGCCGCCGTCAGCGCGCGGCGGCGTCACCGCGATGCGGCTCGGCACGGCAGCGACGCGCGCCGGAATTGCCAGCATCAAAAGAGTCGAAAACAACGGCGCCGATCCGCCCGGGATATAAAGCCCGCAAGTTGAAACCGGCCGCCACAAGCGCTGACAGCGAACACCCGGGGCCGTTTCGACATCGAGATCCGTCGGGCGGCTTTTCTCGTGATACGTCTCGATATTTTGCGCGGCCAGTTCGAGCGCTTCAATATCGCCGCGATCGACGGCGCTTCTGGCCGCATCGACCGTCGCTGCGCTGAATTCGAGAAATACCGGCGCTGCGCCATCGATCGCAATCGACCAGCGCGCAACCGCTGCGCCGCCCTCGCGATCAACGTCGCCGAGGATCTGCGCCACTGTTTCAACGATCTTCGGGTCGCTGCGCCGGACCGGACGCGCAAGCGCTCGTCGCTGTTCACTCACCGAGAGTTGATTCCAGATGATTGTCCTCATCGTCGCATCACATCATTTTTTCGATGGGAAGGACGAGGATCGCCGAAGCGCCTGCCGACTTAAGTCGCTCCAGTGTTTCCCAGAAAACCGATTCCTGGCAGACAGCATGAACCGCAACAACATCGTCGCGTCCGGCAAGCGGCGTCACCGTCGGCGCGTCGGCCCCCGGCAGTAACGCTGAGATCTCGGCGAGACGCGCGCGCGGTGCGTTCATCATCACGTATTTTGCGCCGCGCGAGGCCGATACGCCGCGAAGCCGTTCAACTAGGCTTTGAGCGAGGCCTTTCAGCGACGCATCGCGAAGCTCCTTGCTGCGGACAAGCACCGCCTCGCTTTCAAGGATGGTTTCAACTGAGCGCAGGCCGTTGGTTTCAAGCGTCGCGCCGGTCGAAACAAGATCGCAAATGACGTGCGAAAGTTTCAGGCGCGGCGCTACCTCCACCGCCCCTTTCATTGTTACGATATCGGCGCGAATGTCGCTGCTCTTGAGAAAACGCCGCAGCACGTTCGGATAAGAGGTTGCAATCCGCAATCCTTCGAGCGATTGGGGGCCCGCATAGACGAAATCGAGCGGCGCAGCGAGGCGCAATTCGCATCGCCCGAACCCGAGCGCCATCACTTCTTCGGGGCGCTCGCCTTCACGGCGTTCTTCAAGGACGTTGCGGCCGACAATGCCGAAATCCGCAACGCCGTTTGCTACAAAAGTCGGGATATCGTCATCGCGAACGCGCAACAAATCGACCGGCGCGTTTTCCACGCGATAGAGGAGCTCGTTGGCGCCTTTTACAATGCGAAATCCCGCCGCCTCTACCAGTTCAAGGCTGTTGTCGCCGAGGCGGCCGCTTTTTTGAACGGCGATCCTGAGACGCGTGGTCATGCTCTGGCGCCTTTCAAACGATCAAGCGCGCGCCGATAGCCGTGATACGGCATGTCCTTGAGGAATCGCGCAACTCGGACCACCGTCGCCGTGCTCGATCCCGCCCTTTCCGCGATCTCGCGATAGGAATGTTCCCCGCCATCGAGCAGGCGCGCAACGCGCCAGCGCTCAGACAACGCCTTGATCTCGCCCGGCGTGCAGAGATCGGCGAGGAACGCCTCGACCTCACCGCGCGTGCGCAGGACCAGCAGGGCATCGACGAGATCCGGCTTGTCGGCCGGTTTTCGGGCGGCGGGCATCGGAGGGCCTTTCGGGTTTGTGCTGCTGTGCTACTACATTAATACACCCCACACAAGCCTCTGTGACCTTTGGTCCTCGAAAACCCGGATTCTCCCCAATTTCCTAGCGATTAAGGCGGATCTAGGCGCTGGCGGAAAGCAGCGCTTCGAGCGCCGCGAGGTCCGCCACCGTGTTCACATTGAAGAACGCCGCTTCGCCTAAATCACTCATGTCGATGAGCCTGGCGTCAGCCGCCTCGGCAAATCCATGCAGTGACAAGCGCCGGTCTTTCAATCTCTGTTCTGCAAGCGGCGCCAGACAGACGGACCACAATCCAAGCGTTGGCTGGGCTCTGCCGCCATGGGATGGAATGACTGCGCGCGCGCCAGTCCTTGTCATTTCCTCATCGAGGCGCTGGACAAGCGTCTCTGCAATCAACGGCGCATCGCAAGCGAAGATCGCCAGCTTCTTTGCTGCGGGCGATATCGATGACGCCCACAAAAGACCCGCATGGAGTCCGCCAAGCGGTCCGCATCGGGCGTAAATATCCGCAACGACAGACAGACCGTGATCAACCGGCGCTGCAGTTTGCGCGCGGCTGAGCGCAAGCATGCCGACCTGCGGCGCGGCGCGTTCAATCACATGGTCAAGGAGCGACCTCCCCCGCAGCAACGCATCTTCCTTGGCGCCGCCGGCAAATCGGTGCGCCGCGCCGCCAGCAAGGACGAGGCCGGCAATAGTCATTGCGCGGCGCCATATATGAGCGGCGCAAAGAGAATACAATCGACCACCGCGCCGGCGTCAACGGCCAGCGCATTCGCCGCGCGACGGATCAGACAATTTCCTTGCGACAGCGGCGTCATCAGCGACGAATCCTGCGACGCCGCGGGCGACACCGTCAGACGCGCATTTTCGCCGGCTGCAATCCTGCCGCGAAGATAGTTTTCACGTGCGCCATTCGGTTTCAGCGGTTTTGACAAGACCGCACGCAAACGACTTGCCGTCTGCGTTTGTCCCGACAGGGCGGCGATCAGTGGGCGCAGAAAGATAATCGCGCAGACCATCGCCGAAGCCGGGTTGCCAGGCAGGCCAAGCACGCGCGTCGGCCCGATCCTGCCGAACCAGGTGGGCTTTCCGGGCCGCACCGAAACTTTTGAAAAAATCAGGTCGCCGCCTGCATCAGCGAAGGCGCTGCGCACGTGATCATGATCGCCGACCGACGCGCCGCCAATTGTCACCAGGGCGTCGGCGCCGCGCGCTCCATCAAAAATTCCGCCAATCGCTTTCCTGTCGTCGGCGGCGCGGCCCAGATATTTCGGAACGCCGCCCCATGCGGTGATGAGCGCATCCATGGCGAACCGATTCGACCCGACGATCTGGCCGTCACCGAGCGCTGCTCCTGGTTCAACCAGTTCATCTCCATTGTCAAAATACGCGACAACCGGTTTGCGAAACACATCTATCGCCGCAACATTGGCGGCGGCGATCAGACCGAGATCGAGCGGCGTCAGCAACGCGCCTGCCGGTTTCAGCAGCGCCCCCTTTTTGAAATCAACGCCCGCTTCGCGAATATTGGCGCGCGTCTCCTGCGCCGTGTTAATTAGGACAAAACCGCCTTCTGCGCTGACATCTTCCTGAATGACAACATGATCAGCCCCGGCGGGAACGGCGCCGCCGGTAAAAGTCCGAACCGCCTTACCAGCGCCGACGGGGCGGTCGAACGGCGCGCCGGCTGCCGCTTCGCCAATCAGCTCAAGACGCGCGCCGGCGCGGGCGTCATCAAAGCGCAACGCATAACCGTCCATCGCCGATGCGCGAAACGGCGGCTGGTCCATCGTTGAGACAATATCGCGCGCGAGGATACGTCCCGCCGCATCGCCAATCGACACCTTATCAATGAGCGCCCCAGCAGCATGCGACGTGACGAGCGCGATTGCCTCATCGACGGTCACCATCGTCTTCATCGCCTGAAATCGCCGGACTTGCCGCCGGACTTCTCAACAAGTTCGATTGGCCCGATTGTCATGGATTTATCGACAGCTTTCGCCATGTCATAGACGGTAAGGCAGGCGGTCGCGACCGCCGTCAACGCTTCCATTTCGACTCCCGTCCTGCCATGCGTCCGCACCGATGCAGATATATCGACAGCGTGGGTAGCGTCATTGAAGGAAGCGCTGACCGAAACCGATGTCAGCGCCAGTGGGTGACAAAGCGGAATGAGGTCCGGAGTTTTCTTGGCGCCGATGACGCCAGCGAGTTCTGCGACCGGAAGGATATCTCCCTTCTTCACGCCGCGACGGAAGACCGCGAATGTCTCCGGAGAAAATTGAACGCTGCCCTTTGCCGTCGCCGAACGGTCAGAGGCAGCCTTCTCAGAAACATCGACCATCAACGGCCGGCCGTGCTTGTCAAAATGTGTCAGCGGATCGGTCATTCAGCGCTCTGTCAGTCGCGGCATCAGTTCGACGAGGTTGCACGGCCGGTAGCGACTGTCGAGTTGATGACAAATCACTTTGTCCCAGCCGTCTTTGACCGCGCCGGTTGAGCCCGGCAGGCAGAAGATCACCGTTCCATTGGCGACGCCAGCAGTTGCGCGCGATTGCAATGTCGAAAGACCGACCGTCTCAAGGCTGACCGTATGAAACACAACGGAAAAGCCTTCAATCGTCTTCTCAAATAACGGCGTAACCGCCTCGTGCGTGATGTCGCGGCCGGTAAGCCCGGTGCCGCCCGTGGAAATTACCGCATCAACATCGTCAGCCGCGATCCATGATTGAACAAGACTGCGGACTTTCGAAATATCATCCGTAACCAGTTCGCGCGCCGCCAATTTGTGACCCGCGCCTTCAAGTCGCACGACAAGCGCTGCGCCTGACGTATCCGTTTCAAGGGTGCGCGTGTCCGACACAGTCAAAATTGCAATGCGGATGGGCCGGAATTCAAGGCTTTGATCAACGCCTGGCATGGGGTCCTCTGGTTTTAACGCCAACGGTTGCGGTCAGCATAATCCTCGCCCCGCGGTTCTATCCATTCTTCGCCGCTGCGGCCAATTTGCTTTTTCCAGAAGGGCGCATCGGTCTTGAGGAAGTCAACGAGGTAATCGCAAGCCTCAAACGCCGCCCGCCGGTGCGCGGCCGCGGTTGCGACAAAAACGACCGGCTGGCCCGTTTCGACCCGCCCGACGCGATGCGCAATCAACACCTTGATCAACGGCCAGCGCGTTTTCGCTTCGGTAAGCGCCTTTCCAATTTCCTGTTCGGCAAGTCCTGACGCGTGATCGAGGAACAGCGCCGAGACCTCCTTGCGTCCATCCTTGCGCACTATTCCGGTAAAGCTCGCGATGGCGCCGGCATCTTCTACGTCCCGCGCAAAGTCGCCGCCAAGGGTAAGCGGGTCAATCGGTTCGTGCGAAAGAATGATCATTTCACCCGCCGCTGAAGGGCGGCAGGACAGCGACTTCATCGCCATCCTTCACCTTTTGGGTCTCGGGCGCGATCATATTGTTGACGGCAAAACGAACGCGCGTCCCGGCGAGCGCCGCTTTGAATTCAGCGTCTTCGTTTGCAAGATTTTCGATGAGGGCCCCGACAGTCGCCGCGGATGCCGCGGGCGTCATCCGCTCCCGCCCCATGACCTCCGCGAGACGCCCATAGAAAGTGATGCGCAGCATCGGCTTATCCACCTGTCGCCGACATGAACCGCGGGACAGCGCCGCCAACACCGGATTTTTCAATTTCGAAATCGTGGCCGTGCGGCTTCAATCGCATTGCTTCGTCAAGCGCCCTGGAAAGGGCGTCCGTCCCGCCGTGCCGCAGCGCTGCGCGCAAATCAATGCGGCCCTGCTGGCCAAGGCACATATACAACTCGCCCGAGCAGGTGACGCGAACGCGATTGCACCCATCGCAGAAATTCGCCGTCAACGGCGTAATGAACCCGATCCGCCCGCCGGTTTCGTTGACACGGACATAACGCGCGGGTCCGCCGGTGCGATGATCATCCGGCGTCAGCGTCCAGCGAAGTTCGAGTTGCCGGCGCAGCTCAGACAACGGAGAAAACTGGTCGGAACGATCCTCCTCAACTTCACCGAGCGGCATTACTTCGATCAAGGTGAGGTCCATGCCTCTCCCATGCGCCCATTCAATCAGCGCCGGGATTTCGCCAATATTGCGATCTTT
Organism: Parvularculaceae bacterium; assembly: GCA_041753055.1. Lineage (GTDB taxonomy): Bacteria > Pseudomonadota > Alphaproteobacteria > Caulobacterales > Parvularculaceae > Amphiplicatus. The sequence goes on from JBGSVH010000043.1 coordinate 5,828, forward strand.
CAAGGCGACCGTGTTGATCTTGACATCGATCCCTTCGGCCTGCGCCGCATCGACGCCAGCCAAAACCCGGTCCAGCGCGTCGCGACGCGCGATCGCTGCAAATTTCACGCGGTCGAGCGTATCAAGCGAGACATTGATGCGCCTGACACCCGCTTGCCGCAATGGCCCCGCGAATTTGACAAGCTGCGTTGCATTCGTCGTCAGCGTCAACTCGTCGAGGCGTCCGTCAGCGAGGCGGCGCGACAATCCGCCTACAAGATGCATGATATTACGGCGGCCAAGCGGTTCGCCGCCGGTGAGGCGAATTTTGCGGACGCCGCGCTCAATGAAAGCACCGGCGACGGCGTCAAGTTCTTCAAGCGACAGAATGCTCGACTTCGGCGCAAATTCCGGACTCTCCGACATGCAGTAGGTGCAGCGCAGGTCGCAGCGGTCCGTTACCGACAGGCGCAGATAGGTGATGCGCCGCCCGTAGCGGTCAATCAGCGGCGCGCCATTCCTTTGACCCGCGTCTGCTGCAGCAATAGTCATTTGCTCCCGCTTGCGCCTGCTTGCGCCTAAAACACCACGACCGAACGGATCGACTTGCCTTCATGCATCAGATCAAATGCGTCATTGATCTTTTCAAGCGGCATCGTGTGGGTGATCAGAGGATCAATTTCGATCTTCTTGTCCATATACATATCGACGATTTTCGGCGTGTCAGTGCGACCGCGGGCGCCGCCAAAGGCGGTGCCCTTCCAGACCCGCCCGGTCACCAGCTGGAATGGCCGCGTCGCGATTTCCTTGCCGGATTCGGCGACGCCGATAATGATCGACTGGCCCCAGCCGCGATGACAACATTCAAGCGCTTGCCGCATCACATCGGTGTTTCCCGTGCAATCGAATGAATAGTCCGCGCCGCCGCCCGTCAACTCAACAATCTTGTCGACAACATTCTTGGCGCCGACCTCTGTCGGGTTGACGAAATCCGTCATCCCGAATTCCGCAGCCATAGCTCGCTTTGACGGATTGATATCAACGCCAATGATCTTGTTAGCGCCGACAAGGCGCGCGCCCTGAATGACGTTAAGACCAATGCCGCCGAGACCAAAAACGGCGACATTGGCGCCCGGCTCGACCTTCGCCGTCCACATCACTGCGCCAACGCCGGTTGTAACGCCGCAGCCGATGTAACAGGCTTTGTCGAACGGCGCATCGTTGCGAATTTTTGCAAGCGCGATTTCCGGCAGGACAGTGAAATTCGAAAATGTCGAACAGCCCATATAGTGATAGATTGTCTCACCCTTGCGCTTGAAGCGGCTGGTTCCGTCGGGCATCAGGCCTTTGCCCTGTGTCACACGGATCGACGTGCACAGATTGCTCTTGCGCGAGAGGCAGGTTTTGCAGCTGCGGCACTCGGGCGTGTACAGCGGAATGACGTGATCGCCGACAGCGACGCTGGTGACGCCGGCGCCGATTTCGCGCACAATGCCGGCGCCTTCGTGACCGAGGATTGACGGGAAAATGCCTTCGCTGTCCTTGCCTTCGAGCGTGTACGCGTCGGTATGGCAGATGCCGGTCGCCTTGATCTCAACCAGCACTTCCCCGGCCTTCGGCCCTTCAAGATCGATCTCTTCAATGACAAGCGGCTTGTTGGGCGCAATGGCGATCGCAGCGCGGGTCTTCATCGGATGGCTCTCCCAGGATCAGTAAACCTTTTGCGGACTGCGCGCCGGCGCTCTCATTCCAAGCCGCCGGCGACTTCGGCCGCCTGAATTGGGTTTATAGGCTATTTTTGCCACGGATAAAGCGGCGAAGGACAGCTAAATCACTTTCACGACACCGCCGCCGGATCTGACATAAAGCCCGAGATTGGCTTCTTCGGCCTTGCGAATCGCAAAAGCCGTCGGCCCCGACAGGCTAAGGACTGCTTTCACCCCCAAACGCGCCGATTTTTCGACGATCTCGTACGAACATCGGCTGGACATCACAACAAACCCATCGTCCATCGCTGTTGCGTTGCGGCTGAGCGCGCCGAGCAATTTGTCGAGTGCGTTGTGGCGTCCAACATCTTCGCGCGCCATCAGAATGTCACCCGACAGCGACGCCCATCCGGCCGCATGCACAGTACGTGTCCTCGTGTTCAAGGGCTGCACTTTTTCCAATCCACCCGCCGCCCTGTTTAGGGCGCTCATGTCAATATTGATCGGCGCTTCAGCGACCCTTGGCAGCGACTCAAAAAATACATCGGCGTTTTCGACGCCGCAAACTCCGCAACCGGCGCGTCCGACGAGGTTGCGGCGTTGCTGGCGCGCTTCAAGGCGGTCAACAGCCGCTTCTGCGATCCTGGTGCGAAGATCGACACCGCGGTCGCCTTGATGGATATCGACCGCCTCGATCTCCGACAGCTGGTTGACGATGCGTTCGGTCAGCGAAAAGCCGATTGCAAAGTCATCGAGATTGTCGGGACTGGCCAACATTACGGCGTAGTTCCGTCCATTATAGATAAAGGCGACAGGCGTTTCCTCGGGTACGCGCCATGTCGTTCCGCCATGGCCGACGCTAATATCGCGATCAGGGGGCGGCGGCGCGCCGAAGCTGCGAATGATCGGCACGCTATTCTGCGGGTTCAGCAGCAAGGCCGCGCATGGCCGGCAGCGTTTCAGAATAACGCTGTTGCCAGTCGGAGCGATGATTGGCGGGCGCCACTTCAACGGCGGTGACTTTATATTCAGGGCAGCTTGTCGCCCAGTCGGAATATTCGGTAGTGACGACATTGACGCCGGTTTCAGGGTGATGAAACGTCGTATAGACAACACCCGGCGCGACGCGGTCGGTCACGCGCGCGCGCAAGGTAATCTCTCCCTTGCGGCTTTTCACCGATACCCAGTCGCCGTCGCGGACACCCTTGGCCTCTGCATCCGATGGATGAATTTCAAGCAAATCCTCGTCGTGCCATTGCTCGTTTGCAGTGCGGCGGGTCTGCGCACCGACATTATATTGTGAGAGAATGCGCCCGGTCGTCAGGATCAGCGGAAACTTACGGTTGGTCTTTTCCGGCGTCGGCACAAATTCCGTTGCAACGAAAAGGCCCTTGCCACGGACGAAACCGTCGACATGCATGATCGGCGTGCCGTCCGGCGCGTCGTCATTGCACGGCCATTGCACGCTTCCCCTCTCGTCCAGCATCTTGTGCGAGACATGCGCGAAGGTCGGTGTCAACGCTGCGATCTCGTCCATGACATCGGCCGCTGTCGCGAAATTCATTTCTTCGTAGCCGAGCGCGCGAGACAGCTCCTGCGTGACGCGCCATTCATCCATGCCGGACTTTGGGCGGACAGCCGGCCGGACGCGGTTGATGCGCCGTTCTGCGTTGATGAAGCACCCATCTTTTTCAAGAAACGATGTGCCAGGCAGGAAGACATGCGCAAACCGCGCTGTCTCGTTGAGGAAAAGGTCCTGCACGATCAGGATGTCGAGCGCGGCGAGCGCGGCTTCCACATGCTGGGTGTTTGGGTCGGACTGCGCGATGTCTTCGCCCTGGACATAAAGTCCGTGAAATGATCCCCTGCAAGCCTCGTCGAACATGTTCGGAATGCGAAGGCCTGGTTCCTTGTCTTGCGGCCGCCGCCACGCCGTTTCGAACGCCGCGCGTGTGGCGTCATCAGAAACGTGCCGATAGCCAGAATATTCATGCGGGAACGAACCCATGTCGCACGAGCCCTGGACGTTGTTCTGACCGCGCAGCGGGTTAACGCCGACGCCGCGGCGGCCGATATTGCCGGTCGCCATTGCAAGGTTCGCCATTCCCATGACCATGGTCGAGCCTTGGCTGTGTTCGGTGACGCCGAGGCCGTAATAAATTGCAGCATTGCCGCCGGTTGCATAAAGGCGCGCCGCCGCGCGGATTTCAGATGCAGGAACGCCGGTGATGGCTGCGACTTCCTCCGGCGAATTTTCATCGCCCCTGATGAAGGCGAGCCATTCCCGGAAGGACGCCGCGTCGCAGCGCGCATCAATAAACGCCCGGTCAAGAAGGCCGTCGATTGCGATAACATGCGCCAAAGCATTGACGAGGGCGACATTGGTGCCGGGCTGCAGCTGCAGATGATGCGCAGCGGCGACATGCGGCGTCCTCACCAGATCGATGGCGCGCGGATCGACAATGATCAGCTTTGCGCCTTGCCGCAGCCGCTTTTTCATCTGCGAGGCGAAGACCGGATGAGCGTCGGTCGGATTGGCGCCGATAATGAGGATGACGTCTGCTTCCTCGACGCTGTCAAAATCCTGTGTCCCGGCTGAGGTCCCGTAAGTCTGTTTCAAGCCATAACCGGTCGGCGAATGGCAGACCCGGGCGCAGGTGTCGATATTGTTGTTGCCGAAAGCCGTGCGAACCATTTTCTGTACAACCCAGACTTCCTCGATGGTGCAGCGCGACGACGAGATGGCGCCGATGGACTTGCGGCCGTACTTCTCTTGCGTCTCTTTCAGGCGTCTTGCCGCAAACCCGATAGCATCGTCCCATGAGACTTCGCGCCAGGGGTCAGTGATTGTGTCGCGAATGAGCGGTGTCGTCACACGGTCCGGATGCGCGGCGTACCCCCAGGCGAACCGGCCCTTGACGCAAGAATGACCGTGATTGGCCTTGCCATCCTTGTACGGCGTCATGCGAACGACCTGATCGCCTTTCAGTTCCGCCTTGAACGAGCAGCCGACGCCGCAATAGGCGCAGGTCGTCAGCACTGTGCGGTCAGGGACGCCCATCTCCGCAACTGTTTTTTCCTGCAAAGTCGCGGTCGGGCAAGCGTCAACGCACGCGCCGCAGGAAACGCATTCTGAATCGAAAAAGTCCGCGCCGGCGAAGGCGACTTTCGACCTGAAGCCGCGGCCTTCGATCGTCAGCGCCAGCGTTCCCTGCACCTCGTCGCACGCCCTGACGCAGCGTGAGCAAACAATGCACTTTGACGGCTCGAACTGGAAATAGGGATTTGAAAGATCTTTCGCCTGTCCGAAATGGTTGTCGCCATCGTAGCCGTACCGCACGTCGCGCAGCCCGACGCGGCCCGCAATGTCCTGCAGCTCGCAATCGCCATTATCGGAACAGGTCAGGCAATCGAGCGGATGATCGGAAATGTAAAGTTCCATCACGCCGCGCCGCAATTTTTGAAGCCGCGGCGTTTCGGTGCGGACTTTCATTCCCTCAGCGACCGGCGTCGTACACGACGCCGGTGTTCCTTTGCGCCCGTCGATTTCCACGAGGCAAAGCCGGCACGACCCGAAGGCGTTCAAACGATCCGTGGCGCACAATTTCGGGATCGACGTGCCGATGGTCGCGGCGGCGCGCATGATGCTGGCGCCTTCCTCGACTTCCACGTCAAAGCCGTCGATTTCAAGCCGCACCCTGCGCGAGGATCTGGGCCGCGGCGTACCGAAATCTTTTTCTGTGAGGATCGTCATGACGCCTTCTCCGATCCGGATTTCAAACTACGCCTTCCCGGCGGAAAAGTGAAATCGCCCGGAAAATGCCTGATCGCGCTCTCGACCGGGATCGGCGTCATCCCGCCCATGGCGCACAGCGACCCGTCGACCATCAATTCGCAGAGATCATGCAGGACTTCCATGTTTTTTGCGTGATCGTCGCCAGAAGCGATGCGATCCATCAATTCAACGCCCCTGACCGCACCAATCCGGCAGGGCGTACACTTGCCACAGGATTCCTCGGCGCAGAATTCAAAGGCGTAGCGCGCCTGTTCGAGCATATCGACACTGTCATTATAGACGACGATCCCGCCATGACCGACCCCGGCGCCAATGGCGAGAAGCGCTTCATAGTCAATCGGCGTGTCAAACAGCGCGGGCGGAAGATAAGCGCCAAGCGGTCCGCCAATCTGGACGGCGCGAATGGATCTCCCCGACCGCGCGCCGCCGCCGATCCTTTCAACGAGATCGCGCAGGGTTAATCCAAACGGCGCCTCGTAAAGGCCGGAAAACTTGATATCCCCGGACAACTGGAACGGCATCGTACCGGTCGACTTGCCAACACCGAAACTCCGATAGAAGTCAGCGCCTCGCGAAAGGATTGTCGGAACCGCACAGAACGACAAGACATTCTGCACCAGTGTCGGTTTGCTGAAGAGGCCTTCGAGCGCCGGCAATGGCGGCTTTGCCCTCACCTCGCCGCGCTTTCCTTCAAGGCTGTTCAAGAGTGATGTTTCCTCGCCGCAAATGTACGCGCCGGCGCCGACAAACACTTCAAGATCAAATCGTTTTCCTGAATTGAGGACATTGGACCCGAGCCAGCCGGCGCCATAGGCCGCCGCGATCGCCCTTTCGAGTACGCCCGCGGCGATCGGATATTCGGAGCGAAGATAGATGAATCCTTGTGTCGCGCCCGTTGCAATTCCGGCGGTCGCCATCCCCTCAATCAGAAGGAAGGGATCGCCTTCCATGATCATGCGGTCGGCGAAAGTGCCGCTGTCGCCTTCGTCAGCGTTGCAAACGATGTATTTTTCGTCCGCCGCCGCATTGGCGACCGTTTTCCACTTGATACCGGCCGGAAATCCGGCGCCGCCGCGTCCTCTGAGGCCTGACGCCAGCACCTCTTCGCAAATTTCAGCGCCGGTCATGGCAAGGGCCCTGGCAAGTCCGTTCATTCCGCCATGCTTGCGATAATCCGCCGGATCGACCGGATCGACAACGCCGCATCGCACGAAAGTCAGCCGTGACTGGCTCTTGAAATAATCGAGGGCTTCAATCGCGCCGACCGATTTCGGGTGCCTCAAATGCGCGGTTTTGTCCGGACTGCGCAATGCCGCGATCAGCGCACTGACATCGTCCCGCCCGACCGGACCAAATCCGTGGCGCACGCCGTCTTGCTCAAACTCAACCAGCGGCTCCAGCCAGTGCATGCCGCGCGAGCCGGTGCGGACTACTCTGAAACCCACCTGCGCCAGCGCCTCTGCAACGGCGTCAGCGCCAAGCGCAACGGCAAGCGAGTCAAGCGAAACAAAAACTGGCGTCGTCCCGCTCATTTGCTCGCCCGCTGTTTCTTGTCGAACACCGCGCAGATCCTGTCGGCGCTGGCGTTGGCCATCAGCGCGCCATCAATGGTCGCAGCGGGGCCAGCCGAACAAAGGCCGAGACAATAGACATGCTCAAGCGTCAGGTCGCCCGACGCGCTGGTGTTGCCGGGCGTCAGCGCGAAGCGCTTTTCAATCTCGTTCTGCAGCGCGCGGCTGCCCTGCGCCTGACAAGCCTCGGCGGCGCAAAGCCGGATCACGGTTCGGCCTCTCGGCGCGCGCGTGAAATCCGAATAGAAACTGATGACGCCATTGACTTCGGCGCGCGTGAGATTGAACGCGGCGGCGGCGGCGGCGTCGGTTTCAGTCGGCAGGTAGCCGACTGCCGTCTGCACCGCACGCAACGCCGAGATGAGGCCGCCCGTGCGGCCGACCCATGGCTGAATAATTTCGTTCAGTTTGTGAATATCAAGTCTGGCGCCGGTCATAGCGCCTGCAAGTATCACCGTTGTCCGGTTACGCCGTCAACAATCGAATTGCGAAGCGGCGGGCCCGAGGGTCGGTTAGCCAGCCATGCGCGGACGGTGGGTCGAAAGATACTCGCGGGCGAGGCGCTGCGCTTCAGCGACTTCGTCCGGCGTCATCTCCATGGCGAGTTCCGCGCGGTAGGTCCGCGCTTCCATATTGCCCATCATAGCCGCCAGGTTGAACCATTTATGCGCGTTGATGAGGTCGAATTGACCTTCGCCGGTATCGACCGAAGCCTCAAGACCGAGCCTGTACATCTCTTCGCCGCTCAAAATCGCCGTCGCTGACAGCAACGCATCGGTATGAACCGTAATCGACATTGTTCGCCCCTTCATTCTTCATGACCGGGCGCACCCACCCGGATTAACTATGCCGACTGTGAGAGGCTCGAGGCTAAGATTGCGTAAAGGAAAAGTTTCGCAAAAGTATCCGAACAGCTAACAAGCTGTTAACCGCGCAATTGCGCTGCGGCGCCCGCGACTATTACCCAGGCTCTTGCTTTCACGCTGTTATTTCAACTAACTGTCGACTGAATTTGCACTGGGTCGGCGGCGCAATGGAGATGCTCCGTATACCAATGACACATCCTTTGCCGGTCGATCAGTTTATCGTTGAACGGACCGATTCTCGGGCGCATGCCGCGGAATTCGGGCCTGGCGTCGCACCAGATGAAGTCTGCTACTCGGCTGCGGGTTTCTTGGTAAGCTTTTCGAATGAACCCATGCCGCAGGACCCGACCATAAACCCGCCGCCATTATCGACGATGCGCACGATCTGGTTGCGGCAAAGCTGCGATGTCGATGTTGTATATTCAAACCGCGTCGACCCGCGCGTTGCGCCGCTACAGCGGCTGGACAAATCACTGACGTAATAATTGCTGACGCCCGAGCGGATCAGCAATGTTTTTTCATCGACGGCCTCGATTGATGCGACCTGCGTGACGTTGAGGCAAGAGGTCACTTCGCCTGTGCGGTCAAATTCAGCGAGCTTGGCCGCAGCGGATTCATTGACAGGTTCAGCGCCCGCAGTCGCACAGCCGCCAATCACGATTGCGCCCATGATGGTCATTCTTTTGATCATAAAATTCTCCCTGGATGCGCCCGAAGCCCGGCGCACTTTACTCCAGATCGCTGGAGACGGCGATCACGCTGGTGTGAGCGCCGGCGTCAAATTTCAGTCAACGCCAAGCTTTTTCTTCAAAATGGCGTTCACCGCAGCCGGATTGGCTTTTCCGCCGGTCGCCTTCATCACCTGACCGACAAACCAGCCGAAGGTTTTGGGCTTTTCCCTGACCTGTTCGACCTGATCGGGATTGGCGGCGATGATCGCATCGATCGCCGCTTCAATCGCGCCCGTATCCGTCACCTGTTTGAGGCCGCGCTCCTCGACAATCTTATCCGGGTCCCCGCCCGTCTCGAACATGATCGCGAAGACATCCTTGGCGATCCGGCCCGAAATCGTGTTGTTGGAGATAAGATCAATCAGCTTTCCGAGCTGCACGGCTGAAATCGGCGAGTCGGCGATGTCTTTGCCGCTTTTGTTAAGCGCGCCAAAGAGTTCGGTAGTCACCCAGTTCGCGGCAAGCTTGCCGTCGCGCGCCCTTGCGACAGTCTCGAAATAATCCGCCTTGACACGATCCTGCGAGAGGACGGCCGCATCGTAGAGCGAAAGGTCGTAGCTTTCCATGAAGCGATGTTTCTTGGCGTCTGGAAGCTCCGGCAGCCCCGCCAAGATTTCTTCAACCCATGCCGCATCGAGTTCGAGCGGCAACAGATCGGGATCGGGAAAATAACGGTAATCATGCGCGTCTTCCTTGGAGCGCATGGTTCGCGTCTCGCCGGTTGCGACATTGAAAAGGCGCGTTTCCTGATCGATCTTGCCGCCGCGTTCGATGACCTCGATCTGGCGGCGCGCTTCATAGTCGACCGCTTGTTTCACATAGCGCATCGAATTGATGTTCTTGGTTTCAGTGCGCGTGCCGAGCGGATCGCCGGGCTTTCGCACCGAGACATTGACGTCGGCGCGCATCGAGCCTTCTTCCATATTGCCGTCGCAGGTGCCGAGATAGCGCAAGATCATTCTGAGCTTGGTGAAATAGGCCGCCGCCTCTTCCGCCGAGCGCATATCGGGGCGCGACACGATTTCCATCAGCGCCACGCCCGACCGGTTGAGGTCGACATAGGATTCTTTCGGCGACAGGTCATGGATTGACTTGCCAGCGTCCTGTTCAAGATGCAGCCGCTCGATCCCGATATTGATAATCTCGCCGCCGTCGAGTTCGACCTCGATTTCGCCTTCGCCGACGATCGGGTCTTTATATTGCGAAATCTGATAGCCTTGCGGCAGGTCCGGATAGAAATAGTTCTTCCGGTCGAAGCGCGACCAGTGATTGATTTTCGCATTGAGGCCGAGGCCGGTCCGGACCGCCTGTTCGACGCAGAATTTGTTGATGACGGGCAGCATTCCCGGCATGGCCGCGTCAACCAGCGAAACATTTTCATTCGGCCCGGCGCCATATTCAGCCGAAGCGCCGGAAAACAGTTTCGACTTCGACGCGACCTGCGCATGAACCTCAAGGCCGATCACGACTTCCCAGTCGCCTGTGTCGCCTTTGAGGAGCTTTCTTGGTTCAGCCATTTCCTACTCCGCCCACATCCGCCGCTGCACATCGTCGATTTCAAGAAACATGGTTCGTCATTTCTTCAGCTCGCGGGGACCTTTTTAGCGTTTGCGCGGCTTCGCGCAATGACGCCTTTGACCGCATCGAAGACCAGGCCCGGGAACTGCATCTCAAGAAAATGCGTGCCGCCGCGGACATGGCGGAATTCAACATCGGCGCCGGGGCCGAAATAGCCTTCGAGCGCTCTTGCGTCGTCCATGCTGACTAGATGATCGACGTCGCCGTGAAGGATCGTCACCGGCGCCGTCACCTCCTTGAGCCGCGCGAACAAGGAGCCGATCTGCTCGCGCCGCCCGGCGATCTCGGCGCGGGAATAATGCAAGGTTCGCGGCACCAGCGATCGAATGACGGGGACGCCGCCGAGTTTGACAAAAGGATGCACCCAGCCGCGCGGTTCGGTGATCAGCGCAGCAACCGTCACCGCGCCCTTGACGGTTTCGGGATGATCGACCAGCGCCTTCAGCGCCAGTTCGCCACCATAAGAAACGCCCAAAGCGACAATCTGCTTGCCGTCTTCGAAAAACGGCCGCGCCGCCGCGATCTGGTCGTTGAAATCGAGATAGGCTCGGCGATGCCCGCGTCCATATCCCGGCCGCGCCAGCACCACGACTTCAAGATCGTCCGGCGCCGTTCTGAGCATCCGCTCGAAGAGATATTTCCGCGCCGGGGTTCCGGGAAAAATAATGACGCGCCAGTCGCTGTCGCGCTCCGCGATCCACGCCTGGCTTTTGAGCGGCGGCGAGAGAGGGGCGTCGTAGGTTAGGGAGCGGTAGGGGCTGGTCATCCCTAAAACGCCGTCATGCCGGTTCCGGCTGGTAGCGCCGAACGCCAAGCTCTTCAGCGCGCGCCCGCAAATTTTCCGTGTCGTACCACGCCTGCATGCGCAGCACCGTAGCGGCCTTGACGCCGAAGGCGAGTTCGAGCCGCATCGCCATTTCCGGCGAGAGACTCGCCTTCTCATTGACAAGGTCCGACAGAGTAGCCGGACGAACGCCGAGCACTTCGGCCGCCTTGGCGATCGACAAATTGAGTTCGTCAAGGATTTCGATCCGCACGAATTGTCCGGGATGCGGCGGCTTCATGCCGATCTTGATCGCTTTCCTCGTCATCAGTGGTAGTCCTCCAAATTCAACTCGGCGACAGCGCCGTCCTCAATCTTGAATGTCAGCCGCCAATTGCCTGAAACGGATATTGACCATGTCCCCGCGCGATCGCCTTTTAAATGATGCACGCGCCAGCCGGGCGGACCGACGACGCCATCCATGTCCGGCGCCTGAATGAGCACGGCGAGAATAACCTGAATTCGCGCGAGCTTGTCTTGCGGCAAGCCTTTCGGGTCATTCTTCTCGACGTATTTCCTCAATCCTCTGTGGACGATTGAGACTATGTCCATTCGTTGAAATCATACGGTATAACCGTATGCCTGTCAAGTGGTTGAATTAATTTTGACGGAGGGCGTTCCTTACCCCCGCGCCTTCGCCGACATGTCGACGCCGAGCGCGTTCATCACCTTGAGCATCGTTTTCAACGTCGGATTTCCCTCTTCGCTGAACGATCGATAGAGCTGCTCACGCGACAGACCCGTTTCCCACGCGAGTTCAGTCATTCCTTTCGCGCGCGCGACGACGCCAAGCGCCTTCGCGATATAAGCGGCATCGCCGGTTTCAAGCGCGTCCGCCATGAAAATGGCGATTCCTTCCTTGCTGATCAGATCCTCGGCCGGATCATATGGAAATGTCTTTACACGTCCCATGGTAGCGCTCCTCGAGTTCACTTCAAGTTAGCCTTTCGGAACGTCCGTGATCTGTCGCCAAACCATCTTGCCCGATGCTTCCATGTGGTCTGCGATCTCCACCAAATCCGGTTCGTTACCGAGCAACAAACACCCATCGCACTCCAAATATGGTCTCAACCCCGGCGCATGAATTGCCCCGCCGCCACTAATAGTGACTTGGTGTCCGCGTTCCATCAATGTTGCCGCGTAGTAACCAGCAACCTCTTTGTGGCTCAGGACAGCAATCTTCATCCGCTTGCTCCTCTATAGCAGGCTGTTGAAAAACGGTTACTTCGCCCTTCGTGACGCCGCTTCGCGGCTCCTCAGGGTGAAGCAACCTATTGAATTTCTTCATCCTGAGGAGCCTTGCGAAGCAAGGCGTCACGAAGGATGCACCGCTTACGGAGGTTTTAACAGCCTGCTAGAGCTGCCGCTACTCCCACCATCGCTCCGGCCTACCCTTGAATCCCGCCGCCCGTTCGAGCGCATACATGCCCTTGAACATCGTTTCCTCGTGGAAGGGCCTGGCGATCAGTTGCAGCCCCAAAGGCAGGCCCTTCGCATCGAGCCCTGCCGGCACCGAGGCGCCCGGAAGGCCTGCAAGGTTCGCCGTCACGGTGAAGACGTCGTTCAGGTACATCTGGACGGGGTCGTTGGATTTCTCGCCGAGCGCAAAGGCCGCGGACGGCGCCGACGGCGTCAGGATGAGGTCGACCTTGCCGAAAGCGTCGGTGAATTCGTCGAAAATCCGTTTGCGGACTTTCTGCGCGCGCAGGTAATAGGCATCGTAATAACCGGCCGACAGCACATAAGTGCCGATCATGATGCGGCGCTGCACTTCCCTGCCGAAGCCCTCGGCGCGTGTGTTCGAATACATCGACTGCACGTCCGTAAACTCTTTCGCGCGATGGCCGTAGCGAACCCCGTCATAGCGCGCGAGGTTCGACGAGGCTTCCGCCGGCGCGACAATGTAATAAACGGGCAGCGCGTATTTGGTGAGCGGCAACGAAATATCGACAATCTCGCAGCCGGCGTCCTTCATCCATTTGACGCCGTCGGCCCAAAGCTTCTCGATTTCCGCCGGCATGCCATCGAGGCGGTATTCTTTGGGGACGCCAATGCGTAGGCCCTTGACCGACTGGCCGAGCGATTTTTCGTAATCGGGGACCGGGCGATTGACGGAGGTTGAATCTTTCGGATCGTAGCCCGCCATCGACCGCAGCATGATCGCTGCATCGCGCACGTCGCGCGCAATCGGCCCGGCCTGATCCAGTGACGAGGCGAAGGCGACGATGCCCCAGCGCGAACAGCGCCCGTAGGTCGGCTTGACGCCGACCGTCGCTGTGAGCGACGCCGGCTGGCGGATCGAACCGCCGGTGTCGGTGGCGGTCGCAGCGGCGCAAAGATGCGCAGCAAC
>JBGSVH010000044.1:0-4046 GCA_041753055.1 Parvularculaceae bacterium
GGCCGCGCGCTTCCGGCGGCGCTCTCGGCCATTTGGCGCAAGGGCGACACGGGGCCGGCGTCGGCGTCAATCAGGCGCGACGCCGGACGAACAATTATTGAGCTCGCCGGCGAACTTACCGCCGCGAACCGCGAGGGCCTCCGGGCCGCGCTGCGGGCGGCGGCCCTTGAAGGACGCGACGCGGTTCTCGATCTCAGGGGCGCCGGGCGGATTGATGCGTCGTTTCTTGGTCTGGCGCTGATGCTTGAAAAAAATCTCACCGCGCGCGGCGCTGCAATTTTCCTCGCCAACGCGCCGCGCCGCCACCGCCGTCTTTTCGCGGCGCATTCGATGAATTACGGCGACGCCGTCGCGGCTGCGGCGAAGACGACAGAGACAGGCGCTGCAATTGCGGCGGCCGTCTAATCAGCATAAATCAGTTGCAACCACCAAGATTTGTTAGGGAACGGAGTAAGATCATGCGGAAGACGATCGTCGCTGACGCCAAAGCCGCGTCGCCCGGACGTCCCCGAGGGGTCCGGCTGCGTCTGGCCGTACTCGCCGTGCTGGCGTTTACATCTGCGGCCTGCGCGTCGCCGGAACAAAAACTCGAGCGCTACATCAAGAGCGGCGGCGAGTATCTGGAGGAAGGCAAGCTTGGCCTTGCCAATGTCCAGTATCTCAACGCGCTCAAAATCGACGACGCCAATGTGACGGCGCTCTCCGGTCTCGCCAAGATCGCCGAAAAGCGCTCGAATTACGAGCAGATGTTCGGGTTATTGCAGCGGATCACCGCGATTGATCCCGAAAACGTCGCGGTCAGGCTCGATCTCGCCAAACTGCAGCTTCTTTCCGGCAACACGGCCGCCTCGCTCGATCTCGTCAACGGCGTCATTGAGGCAGCGCCGAAAAACGCCGACGCGCTCGCGATCAAGGCGGCGGTCATGTTCCGTCTGCAAAATGTCGCCGAGGCGGTAGATCTCGCCAAACAGGCGCTCGCCATCAATCCGACGTCGCAGGAAGCTGTCGCCGTGCTCGCAGGCGAGCGCGTCAACGCCAAGGACCTTGAAGGCGCGCTGGCGCTTCTCGATGAAGCGATCGCCCGCGACCCGAAAGCGGCCGTCCTTCACATCCTGCGCGTTCAGACGCTGACCAGTCTCGGGCGTACGGGCGACATCGACGCCGCTTACGCCGGATTGATCAAGGAATATCCTGACAATGCAGACTACCGCCGTCTTTATGCAAGCACGCTGATCGCCGAGAACAAGCTCGACGAGGCGCGGACGCAGCTTGCCGAGGTCGTCCGCATCATGCCGCGTCAGATCGACGCCAAGCTCGACCTGGTCCGCGTCGACTACCGGATCGGCGGAAAGGAAAAGGCCGAAACGACGCTGCGCGGCTTTGCCGCCGCCGACGGCGACAATGTCGATTTGAAGCTGGCGCTCGGCGGGTTCCTGCGCGAACAAAAGGATTATCCCGGCGCTGACGCCGCCTATCATGAAATCCTCCGCAAGAAAAGCGCGGGCCTCGATGATATCGTCCGCGCCAAGAATGAAATGGCGGCGCTCGCCATGGCCGAGGGGAAAAAACCCCAGGCGGAAAAGCTGATCGCTGAAATCCTGGCGGCGGATTCAAAGAACCCGGACGCCCTGATCAAGCGCGCCGGATTGAAGATCGACGCCGGCGAAACCGACGAGGCGATCGGCGATCTGCGCGTCGTTCTCGGCGAACACCCTGAATCAACCCCGGCGCGGCTTCTCGTTGCGGCGGCGCTCGAACAAAAGGGCGACACCGCCTTTGCCGAAAGCGAGTATGCGCAAGCGGTTGAGAACTCCAACCATGCGGCGCAGCCGTCGTTCCTGTTCGCCAAATTCCTGTTACGCCACGGCAAGGCCGCCAGGGCTGAAAAAATTCTCGCTGAATCGGCGGCGGTCGATCCGACGGCGGCGGACAATTTGAAATTGCTCGCCGCGGTCCGCCTCGACAGCCAGAACTGGCGCGGCGCGGAAGAAGCGGCGAACGCCCTGAAAGCGCTTGATGCCTCGGATGACGTCGTCAGCGGCATTCTCGGCGCAGCCTATTCCGGCCTCAAGGATTACGCCGGCGCCATCGATGTTCTGAAAGAAGCGCATGACCGCTCGCCGTCGTCTTCGCGCCCCCTCGTCGCGCTGGTCCAGGCCTATATTGACGCCGGCCGCGTCGGCGAAGCGGAAGACTTCCTGAAGGAAACGATCGCCAACAACCCGTCAAATTATGGCGCCCGGGTGCTGATGGCGCAGGTCCAGCGCGCCGAGGGCAAGGACGACGCGGCGATGGCGACCTTGCGCGAGGCGGTCGGCATCGATGCGCTGCGTCCGGAAGCTTATGAGACGATGTATGGCGTGGCGGTGCTGGCTGGCCAGCGCGACGAGGCCGGCCGCATCATCGAGCAGGCGGTTTCCGCCATCCCCGACAATGACGGCCTGCAGATCCTCAAAGCCGACCAATTAATCGCAATAGGGGATAATGCGGGGGCGATTGCAATCTATGAGGTCATTCTGGCGCGCCGCCCTGACGATCTTATTGTCGCCAACAATCTGGCTAGTCTTCTCGCCGAACGTGAAGATTCAGACAGCATCAAGCGGGCGATGGAAGCGGCTCTTGCGTTAAAAGACTCGGAAAATCCCTATTTCCTCGATACTTATGGTTGGGCGATGGTGCGTGGCGGCCAGCCGGACGTTGGCATTGCGGCGCTTGAAAAGGCGGCGAAAGCTGCGCCCACTTTGACGGATGCGCGTTATCATCTTGGTGTCGCGCTGATGGAGCATGGCGACAGCGAGCGCGGACAGGCGGAATTGCAGGCGGTAGTTTCAATGAAGGGGGCGTCAGCAGTGCAGATTGAAGACGCCCGCCGCCGTCTCGGCGAAAATTAGGATCGGGGGCGCGCGAGCCTTCCAGCGCGCGTAAGAAGAGTAACATGTACGAAGAATTTTACGGCCTTACGGAGAAACCATTTTCGATCCAGCCGGATCCGTCGTTCCTTTATTGGGGACGCGGTCACCGGCTTGCTTACGCGATGCTCGAATATGGCGTCGTCAATCAGGCGGGCATTTCAGTAATCACCGGCGAGGTCGGTTGCGGCAAGACAACGCTCATTCACCGCCTGCTCGACCAGCTGTCGGATACCCACACGATTGCGCTGCTTTCGAACATCCAGTCAGGCCGCGGCGATCTCCTCAGTTGGGTGCTGATGGGATTTGGCGAGCCTTACGCGGGCAAGACGCATGTTGAGATGTTCTCGACGCTGCAGTCGTTCTTCATTCGCGAGTATTCAAAAGGAAAGCGCGTCGTTCTCATCATCGACGAAGCGCAAAACCTTTCCATCGACATGCTCGAAGAGCTCCGTATGCTGTCGAATATCAACGCCGGCAAGGACCAGCTGCTGCAGCTGATTCTCGTCGGTCAGCCGCAGCTCAAGGATCTTCTGTCTCGCCCCGACATGCTGCAGCTCGCGCAGCGGATCGGCTCGGACTTTCACCTGACGCCGCTGACGCGCGAGGAAGTTCACGCCTATATTGAAACGCGACTTTCGATCGCCGGAGCGTCGCGTAACGTTTTCACCAGCGAGGCGATGGATCTCGTCGCGGAATATTCGCACGGCGTGCCGCGCGTCATCAATACGATCGCCGACACCGCGCTTGTCTATGCATTTTCAGCCCAGGACGACACCATCGGCGGCGACATCGTGCGTAGCGTCATTCGCGACAAGCTCGATTACGGCGTGTTCGGACTGGCGAGCAGTCCTGATCTGAAGCTCTCGGAGGCGGGAGACAAGAAACGAACCATCTCAGGCTTCCTGCGCAGCGAACCGGCGGGCGAGCGGACGCTGCGCCAGCAAATCGCCGAACCGGCGCAGAAGAAAAAAGTTCGCGAAATGCGCGAACAGCCGCGACTGGTGAGCAATCTCGGCGCAAAATTTGTCGCCGGCAATGTCGAGGGCTATGCGACAGACGCGCCGCCGTCGACGGTCGCCGCCAACAGCGCGCCGGTCTACGAGGCGGCGCCAGCTCCCCAGCCGGCGCCACGAT
>JBGSVH010000045.1:0-14583 GCA_041753055.1 Parvularculaceae bacterium
GATCTGCGCGGGCGCGCCCGTTCGCGCCTTGCCGTATTCGGCGCGGCGGCGATCGCGTCAATTGCCGCGCTTGGCGCTTCCGGAATTGTCACCGCCGACTCGCTGATTATCCCCGACCGCAAGGACTTCGCCGGCATCCCCGCCGAATTCCCCGGCTGGGTGCAGGACGTGCGGCCGATCGATGCGAGCGTTGCTGAAACGCTTGGCGCTGACGATTCAATCGTCGTCAATCTGCGCTCGCCGGACGGCGTCGATTACAACCTCTATTTGGCTTATCTGAGCGCGCAGCGCGACGGACGATCCTGGCACAGCCCGCGTCAATGTATTCCGGGCGGCGGCTGGAAGATCACGCACCAGAATGTCGTCACCGCCAAGAGCGGCGACGGGCGTCCGTTCAGCTATAACCGGCTGATCATCGAAAACGGCGATTACCGCCAGCTTGTCTATTACTGGTACGACCAGCGCGGCCGGAAAATCGCCAATGAGTTCGTGATGAAATTCTGGCTGATCGTCGACGCGGTCACGCGCAAGCGATCGGACGGCGCAATGGTGCGCCTGCTGACGCCGATCAGCGACACGATGACAACCGACATGGCGGACGAAGAGCTGCAAGGCATGATTACCCGTGTCGAGACTTTTCTTCCCGCCTATGTCCCAGATTGACGCCGCAACAGGGCGGGCCATGAAAATCGCCATCGGCATTCTCGCTCATAATGAAGAGGGCTTTGTCGGCGCGACGATTGCGTCGCTGCTGGCGCAAACGCTGGTCGCTGACCCGCGCGTGCACAAGCAGATTGTCATCGTCGCCAATGGCTGCACGGACACAACTGCAGACGTTGCGGGAAAAGCGTTGCAGGCGATTGACGCCAAATGGAATGCAACGGGCGACGTGCTTGCCCTCGAAACGCCCGGCAAGGCCAACGCCTGGAACGCCTTTGTGCACGAGGCGGCGGCGCCGGATACGGATTATATCGTGCTGCTCGACGCCGATATCGAATTTGCCAGCGCCGACGCGCTCGACCGCCTGATCCGCCATCTTCAGGAAAACCCCGGCGTTGCGATCGCGCCCGATCAGCCGGTCAAGAAATTCAGCGATGGCGGCGGCCGGTCAAGAAATTCACTGGTGCGGCCGGTCATTCGCGCGCTGCAAAAAACCGGCAGCGATGACGATCATGCCTTGTCAGGACAGCTTTATGCGGCGCGCGCCGCGGCGTTGCGGACCGTCGTCATGCCGGTCGGCATTATCGTCGAAGACGGGTTCTTGCGCGCCATGACCCTCACCCAGAATTTCAGTGCGCCCGAAACCTTGCCGCGCATCCGCCGCGCACAAGGCGTCCGGCATTTTTACGCGCCATACGAGTCCTTCGGCGCGATCTACCGCTATGAGCGGCGACAAGCGGTCGGGACCACGATCAATCGCTATCTCTATGACGAGTTCCGCCGCCTCGGGCGCAAAGGGCCCGACCTCGCCGGCGACATCGCCCGGCGCAATCTCGACGATCCGGCCTGGATCGAGAAAATCATTGCCGCGCGCGTCGGCAAGGCAGGTCCTATCGCGGTGCCGAAAAATTATGCGCTGCGGCGGCTGCGGCGGCGCGACAACTGGTCGCTCAAGAATATCGTGAAGGCGCCGCTGATCGCCGCGTCCGTCGTCTTTGATCTGATCATCGCCGTTGACGCCACGCGCCAGCTGAAGAACCGGTCGAAGGGCGCGCGCTGGGACACCATCAGAGCCAGCTGATCCGGCCCAACTGAAAACGCCCCGGCGTCAACCGGGGCGTTGCTGCAGTCATCTGGCGACAGTCGGTGCGGTTACTGGTCCGCTTCATCACCGTCTTGATCAACGTCACTCTCACCGTCGCTTGCGGCCTCGCCATTCAGCCGGACGACGCCAACCCGGTCGGAATATTTCGTCTCGTTCGAGCCCGCCTGACGGGCGCCAAAAATGACGCCGCCCATATTCGACTTCTTGCCAACCCGGACTCGCGCAGTGGCGGCGCCGTCAGCGCCTGCAACGGCGGTGGCTTTTTTCGACATGCCAGGTCCCGGTGCTTCGCCCGAATAGAATGTCACCACGGATCCGGGTTTGGCTTTCGCTGTTACTTCCACCGAACCGCCGGCCTTGACGAATTGCCGGTCGACCGAAAGATCGGCCTCGGGATAAACGCCGGCGGCTTTTCCATAGGATCTGACCGGCGACAGCGCATAAGGCGCCAGCCCGACGCCGACAGCGCTTCCCGCCTGCGATCCGCCAATTCCTTGCGCGCCGCTATAGCCTTCCCAGGCGGGCGCGGCGTAAGTCGCCGTCGCGGCGTTTGTCGCCGCCCGCGGCGTCGCCACCGGCGTCACAAACGATTGCCCGGCGATCGGATTTTTCCAGTCGACACCGGGGTTGAGATTGGCGATTGCCGCCTCGGATACGTTCAGCCGGTAGGCGATTTTTTCGAGCGTATCGCCGGGCTGCACGGCGCCGAGTTGCACCAGCATGTCGGTCATCGCGAAGGCGCCTTTCGGCTCGACGATGCCGCCCGGAATTTTCACCATGGCGCCGGCGGTCGAATACGAGATGTCCGCAATGCCGGGATTATACTCAACCAGCATCTCAAGCGGCACGTCACAGAGATTGGCGATGTCGATCATCGATTCCGTCATCGTCGGCGCGACAGCGCTTTCGCAGCGGCCGTCGAGCGCCTCGGCCTCACTCTCCGTATACAGCTGATGCGCGCGGCGCGCGCCTTCAATGCCGGAATAGGAAACAAGTTCGAACGGGGTCCCGTTGGCTGACCGTTGTTCCGGCGCAAAAAGCTGTGCGTAAAGATCGACCGCATCAGGCTGCGGCGCGCCGGTATAAACCGTCGCGGCGTAGGGATCGCGCCCGGCGGTTTGATAATCGGGGCTGGTGGCGCATCCAGAGATCGCCAGCGCGGCAAGCGCGGCGCCCGACATGGCCGCTTGCGAAACAATCATTTTGGTCTTCATGGCGTGGCTCCCCTGAACCGGACTTGAAGCGTTGACTGGAGCCATATTAACCATTTTCCAGCGACAAAGCACCCCGCCCAAAAGCGCTGATTTGCTGGGGTTCCGGCAATCTCATTACAAAAACGTAACAAAGCCCCGCTCGCCGCCGGGGGCGTATCGTGACATTTGTAGCATCACAGATTTTGCCGCCGCAAGGAAATCCCGATGAAAGCCGCCATGATCACCGCCGCCAGCGCGCTCTGCCTGATCAGCAACGCCGTCGCCGACACAGGCGCTGATCGGGGCGCGTACGAATTGCGGCTCGACCAGAAAAACGGCGACCGCACGATTGCGGTCTCTAATGTCGCTTCGGGCGCCCTCGCGGTCGCTGCGGGTGGCAAGCGCCTCGATCTCCTCACGCCTGAGAATGCCGCCGCCGCGCTCAAACGGTTAAAGAACGGCTCCGATCTCGATATCCGGCCCGACGACGATGGAGACAAGCGAAAAATCGTCATCCACAAAATGGGTTTTGATGATGGCGAGGAAACCGGCGAAAACGACAACCGCGAAATTCGCATCCTGAAACGTCCTCAGCGCGAAGACGATGACAGTAAGTCCGATACGGACAGCGACGATCTGTTTTCGATGGAACTCGACAGCGACGACGAGGCCGCCAGCGGCGATGAGGCCATCCAGGAAAGGCGCATTCTCTTCATCAAGGGCGCCGGCGCCAAAACAGCGGCCAAATTCATCGACAAGATCGATGGTCTGGAAGCCGACGAAAAGGCGGCGATGAAGGAGGCCGTCGGGCTTTAGCGGCGGCGCCCAAAGGCTTGCGCTCTCCCGGCGATTTGGCGCAGGTAAGGCGAATCTGAAACTCGCCGATCTGAAACCCGCTGGCGCCCGGACCCCGATGGATAGCGCATATTCGACATTTCTGACGGCGTTGGTGACGCTCTTCATCGTCATCGACCCGATCCTTGTGACGCCGATCTTTGCGTCGCTGACCAAGGATGAAACGCCGCGCGCGCGCCTTAAGATCGCTTTTTCGGCGGCGATTTATTCAATCGTTATCCTGTCGATTTTCGGATTTGCTGGAAACGCCGTCCTTCACCATATGGGCGTCACCCTGCCCGCCTTCAGGGCGGCGATGGGCATCATTCTTTTCATTATGGGCTTTCGCATGTTCTTCAGCCCGGACAGCGAGACGCAAGCCAAGACGCCGGGACCCAAAGCCGCCGCCCGCGACAATATTGCTTTCTTCCCACTGGCGATCCCGATGCTGGCGGGGCCGGGCGCGATCGCCACGATCATGCTGCTGATGGGACCGGGGGCGAGCCTTCTCGAAAAAACCTCGTCGCTCATCGCAACGGCGATTGTGCTTTCGATCGCAGTCTTGATGATGGCGTTTGCAAGCCGCATCGGCGATGCGCTCGGCCGCACCGGCATGAACGCCATCACCCGAATTCTTGGCATGCTGTTGATGGCGCTGTCGACGCAATATGTGTTCGACGGCATCCGCGTCGGCATTCTCGAGCGCGTCGGCGCCCAATAACCCCTTACCGCGGGTTTCTCCTTGGATCGCCGTCGCTGGAAGCGCGGCCGATTGAATGATATTCAAATCCGTGTTCGCGCATGTAGCTTGGGCGATAGACGTTTCTGAGGTCGACAAACACCGGCGCCTTCAACAGTTCCTTGACGCGCCGGAAGTCGAGCGCGCGAAACTCGTCCCATTCGGTAACCAGCACGACCGCATCAGCGCCGTCAATGGCGTGATAGGGGCCATCGCAATAAATGACGTCGTTCAAATGTTTCTTCGCCTCGTTGATGCCAGCCGGATCGAAGGCGCGCACGCTGGCGCCGGCTTTCTGCAAGGCGGGAATAATGTCGAGCGACGGGCTGTCGCGCATATCATCCGTATTCGGTTTGAAGGTCAGGCCAAGAATGGCGATGGTCTTGCCGCTGACCGAGCCGCCGCAGGCGGCAATCACGCGCTCGGCCATTTGCAATTTGCGGCGCGCATTGATTTCAACAACCGCTTCGACAATTTTCGTCGGCGCGCCGGCGGCCTGAGCCGTCTTGACCAGCGCAAGCGTGTCCTTGGGAAAGCAAGACCCGCCATAGCCGGGGCCGGCGTGCAGGAATTTTGGTCCTATGCGCCCATCAAGACCGATGCCGCGCGCAACCTCCTGGACGTTGGCGCCGACCTTTTCGCAGAGGTCCGCCATTTCATTGATGAAGGTGATTTTCGTCGCGAGAAAGGCGTTGGCGGCATATTTAATCAGCTCTGACGTCGCGCGGTTGGTGAACACGATCGGCGTTTCATTGATGAAGAGCGGCCGGTAAAGCTCGCGCATCACTTCGCGCGCGGGCTCGTCTTCGGCGCCGACGACGATACGGTCCGGCCGCTTGAAATCGTCGATCGCGGCGCCTTCGCGCAAGAACTCCGGATTGGATACGACGGAGAAATCCGCATCCGGACGAACGCGCCGGATGATCGCCTCGACTTCAGCGCCGGTGCCGACAGGCACCGTCGATTTGGTGACGACGACCGTATAGCCGTTCATCTCGGCGGCGATTTCCTCAGCGGCGGCGTAGACATAGGTGAGATCCGCGTGCCCGTCGCCGCGGCGCGACGGCGTGCCGACGGCGATGAAGACCGCATCGGCTTCCGGGATCGCCGATTTCAGGTCGGTGGTGAAAGCGAGACGTTTGGCCGAGACGTTTTCTGCGACCAGCGCATCAAGCCCCGGCTCAAATATCGGGATCTCGCCGCGGCCGAGCCGCTCGATCTTGTTCTCGTCCTTGTCGATGCAGACGACGTCATGCCCGAAATGCGCAAAGCATGCGCCCGAAACGAGGCCGACATAGCCGGTTCCGACAATAGCGACGCGCATGAGATCTTCCTCTCGAGTATCCGTGCGGATTCAAAATCGACGACTGACAATGCAATGACTGCGCCGCCGGGGCCGGGTTGGGGCCCTTAAATCTCAATACGCGTTCTTTGGAAAGAGCACGGCGGAAAAAGTCAACGCCATGATCTTGGCGTCGAACCACAGCGACCAGTTGTCGATATATTCAAGGTCGAAGCGGACGCGTTCGGCCATCCGCTCGTTTTCCGAAGTCTCGCCGCGATAGCCGTTAACCTGCGCCCAGCCGGTCATGCCGGGCTTGACCTTGTGGCGTCCCGAATAATTCGCGATTGTCAGGGCGTATTGGTGGTTGTGCGCGAGGGCGTGCGGGCGGGGCCCGACCAGCGACATGTCGCCCTTCAGCACATTAAAAATCTGCGGCAATTCATCAAGGCTGTAGCGGCGCAGGAATGCGCCGAGCGGCGTCACCCGCGGGTCTTTTTCATGCGCCTGGACGATGCGCTCTCCGTCTTCCTCGACGGTCATCGTCCGGAACTTGTAGATGCGAAAGACCTTGTGATTGAAGCCGTGGCGTTGCTGCGTAAAGAGGATCGGGCCCTTGCCCTGGAAGCGGATGGCGACAGCGATGATCGCCATCACCGGCGCAAAAAGGACAAAGGCCGGGATGCCGACGGCGTAATCCTCGATCGTCTTCAACAGCCCGCCCCAGCCTTCGAGCGGCCGGCGATAAAGCGTCAGCAAGGGCGCGCCGCCGATGCGCACAACCTCGCCGCCGGTGTGATCGAGCCAGTGGGCGTTGGGGCATATCGCCAAGGTCACCGGCAATGCAGAAAGCCGGTTAACGAGCGCCGTCATGTTGTCCTTGCTCAGTTTCGGCATGGCGATAACGACGTCGTCGATTTCACCGGCGCGCGCCGCCTGCTCAAGCATACGCAAATCGCCGACCGGCGAAAATCCAAACCCCGCCGCATCTTCCGGCCCGCCGGAGAAAACCCCGACAATCGAAATGGCCTTTTCGGGATTGGACGCATGTTCTGCAAAGCTCGATCCGACTTCATTAGCGCCGACAATCGCGACCCGGCGCGAGAATACGCCGCCTTCGCGCACCGCCCGCCGCAACACCGCGGCGGCGATAATTCGCGCGGAAACCAGCGCAACGGTGACAACGCCCGTCCAGGCGAACAGCCAGAAGCGCGAAAAATTTTCAGAGACCTTGAGGGCGTAACCGAAGGCGATGAGGCCGAGAACGATCAGCGCCCAGCGCGCAATGACAGCGCGCATCGACCGGCTCGACGACAACAGCGACTCGAATTCGTAATAACCGTCCCGCCGGAGCAGCGCCGTGAGCCCGGTGGCGCCAACGATGCCGGCCGCTGCAAACCTCTGTACGTCGGTCTGAATGACCAAGACATAATGATGGTAGAAATAAGCGACAAGGACCGACGCCGCCGTCACCACGACAAAATCGGAAAACTGGACAAGATCGCCGTAGACCGCACGCGAAAATGGCGTACGGCGGCTGACCTCTGTCGTCGTCAGATCTTCGACGAGACCTGGAGCTTCACTCAACTCGATATCCAGCGCCAGTAGCGCCGCTCCCGTTCACCCAGCTACCTGCCGGAGCTCGTCCTACCATGAGCCCCGCCAACATTCAGTAACTCTAATAGCCTGCAAGGCCTAATTTTTTGCAATGCGAGAGCATAGGCAAGAGTGGCGCCGTCGGTTATGGCCTGATGCTTGCGGCGGCCCCTTGCAGGATCGACTGGCTGAAGGGGCCCGTTGTCTGTCTATTTTCGAGGGTGTGTCATGTCGAAACAGTACGCCGCCTTTCATGTGTCATGGCGCGACTCCAAAAAGCGGCCGCTGATGTTCGGCGGCGATGAAGAATTCGGCCGCGCCGCCGCCGATGCCCTCGAAATGAAGCTTAACGCTCTTGCCGAGGAAGGCTGGATTGTCGACCGGGTAATCCCTGCGTTCGGGCTTACGCCGCGCCAGAGCGCGGCCTATACGATCGTTGCCTTCAAATAACGCGGCGCAAAGGACCACGATGACGATTGGCGGCGATGACAAGTCCTTGCTGGACAGTATTGCCATGCTGGCGCTTGAGGCCGGCGCGCTGGCGATGACGATTTATCAGGAAGATTTCGCGGTCGCCTCGAAGGTCGATGCGTCGCCATTGACCGAAGCGGACCGTCTCGGGGAAGAAATTATTCTCGCCGGGCTCCATCGCCTTGCCCCCCACATTCCGATCCTTGCCGAAGAGGCCGCTTCAGAAGGAAATATTCCCGCGCTTGGCGATGAATTCTTCCTCGTCGATCCGCTCGACGGCACCAGGGAGTTCGTCACCAAGACGGGCGAATTCACGGTTAATATCGCGTTAATCCGCAGCGGCGTCCCGGTTCTGGGCGTTGTTTACGCGCCGGCGATCAGCAAGCTCTATTGCGGCCGGCGCGGTTCAGGCGCCAGCCTTTCGCTGGTTGAAGATGGCCGCGCAGGCGCGCCGAAGAAAATCGAAACGCGCCCGGCGCCGGCGAATGGCCTTGTCGCCGTCGCCAGCCGCAGCCATCGCTCGCCTGAAACCGATGAGTTCTTGTCAACGCTCAATGTCGCGGATTTCGCCGCGGCCGGTTCGTCTTTGAAATTCTGCCTGATCGCGGAGGGTCTTGCCGATGTCTATCCGCGCCTTGGCCGCACCATGGAATGGGATACCGGCGCAGGACAGGCGGTGCTTGAATCCGCTGGCGGCCGCGTCGTCGTCTTAGGCTCGGAGGCGGCGCTTCGCTATGGCAAAAAAGACCGCGGCTTCGACAATCCGCATTTCATTGCCTGGGGCCGATCCTAGACTGTCATACTTACGGACAACGCCATGAAAATCAGCGAAAACACCGAGCGAAAGATCTTCATCGCAAGCGCAGCAACGGCGCTCTTCGCCGCCGGTATATTGATCGGGTCTTTCGCCCCGCCGGTCAGAAGCCTTGCGGACAAGACCGGTGAAAAACTCGAAGACATTGCGCGCAACGGTCCCGCCTATTTCGGTATCAGGCCGTCCGGTCATCTTGAGCCGTTGCGACAGGAGATTCTCGACGCCGTCCATCCCGACCCAAACCTTGCCGCGCCGGGCGTCACGCTTGTCTCCGGCCTTTTCGGCGATGCGCTGCGCGCGCGGCTTTATGACCGCAATGGCGAGGTCCTTCATGAATGGCCGAACGATTTTTTCGATCTCTTCCCGGAACGCCGTAAATACAAATTCGATGCGCTGGTGCACGGAGACTATCTTTATCCCAATGGCGATCTGTTGATCCTTATCGACGGCGTCGGCCTCGCCCGCCTCAATGCGTGCGGCGATATCCTGTGGAAGAGCGGGAACGGCGCGCATCATTCGATCGACATTGATGATGACGGCTATATCTGGACGCCGCGCAGCTCGAAGAGCTACGACGATGCGCGTCTCGCTGACCGGCCGGTCAAGATCGATCGCATTGCGAAATACGATGCCAAAACCGGAAAACGCGTTGATTCAATCGAACTGGGACAAATATTGCTTGACGCTGGGCTTGAAGGGATCATCAAGAGCAATATTCCGCGTCCGGAAGATGTCTTCCACCTGAACGATGTCGAGATCCTCAAAAAATCGATGGCGCCGGCTTTTCCGATGTTCGCCGCCGGCGACATCATGCTGTCAGGACGCAACACCAATGCGATCATCGTCCTCGATGGCAAAACGCATAAAGTGAAATGGTGGCGCATCGGGCCGATGCACGGACAGCACGACCCGGATTTCCAGCCCGATGGCGAAATCACCATGTTCGACAATCGCACCGCCGGCATCGCCGCCAAAAAGAACGGGTTCATGGGCGGCGGCCCCGGCAGCCGCATCCTGGCGATCAATCCGGCAACGTACGATTATCGCGAGATCTACGCGTCGAACCAGTACAACAAATTTTATTCCGCCTATCGCGGCAAGCATCAGATGCTGGCGAACGGCAATGTCCTTGTCACCGAAAGCGACGCCGGGCGGGTTTTCGAAACAACGCCAGACGGCCGCATCGCCTGGGAAATCGTCAGCAAATATGACGACAAATCTGTCGGCTGGCTGACCAGCGCCACGCGCTACCCCGAAAGCTACGCCGCAATCGGCAAAGACTGCCGGGCCAGGGCGTTTTCCGATCAAGTGGAATCCGGTTGATCGCAGAAAACGCCCTAATTCATAGATCTTGAGCAAACTTCGCGCGCCAGAGCGCGCGAAACTTGCTCTAGATAACGCAACCAGACAACGAAAAACCCCGCCGTCGCCGGCGGGGTTTTCCGGGTCTGATCAGGTCAGCCGATCAGAAATTGCCGCGTACCTTGAAGTAGTAGAAGCCGCCCGAAAATCCGTTCGGCGCGACCCGCGGATATTTGGAACCGGCGACGCCGGCATTAGCGGCCGACAACGCGTCCGGGTAGGAATCAAACGCGTTTTGCGCGCCGACAACAAATTCGAGTTTATCGCCGAGCGCGGCAAGTCCCGCTTCGAAATCGAAGGTGAACTGTGCGCCGCCGAAATGCGACAGATCGCACGGAACCGCCGGCGCCGGATTATTGTTGGTGGCGTCAAGATGGCACTCGAAGTACTTGCCGTAGTAATTGACGCGCGCCAGCCCACGGAACGGGCCGTCGAAGTGATTGATGGTGAGGTTGCCGCGCGTTTTGGGAACGGAATCCTCAATCTGCTTGGCTCTGCCGGTCGAAAGCGGCGCCGCGCCGCCGAGACCGAAATCGGTCACCGTCGTATCCGTCCAGTTAAAGGCAAGCGCTGCTTTGGTGTTCGACCCCGAATAAATCTCGAAGTCGGTATTGGCGACGACGTCGATGCCTTGCGTGCGGGTATCGAAGGAGTTGGTGAAGAAGCCGAAGCTCGTCAGGTCCTGCGACCCGGCGAAGTCGGACGCGTTGAGAACGCCAGCGGCGTCGAGAAGGAACAACACCTGGCTGGTTGACGAATTCGCGGGGACTGCAACGCTGTTTTCACCGGCGACCGCCAGCAATTCCGACAGGAAGTCCTGCTGGTCGGAGAGTGAAATACGATCACGCACTTTGATCCGGAAATAGTCGACCGTGAAATTGACGGCGCCAAGACTGAAAGCTGTGCCGAGCGTGAAGTTTGTCGATTTTTCCGGCCCGAGCGTCGGGCGAGCGCCGGTGTTGAGGAACAAACGGTCGGCGATGAACTGGCCGGCCGTTGACGAAAGCGGGATTGTGCCCTGATCGACCAGGGTGTTTCCGTTGAACGCCGTCGTGATGTTGGTGACGTTCGCCTGCCCCGCGGTCGGGGCGTGGAAACCCGTGCTCCAGGTCGAGCGCAGGCGAATATTGTCGTTAACCCGCCAGAGGCCGCCGACCTTGTAGTTCAGCGTGTCGCCGAATGAATTGTAGAAGTCCTCGTAACGGACCGCGCCCTGCATCGTGAAATAGTTGGTGATGTCGAACTCGGTCTCGAAGTAAACCGCGTAGTTCTTCTGGCTGTTGCTGCCGGCGCTGGCGGTGGTGAAACCGCCGAAGCCGTTCGAGCTCGACGAGAAGCCCTGCCCGCTCGGATAGGCTAAAGACGGCGCCGCAAGCGGCCCAATCTCGAACGACTGCGGATCGCCGGCGCGAATTTCAAACGTTTCCTGACGATGTTCGAAACCGAGCGCGACATTGATGTCGGACGAGAAGATGTCGTTCGGAATGGCGTAGCCGAGGTCGGCGTTGAAATTGTTGTCGATCTGGCTGTAGCCGCCCGGCGTGAATGAATTCGGCGTATTCGGTCCGAGGCTCGCATTGATCGTGTTGTTGATGAAGAAATTAACGTCGCTGCGGCCATAGGTGTAGCTGAAGTCGTAAGTCAGCCCGCCGATTTCACCGCGCATGCCGGCGACAACCGATTTGTCTTCGAGGTCTCCGCCGAAGCGCGGCGTGAAGCCGCCAGGGAACATTTCGACGAACGAGAAGCAGTTTGCGTCGCCCTGCACCAGAGCAAGGATCGCCGGATCCGGTAACAACCCGCCGCCAGAGGTCAGCGGAATGCCGGCCGGGCAGTCGCCCGTATTGTTGACCGAAAGGTCGCCGACCCGGACCGACGGCACGCCGGCAGGATCTGCAAATCCGGTCGCCGGATTGACAAGCGGCCCAGCGAAGACGCCGCCGCGATTGGTCGGGTTGCGGAAGAAGAAGCCGCCCTCGACCTGACGCTCGGCGTAATTGCCGAAAGCGTAGACCTCAAACGCGTCGGAGAAGGGGATCGCGGTATTGGCAAAGACCGAAAGATCGTCATTGACGTTTGGCTGACCCCAGATCTGCACATGATCGCCGGTGATCGTGTTCACATTGGCGCTGGCGACGTCGACATTGCCCGCCGCGATCAAAGCCGCGGCGTCGGCGCGCTGAACCGAGCGATCAGTGGCGTTAATTTCCCCATATTCGGCGCTGACGTTAAAGAAACCGCCCTGCCCGATCGGAATCGGCAGACCGACATTGGCAGAAACGCTCCACTGTTCGCCGTCGCCCTTGTAGGTTTGGCCCCATTCGCCTTCAAACGAAGCGCCGTCCGCTGCGTCTTTCAGAACGAAGTTGATGACGCCGGCGATCGCGTCCGAACCGTAAAGCGACGACGCGCCGTCACGCAGGACTTCGACCTGTTTCAGCGCGATCGTCGGAATGACCGAGATGTCGGCGCCCTGGGCCCCGTCGGAAAGACCGCCGCCGAGGAATGAAATGACAGAGGCGCGGTGACGGCGCTTGCCGTTGACCAGGACCAGGGTTGAATCGGGCGGCAGACCGCGCAGATTGGCCGGGCGGACAAGGGTCGCTGCGTCCGAAATCGGCTGCGTGTTGACGTTGTAGGACGGAACCGAGGTGCGCAGGATATTCTGGATGTCGGAATCGCCCTGATCCATCAGCTCGCTGTTGCCGATGACGTCGATTGGCGCCGGCGAATCCGCCGCCGACCGCGTGCCAACCCGGGAGCCGACCGTGACAATGATGTCAACATTCGGATCATCGACAAGCTCGCCTTCACCTTGCGCAAAAGCGGCCGGCGCAAAGGAGGCGGCGATGATCAACGCCGCCGCCGCCGTGGAATTCCTCAATACTGTGGATTTCATGCTATTTCCCCTTCCCTGGAAATTGAATCATCTAAGCGGCGCACGTTACGCGCATCTTTCCTCTCTCTTGTCTTAGAATGTTCACCTTTTTTTTGACAATCGCCGCCCGCGCCCACAGAAATCGGTCGGATTCTTAAAAAATGCTTGTTTTTCAACTAGTTAGCTGAAATTTCGCTTATGGCATTGATGCAACATCTCCAATAAATCCTATTGAATCGCCGAGTTTCGCTGACACCTAAGCCGCGAACGGCGCATTGATCGCAGCCATTCGCCGTTTTTAGGTCCGCGCTGATGAAGCAAGAGAATGGATCGGTTTACGCAATCCGTCTTGCGACCGAAGCAGATCTTCCCACGCTCCGGACAATCATGGCCGCCGCAATCAACCAGCTGATGGACAAGTTCCTGACACCTGAACAGGTGGCCGCATCGAATGAATTCATGGGCCTCGATACCCAACTGATAGCCGACAGAACCTATTTCGCCTGTGTTGAGGACGTAATAATTCGCGGCTGCGGCGGCTGGTGCCGGCGCGCGACCCTGTTCGGCGGCGATCATACGACCGGCCGCAACGCTGACCTTCTCGACCCGCAAAGCGACGCGGCGCGCGTGCGCGCGATGTATACAAGCCCGACGGCGACACGGCGCGGCGTCGGCCGGCGCATTCTGGAAGCCTGTGAGGATGCCGCAAGAAGCGAAGGCTTTCGCCGCGCCGAGCTTGCTGCGACGCTGGCAGGCGAACCCTTGTATCGCGCCTGCGGCTATGAGCCGGTGCGCTGCTTCACGGCAACCGCAAGCAATGGCGTCGAGGTGCCGCTGATCCTAATGGACAAGAATCTGCTGTCTGCGCCCGTTAATGCTGGGCCCGCTAATGCTGGGAGTGGCGAATAAATCCCGCCGGCAGGGTGACGCCGCGGCGGACCCATACTTCCCACAGAGCGGTCTTTTCGACCATCTTGAACTCGGTGAACAGCAGCGCTTCCGAGCGCCCTTTCGCTTTCGCGGTCGCATCGTCGAAGTCGATGCGCGGCACGAACACCACATTGGCGCCCCTGGCGGCTGCCGGGCCGTCAATGTTGCAGGCGCGGTTGTCGGCGATGACGCAGGCGGTGTCGGAGCCGGTCAGGAAAGCGACGTCGAACCCTTCGCGCGACAGGAAGCGCGCGCGGTCCGCCGCTTCAAGCAGCATCGCCGACTGATCGACCGGCGTCATCGAAAAAAGATCGCGCGCTTCCGGCGTCGAAAACCGGCCTTCTTCAATCCAGGTCGCAATCGTCGGCCCGCCCGGCTGCACCAGGCCAAACGCGGCGCGGACATTTGCCTGCGCGGTTGCAGCGGTCTTGAACTGTAATGCGAATTGCCCGGCGGATTGGGCAAGGATTGCCGCGGTCCAAAACAGCGTCAGCGCGGCAGCCGAGCCGGCAATGGCGATCGAGGCGCGGTCGTGAAAACGAAAGACGCCGTCATAAAATGGCGATGCGACCGAAAACGCCGCAATCGCTGCGGCGAGCGCAAACAGCGGCGTCGCCTGCGCGCCGGCGACCCTGACCGCGACCAGCGACACCACCAGGAACACGCAGGCTGCAAGCCAGCCCTTGGCGTGATCGCGCCCGCCGAAAACCGCGGCGGAG
>JBGSVH010000046.1:0-10875 GCA_041753055.1 Parvularculaceae bacterium
GTATCGCTCTCGACGAAGCGCGCGCCAATGGGGCGCCCTTGCCGGTAACCGCGCGCGTTGACCAGGTGTATGGCGATATCCCGGCGCGAGGCGGCGGACGTCGAACGGGCCCGTCCGGTGATGGAGGCCTATTCGGCGCGGATCGTTCATATCGGCCCCTCCGGCCACGGCCAGCTTTGCAAGGCGGTCAACCAGATCTGCATTGCCGGCCTCGTTCAGGGTCTGTCGGAAGCCGTCCATTTCGCCAAAGTGACGGGGGTCGATACCGACCGGGTCTTCGATGCGGTCTCGGGCGGCGCGGCGCAGTCATGGCAGATGAACAACCGGATGAAGACAATGGCTGAAGGCCGCTTCGATTTTGGCTTTGCGGTTGACTGGATGCGCAAGGATTTGCGAATCGCTCTCGACGAAGCGCGCGCCAATGGCGCGCAATTGCCGGTAACCGCGCTCGTTGACCAGTTCTATGCCGATATCCAGGCGCAAGGCGGCGGCCGGCTCGATACGTCGAGCCTCGTCAAGCGTCTGAAATAGGGTATTTGCGCATTTTCAGGCGGCCATCGCGCCACCGATCCGCGCCGCTCATCGATTGTTAAAAAAAACTTAGACTTGGCGCTTCCAAGCCTCGACTTTCGTTGATTCGAATTGTAATTATATAACTTCCAGTCGGGTTGGGTGGTCCGGCGGGGTATCTGACAGACAATTGTTTGTGGAAGGGCGCACAGTCAATGTTATCGATCGCTGCGACGGTCGGCTTGGTGAGCTTGGGGCTCCTGCTGATCGCGGTTATCGGTTTGCTTCGTCAGTTGGGGGCGGGTGAAGCGGCCAAAGGTCTCCTTTTTCTAACCGGCGCAATTTTTCTTGTTGTTATTGCGTCGACCTATGTACCGGCGCTGATCAGCGGCTTTTAAGCGGCTCTGGTCGGAAACGGATGCGAGATGAACCGCCGCGGGCGTAACTTCTGCGGCGGTTCGCTTATGTGCACAGTATGATTGCGGCGGTGGCGACCGCAGCGCACAATCCCTCCGGAACTGAATTCAAGGAAGACGAATGTCCGCGCTACAGACCGCGACCCCAAGCTGGAAAACCGACGACCTCGTTCTCTTTGAGGAGGAGGTCTACAAATTCTTCAGCCGCGAACTGGCCCCGCATGTGGAAAAATGGCGCGATCAGGGAATGGTTGATCGCTGGGCATGGGAGAAAGCGGGCGAGGCGGGTCTTTTGTGCATGTCGATGCCGGAAGAATATGGCGGCGCCGGCGGCACCTTCGCGCATGAACAGATTTTCTGTGAACAACAGGTGAGGGCCGGGGTCGAGGGTTTCGGCGCGGGTCTCCACAACTGCATCGTTGCGCCGTACATCAATCATTACGGCACCGAAGAGCAAAAAAAGCGCTGGCTGCCGCGCATGGCCAAGGGCGAACTGATTGGCGCCATTGCCATGACCGAACCCGGCACCGGGTCCGATCTGCAGGCGGTCAAGACAACCGCGATCAAGACCGGCAATCAATATGTCGTCAACGGATCGAAAACTTTCATCACTAACGGCCAGACCGCAAACCTGATCATCGTCGTCGCCAAGACCGATCCGTCGGAGGGCGCGAAAGGCGTGTCGCTGATGGTGGTCGAAACCGATGGCGCCGACGGCTTCAAGCGCGGCCGCAATCTCAAGAAACTTGGCAACAAGGCGCAGGATACGTCCGAACTTTTCTTCGACGACGTCAAGATTCCGACCGAGAATTTGCTTGGAAGCGACGAGGGCCAAGGCTTCTTCCAGTTGATGCAGCAGCTGCCGCAGGAGCGCCAGCAGATCGCCGTCATCGCCATTGCGGCAATCGAACGCGCGCTCGAATTGACGATCGCCTATACCAAAGAGCGTCAGGCGTTCGGGCGCCCTGTCTTCAACTTCCAGAACACCCAGTTCAAGCTCGCCGAATGCAAGGCGAAAGCGACAATGGCGCGCGTCTTCGTCGACTACTGCACCGGGCAGTTGATCGAGGGAAAACTCGATGCGGCGACCGCATCGATGTCGAAATTGCTGCTTACCGATCTCGAAAACGAGATCATCGACGAGTGCCTGCAACTGCATGGCGGTTACGGTTATATGGATGAATACCCGATCAGCCGCATGTATGCCGATGCGCGTGTGCAGCGCATCTACGGCGGCACCAACGAGATCATGAAACTCCTGATCTCGCGGTCAATGTAATGAAACTCGCCGGCAGGACGGCGTGGGTCACTGGCGCCTCGTCCGGGATTGGCGAAGCGATGGCGAAGGGACTTGCAGCGCGCGGCGCAAGGATAATTCTTTCCGGGCGACGCGCGGGAGAACTCGCGCGCGTTGCGGGAGAGGTCGGCGGCAAAACTCTGACGCTGCCGTTTGAAGCAACTGATTATGAAAATCTTCCGGCGATCGTCGACAAGGCGCTTCAATGGCGCGGCGGCGTCGATCTTCTCATCAACAATGCCGGCGTCAGCCAGCGCAGTCTCGCGCTCGACACCTCTTTCGATGTTTACCGCCGGATCATGGAAATTGATTTCTTCGCGCCGCTGCGGCTGACGCAATTTGTGCTGCCGTCGATGGTCGCGCGCAAGAGCGGCCACCTTGTCATCATCAGTTCGGTCGCGGGCAAGGTCGGCGCGCCGCTTCGCACCGCCTATTGTGCGGCGAAGCACGCCTGCGTCGGTTATTACGATGCGCTGCGCGCTGAAGTGGAAGCCGCTTACGGGATTGGCGTCAGCGTCGTCACGCCGGGGTCGGTGCGCACCAATGTTGCGACCAATTCGATGACTGGCGACGGCGGCGTGCGCGGCCGCTCCGACGAAAATATTGACAACGGCATGGCGCCGGAACGCGCGGCCGAAATCATCCTTGACGGCGTCGCGAAAGGCGAGCGTGAAATTCCGGTCGCGGAAGGGATGGAACTCGCCGCTTTGCAGATGCGCGCCGCCAATCCCGAAGCGCTGTTCGGCTTTGTGGCACAGGAAGGCGCAAGGCTCGCGGCGGCAAGAGAAGCAGGCGAGGCGGTTGATCCGGCGATGATC
Organism: Parvularculaceae bacterium; assembly: GCA_041753055.1. Taxonomy (GTDB): domain Bacteria; phylum Pseudomonadota; class Alphaproteobacteria; order Caulobacterales; family Parvularculaceae; genus Amphiplicatus. The sequence continues at coordinate 3,042 of JBGSVH010000046.1, forward strand.
AATCGCGGCGAGGCCTAGCGCACCAGAAATTTGCATGCACAAAAAAGCCGCCGGGAAGAACCCGGCGGCTGATTGCTTCGGGAGCTGACAATTAGTTCGTCACCTCGCCCATCGGCTTGCCCCATTCCTTGACTTCGCGTGACAAGGTGGCGCCAAGATACTCGGCGGCGGCGGATATTTCCTTGATGAAGGCTGCGTAGTCGGCATCGCCTTCTTCGCTGTCAGTCCACGCTTCCATGTCAGCTTCGCTTTTGAAGCCAACCGAAATGAAGTGAGTGACCGGCGACAGGCCGGCGGCGACCGGCGCGGAAAGATAAGCTTCACCCGGAAACTGTTTGCCCTTGGCGGAAGCGAACCATTTATCCATCGCCGCAACTACAGCCGCCGGATTGGACGCCTTGATCATGTGACCTTGCCAGACAGTAGTCGCGTCGTCGGCCTTGCCCCAGCTTTTCAAACGCTTGTAGCGAACGTCCGCAGTTGGCGCGGAAAGCGGAACGATGGCGTTCATGAAATCGGTCCAGGCTTTCGACCCCTGAAGGCTGGCGCCCCAAGTCTCCGCATCGGCGGCGCTGTTGTAAATCAGAATCCAGCTATGCGTCGTCGGATCGGCGCCGTTGCCCTGATTGGCTAACAGCAACATCTTACCGGGAAAATTCTTGCCCTCCGGCGAATTCATTAGCTTGTCGGTCGCCGCCACGATTTTCTCGGCGTCCATTGGCTTTGCCGTAACGCCAAAACTTTCCCACATCGGGCTTGCAAAAGCCGCTGTTGTGAAAAGTGAAAGCGAAGTTGCGAGTAGTGCGATTTTCTTCATGGATTTTTCTCCCTCTAACGATCGGTATGGTTTGGACCAGCGCAATTGCATGTGCAACCCCTCAATCACAACGCGCCAGCGACGCCGATCTCCGTCAATCGCAATTGACGAACGCAAACAGTTCCTTAGGCGAATGATTGCGCGCCGGGAGAGCTTCAAATATTTATCGGCAGGCATTAGCGCCAGCGCCGGAGTTTCACGATTTTTCAGCTTCGCCGCAAAGTTGAGCAAGCAAGTGCTTTTGGAGTGAACGCCTATTTGCGCGCCAGGATCGCGGCGATCTGGTCTTTCAAATTCATGCGCTTTTTGCGAAGGCCCTCTTCATATTGCTCGCTCGCCGTCTCGACTCGCGTTTCCAGCCGGTGAATCTCGCGGTTGACGGCGTGATAGTCTTCGGCGAGGTGCGCGAAGTGAGCGTCGCTGGCTTTGAGGGCGTGGATCTTGTCGGCGGCCTCGGGAAATTCCTCGGCAAGTTCGTGGGGCGTGTGTGTCATATTAGGTCCAATCGAAGTGAGTTAGAGTAATTGTTGTCTGCCATTTAGTCGATGAAGGGGATGGGGAGTTGAGGGAGGTCAAATTGGCGGTCCTGCGCGCTAAATTCAACCTTGCGAGCGCTTGAATCAGATAGTCTTCGACCATGGACACTGCAACGGTTTTCGCCGCCCTCAACATTTTCGGCCTGTTCGTCTTTGCGATTTCGGGCGCGCTGACAGCCCTCCGCAATGATCTCGACATACTAAGTGTCATCATGATCGCCTTTGTCACCGGGGTCGGCGGCGGCACCATTCGCGACGTGCTGCTTGGCGCCTTTCCGGTCTGGTGGATCAGGGACATGGATGCGGTGACGATCTGCTTTGCCGGCGCTATCGTCGCGATGGCGGCGCAGCCGGTTTTTGCGTCCCGCCTGAAAGCGCTGATCTGGGCCGACGCGCTGGGCCTCGCGGTCTTTGCAATTCTTGGGGCCGAGGCGGCGCTTGCCGCCGGGTCGCCAAAGGTCATCGCAATTTTCATGGGCGCCGTTTCGGCGACCTTTGGCGGGCTTATCCGCGATGTTCTGTTGAACGAGCCGTCGCTGTTCATGAAGCAGGATATCTATGTAACCGCTGCGCTCGCCGGCGCGGCGGCGTTTGTCGGTCTTCTTGAACTCGGCTTGCCCGGCGCCGTCGCCGCACCCGCCGCGGCCATTCTCGCCTTTGCAATCCGCGCCGCCGCAATCGTTTTCAATATTTCCGTGCCAAAAGTCGGGCGTCCACGACGAAACGAATTGTAGGCGCGACCAGCGGAGGCAGCTGAGGTTTCCACCGACACCACGATCGATTAGGGACAGATTGGGAAAGGACAGGCCAGCGATGTTGAGGAAATTGCCATTTTTACTGTGCCTCGTCGGTGTCGCCGCCTGCGGCTCCAAAGACGCGCCGCCGCAGCCTTCAGCTGATCAACAGGAAGCTGACTCAGCGGCGCCGTCGATGACCGTTCAGACACTGGCGAGCGGCCTCAAATTCCCGTGGAGCATGGCCTTCGCGCCACGCGGCGACATTCTCATTATCGAGAAGGCGGGCGGTCTTCGTATTTTCCGCAATGGCGCACTACTCCCCGATGCGGTTTCCGGAATGCCGCAAGACGTCATGGTCAATGTCGACAGCGGTCTTCACGACATCGCGCTCGATCCCGACTTTGCAACGACCCGGCGCGTCTTTATCGCTTACGCAAGCGGCGACGATGACGCCAACCGGCTTGCGATCTGGCGCGCGCGCCTTGAAGGCGAGCGGCTGGTTAGCGGCGAAAAAATATTCAGCGCGACACCCGACAAAGCAGGGCCGAGCCATCCGGGCGGACGCATTCTGTTTCTGCCGGACAAGACCTTTCTGGTGTCGGTCGGCGACGGTTACGATTACCGCAACGCGGCGCAGGATCTTTCATCCGACCTTGGAAAAATTTTGCGGCTCGATCGCAATGGAAATCCGCCTGCGGACAATCCCTTTGCCGGCCGCAATGACGCGCGTCCGGAAATCTGGAGCTATGGCCACCGCAACCCGCAAGGCCTGACCATCGACCCGGAGACCGGCGTCATCTGGGAAAACGAGCACGGGCCGCGAGGCGGCGATGAAATCAACCGCCTCGTCGCTGGCGGCAATTACGGCTGGCCGCTGACCACCAACGGCATCGACTATGACGGCACGCTTGTGTCGGAGCGTGCGCATGCCGAGGGCGTCACATCGCCGCTGCTGGTTTGGGCGCCGTCGATCGCGCCATCCGGCCTTGCCGTCTATCGCGGCGCTCAATTCCCCGACTGGAACGGTCAATTTCTCAGCGGCGGTCTTGCCTCCAGATCGCTGGTGCGGGCGCAACTCGACAATGACGGGCGCTCGATCCGCGAGATCGAAAGACTGCTCGCCGATATCGGCGCCCGTATCCGGGATGTCCGGACCGGTCCCGATGGGTCTGTCTACATTCTGACCGATGAGGCGGAAGGCCGGCTGCTGCGCCTCTGCCGATCCTGTTAGGGACGGGCCTTGCGCCACGCGCGCGATCGGGTATCTAGGCGGTCGAAGCGGGTATAGCTCAATGGTAGAGTCGTAGCCTTCCAAGCTAAAGACGCGGGTTCGATTCCCGCTACCCGCTCCATCAGCCCGCCCGCTACCGAAAAATCTCACTGCCGTCGCGGTCACGGCGCGCCGGTATTTTTTTCCCGGCGCGAAGGATGCTAGAAGCGGTCCATGGCAATAGAATCAGAAAACCCGCTCGATTTTTCGGGCAAGTGCGTCGTCATCACGGGCGCGGCGTCGGGTATTGGCGCCGCCTGCGCGCGCACTTTTGCGGCGGCGGGCGCGGATGTCGTCCTCGCGGACATCAACGAGTCGAAAAACCGCGACACCGCTGACCTCATTACCATCGACATCGACGCGCGCTGTGTGCCGCATGCGTGTAACGTGGCGAGCGAGGCTGATTGCCAGGGCCTCGTCATGCGCGCGCTCGATGAATTTGGCCGCATTGACGTGCTCATCAACAATGCCGGCATTGTCGCGCAAGGAACAATCCTTGATCTAGACCCAGCGGATTGGGACCGGGTCATGGACATCAATCTGCGGTCCTATTTCGTGCTTTCGCAAATGGCGGCCCGCGCGATGATCGAGCGGGATATTCGCGGGTCGATTATCAACATGTCGTCGTTGAACGCCGAACTCGCAATCCCCAATCAGGTCGCCTATGTCTCGTCGAAAGGCGGTGTGCAGCAATTGACCAAGGCTTCGGCGCTCGGCCTTGCCGCGCATGGCATTCGCGTCAACGCCATCGGTCCGGGCTCGATCATGACCGAGCTGTTGCGGTCGGTGATGGCGGACGAGGCGGGACGCAAGCGAATCTTGTCGAGGACGCCGCTCGGCCGCGTCGGCGAGCCCAAGGAGATCGCCAGCGTCGCGCTCTTCCTTGCGAGCGAAATGGCGAGCTACATCACCGGACAGACAATTTTTCCAGATGGCGGGCGTTCGGCGCTGAATTACACCGTTCCCGTCGATGAAACCTAAGGCGCGGCTTGCGGTCGATATCGGCGGCACCTTTACCGATGTCGCGCTTGAGACAGCCGGCGGCGCGCTCGTTACCTCAAAAACACTGACAACACCGAAGGCGCCGGAAGCGGGCGTCATTAACGGCGTCGTTGAGGCGATGGCGCGCGCGTCGCTGCTCCCCGCCGATATCGGCGTCATCATTCATGGCACGACGCTCGCAACCAATGCGCTGATCGAAAAGCGCGGGGCGACGACAGCACTCCTGACCACCGAAGGCCATCGCGATGCGCTTGAAATGGCCTATGAGAACCGGTTTGAACAATATGACGTCAATATCGACCGGCCGCCGCCGCTTGTGCCGCGCTGGCTGAGACTTCCCATTCGCGAAAGACTGAACGCCAGCGGCGAGACGCTGATCGCGCTCGACGACGAGAGCGTGCGCCGCGTCATTCCGGTGCTGGAAAAGGAAGGGGTCGCAAGCCTTGCGATCGGCCTTCTTCATTCTTACGCCAACCCGGCGCATGAATGCCGTGTTGCGGAGTTGATCTCTGGCGCGCTGCCGGATTTGTCGATTTCGCTCAGTTCCGATGTCGCGCCGGAAATCCGCGAATATGAACGCCAGACGACGACGGTCGCCAACGCCTATGTGCGGCCATTGATGGAGCGTTATCTGCGCGCGCTTGCACAGGCGTTTACCGCGCAGGGTTTTCAATGCCCGTTTCTTCTGGTGACCTCGGGCGGCGGGCTTTGCACGGTCGAGACCGCTGCGAAATATCCGATCAGGCTTGTCGAATCCGGTCCTGCCGGCGGCGCGGTGCTGGCTGCGTCAATCGCGCGCCGCCTCGATCTTCCGGAACTTTTGTCGTTTGATATGGGAGGCACCACCGCGAAGATGTGCCTCATTGATGATTTCGCGCCCGCGACCGCGCGCGCCTTTGAAGTTGATCGCTCTTACCGCTTTAAGAAAGGCTCCGGCATGCCAATCCGCATTCCTGTCATCGATCTTGTCGAGATTGGCGCGGGCGGCGGGTCTATTGCGCATGTCGACGCGCTGAAACGGATCAATGTCGGCCCGGAGAGCGCCGGCGCCGAGCCGGGGCCTGCGTGTTACGGGCGGGGCGGCGAGCGCCCGACCGTCACCGACGCCGATCTCGTCGCTGGCCGCATTATCCCGGAGAGTTTTGCGGGCGGCTCGATCGCGCTCAATGAACGCAGCGCCGAAGAGGCGCTCGCCCGCCATATCGGCGCATCGTTCGGCCATGACGCGGACGCCTCCGCTTTCGGCGTCAGCGAGGTGGTCGATGAAAGCATGGCCGCGGCGGCGCGCGCCCATGCGATTGAACAGGGCAAAGACATTGCAAGGCGGACCATGATTGCTTTTGGCGGCGCGGCCCCGCTGCATGCGGCGCGCCTTGCGGAGAAACTTGGACTATCGCGTGTCATTATTCCGGAGGGCGCTGGCGTTGGATCGGCGATCGGATTTTTGCTCGCGCCGGCGTCTTATGAAATCGTTCGAAGCCTTCCCATGCGGCTGGACGCGCTTGACGCGCCGCGGGTAATGTTGATGTTCAAAGCGCTGCGCGAAGAAGCCGAAAGCGTTGCGCGCGCCGCGGCGCCAACTGCAGCGCTTGTCGAGACGCGCTCGGCCTTCATGCGTTATATCGGCCAGGGCTATGAAATCGCGGTCCCGCTGCAAATCGACCGGCTCCAGCCCGAACAGCTCAAACGGAATTTCGAATCGGCCTATCGCAGGCTGTACGGACGCACCATTCCGGGCATGGCGATTGAAATTCTCAGTTGGTCGCTGCGGATCACGGCGCCAGCGCCAGTTCCTGTCGCAGTCCTGCCGGTCCGCAAGAAAGTTGCTGCAAGCGCGAGATCCACGCGTGCTGTCTTTGATGCGGGAAAAGCGAAACGCGTCACCTACGGCGTGTTCGACAGGACATCTTTGACCGCTGGCGCCCTGGTCGAGGGGCCTGCGCTCATCGTCGAAAACCAGACGACAACCGTGGTCACCGCAAGCTTTGACGCGCAGGTCGATGGCGCACTCAACATTGTTCTATCGCGGAAGGCCAGTTGATGAGCGCCGCCTCTGAAATTCACCTGCAACTTCTGTGGTCGCGCCTGATCGCCATTGTCGAGGAGCAGGCGCAAACGCTTATTCGTACTGCCTTCTCGGCAACCGTGCGAGAGGCGGGCGATCTTTCCGCCGGCGTCTTCGATACCAAAGGACGGATGCTGGCGCAGGCCGTCACCGGAACCCCCGGCCATGTCAATGCGATGGCGGCAAGCGTCGGGTTCTTTCTGAAAAAATTTCCGATCGGCACATTGGACGAAGGCGATGTGCTTTTGACCAACGATCCATGGGAAGGCACTGGGCATCTCAACGACTTTACGGTGGTGACGCCTGTGTTCCTCAACGGGCGCGCCATCGCGCTTTTTGCCGCGACATCGCACATCGCCGATGTTGGCGGCCTCGGTTTCGGGCCGGATGCGCGTCAAGTCTATGAAGAAGGATTGCTCGTCCCGATTTCGCACCTCTTTCGCAAGGGCGAGGCGAACGCGGTTCTGATTGACATGCTGCGCGCCAATGTTCGCGATCCGGACGCGGCGGAGGGCGATCTCTATTCGCTTGCCGCCTGCAATGAGGCAGGCGCTCAACGGCTCTGCGAAACGCTGAAAGAGTTTGAACTGGAAGGTCTTGACGCTGTCGGCGCCGTCATCATTGAGAATTCGCGCGCGGCGATGCTGGACGAAGTGCGGCAGGTCCCGTTTGGCCATTATGAATATTCGATGCGGATCGACGGATATGACGAGCCGGTTGATCTCGTCGCTTCGGTGACGGTCAGGGAAAGCGGCGTCGATGTTGATTTTTCGGGGACATCAGCGATTTCCGGGCACGGGATCAATGTGCCGCTAACCTATACGCAAGCCTATGCGTCTTTCGGGGTCCGCTGCGTCGTCGGTAATATGGTTCCGAACAATGCCGGCTCGCTCGGTGTCGTCAGGGTGACGGCGCCCGAAGGCTCGATCTTGAATGCGCCGCGCCCTTGCGCGGTGTCAGCCCGTCACACCGTTGGCCAGATGCTGCCCGATGTCGTGCTCGGCGCGCTGTCGAAGGCAATTCCGGAAAGAACACCGGCGGAAGGCGCCTCGTGTCTTTACCTGCCGGTGCTGCTTGGTGGGCGCAGCATCGGCGGCTCTGGCGCGGACTTTGTCGTCAATCCGTTTTACACCGGCGGCGCTGGCGCGCGCCCCGGCAAGGACGGATTGTCCTGCACTGCGTTTCCCTCCGGCGTTCGCAACACGCCGGTTGAAATCAATGAAGCCATGGCGCCGGTCATCATCTGGAAAAAAGAGTATCGCACTGATTCAGGCGGCCCCGGGCGATTGCGTGGCGGCCTTGGACAGACACTGGAATTTGGTCACGCCGCCGGCGAGGCGTTCGCCGTTTCGAAAATGTTCGACCGCATCGACCATCCGGCGCGCGGGCGCGATGGCGGCGGCGCTG
>JBGSVH010000047.1:0-27978 GCA_041753055.1 Parvularculaceae bacterium
TGGCGCCCGCAACGCGCAGGACGTAATCGCGCGGCAGTTCCGCCGGCTGCACTGATTCGTCTGCGTCAGCAGCAAGGACGGCGTCTGGCGCAACGCCAATCTGCGCAAGCAGCAGCAGCCGCCGCGGCGACGCGCTGGCGAGCACAAGTCGGCGCTTGTCGGCCATCGTCTATTTGAAGCGGAACGTGATCCGGCCCTTGGTCAGATCATAAGGGGTCATTTCGACCAGGACCTTGTCGCCCGCGAGCACGCGGATGCGGTTCTTGCGCATCTTGCCCGCGGTATGAGCGATGATTTCATGCCCCTGATCGAGCTTGACGCGAAAGGTCGCGTTGGGAAGGAGTTCCTCGACGGTCCCCTCAAATTCCAGAAGTTCTTCTTTAGCCATGCATTCCTCGGTTGGGGCGATCCCCCCAGATTTCGGGGTCGCCCGGCCGGCGGGCTCTTACGGATCTTTGTGAGGCGCGAAAATGGTCGCGCCGGGGGCCAAAATCAAGGCTTTTCATGAAGCGCGGGAAACCGCACCCGAATGCGGGCGCGCAGCTCGTCCCGGACCGAGCGATAGGCGTCCATCAGAGCTTCGCGATCGCCGCGCACGTCGCTCGGATTTTCGATCGGCCAGAACTCGATTCGCTCGCGCGGCAGCAGGCGCCGCACCTCGGCTGCCGCCTCCGGGGTCAGGGCGATGACAAGATCAAACGATTCAAGGCGGATGTCGCTGACCGCCTTCGGCTCGTAATCGCCGAGCGACATGCCGATTTCGCCGAGCACGCTTTCAACAAAGGGATCAAGGCCCCCTTCATAAACGCCGGCCGAATCGACCATGATCGCGCCGCCGGCAAGGCCGGTGAGGATCGCCGCCGCCATCGGCGAACGCACCGAATTCAGATTGCACACAAATAGAACGGATTTTGTCATGCGGGAGCTTATCTCATGTGAAAGCTGCAGATCAGCGTGAACAGCCGCCGCGCCGTGTTGAGGTCTAGATTGATCTTTTCATTGAGCCGCTCACGGAGGATTTCCGATCCCTCATTGTGAAGGGAGCGCCGCGCCATATCGATGGTTTCGATCTGCGCCGGCGCCGCCGTGCGAATGGCGTCGTAGTAGCTTTCGCACAGCATGAAGTAATCCTTGATGATGCGGCGAAAGGGCGTCATCGACAGGTGCACCTGTCCCAGCGCATCGCCCTTCGATCCGTCGCCGGCATGTCGCCGTACGTCAAAGACCAGCCGGTTTTCGACATTCGACAGGTAAAGCTCGAACGGCCCTGCGCCGCCGCCGATCGGTTCGAAAAAATTGTCTTCAAGCAGATCATAGACTGCGACCTTGCGTTCATGCTCGATATCGGCGGTCGCACGCGCAAGACTGCGCTCATCGAGTTCGATGCGCACGATCTTCATCGCCGGGTTGGCGTCGCTGTCGCCGGTCATGCTCGTCCCATCAGGTCCAAGGGGGTTCTAACCGCGGTTGTCTCCGGCGTCACGCCCTGCCGCCCCCATCGCAGCGGGCGCAAAGCCATGATGAACGCCGCAGCGGCAAGGCGGACTCTCAGCCGGCGCGATCCAGGGATGATGAACAGAGCGGCGATGCGCGCAGCTTAAACCTCGTGCGCGGGCCTGGTGCGGGTCAGCCAAGGCGCTGAAATATCGGCGAGCTGCGCATTGAGGCTTTCAACTTCGAGCCGAATCGCGCCGCCGCCGGCAAAATCGAGAATGACCGCGCCGGCGCCATCTTCGCCCGGTTCAAAACGGATGGCGAGGAGGTCGAGCACGCCTTGCTTTGCGTCAGGGCGCAAATTCATCTGGCGGGCCGCAACGACATCGTCAAAATGACACCCCGCTCGCACCCGTGCAAAAGGCCCGCGTTTTTTATCGGCGGCGTCTTCCCAGACAAAGCGGTTGGCGACAAACGCAAATCGGCGCTGCGCCGGGAGATGTGCAAAATCGCCGATCTTGGCGATTGCATCCTGCAGGACGGTCGACATGACGCCAAGATCGTCGGCGTCTTCGACCATCAGCCGCAAGGGTTTGTAGTCGGCAAGCCCGGCCATCAGTCTCCCTTCACGCGCTCGATCAGCGCGCCGCAATGACTGAGCTTTTCTTCGAGCCGTTCAAAGCCGCGGTCAAGATGATAGACGCGGTTGATGATCGTTTGCCCTTCAGCGCCGAGCCCCGCCAGCACAAGGCTCATCGAGGCGCGAAGGTCTGTCGCCATGACTGGCGCGCCCTTCAATCGCCTGACGCCTCTGACAGTTGCAATCTGTCCGTCGACGGATATTTGCGCGCCCATGCGCGAGAGTTCCGGCGCGTGCATGAAGCGATTTTCGAAAATAGTTTCCTTGATCACCGAAACGCCGTCGGCGATCGTCATCAGGGCCATGAACTGCGCCTGGAGATCGGTGAAAAACCCCGGATAGGGCTGTGTTACAATATTGACCGCGCGGCAGCGATCCGCCGTCCGCCTGACGCGCACGCCGCCCTCTTCAGCCGTCATCTTCAGGCCCGCCTCTTCGAGCACGCCCGCCGCGGCGCCAAGAAGATCCAGCCGGCCGTGGCGCAAGAAAAGCTCGCCGCCCGCCGCGCCAACCGCCATCGCGTAAGACCCAAATTCGATGCGGTCGGCGACGACGACATGACGCGCGCCGCCAAGCCGGCCGACGCCCTGAATGCGCACGGTCGAATGGCCGGCATTTTCGATCTTCGCGCCCATGGCGTTGAGGCAATCGGCAAGATCGACAATTTCCGGCTCGCGCGCCGCGCTGGTAAGGACGGTCTCGCCTTTCGCCAGCGTCGCCGCGAGCATCGCGTGCTCGGTTGCGCCAACCGAAACGAAGGGAAAATCAATCTTCGCGCCGTGCAGGCCGCCCGGCGCCGACGCGACAACATACCCTTCATCGAGGTCGATCTTCGCGCCCATCGCGGTAAGCGCTTTCAGATGCAGATCAACCGGCCTTGCGCCGATCGCGCAGCCGCCCGGCAGCGACACCCGCGCCTTGCCTTCACGCGCAAGCAGCGGCCCCAATACGTTGAAGGACGCGCGCATTTTTCGCACGAGATCATAAGGCGCTTCGGTTGACGTGATGGACTTGGCCCTCAGCGTCAAAGTCGAGCCGTCGAAATTTTCTTCAACGCCATGCTGGGCAAGAAGTTTCAGCAGCATGCCGACATCGGCAAGACGCGGGGTGTTTTCAATGACCAGCGCCTCATCGGTCAGAAGCGACGCCGCCATCAGCTTCAACGCCGAGTTCTTGGCGCCGCTGATCTGGATTTCGCCGAAGAGCGGGCGCCCACCGATAATTGCAAGCCTGTCCATCTAGTCCGTTTCTTTTTCTTTCCGCCCGGCGCCCTGCCGTTCCGCTGTCTTGCGCCGCCGCAAATTGTCGCGCAGCGCCTTGGCGAGACGCGCCTCGCGCCCGTCCTTGCCGCCCTTCGGCCGCGCCGGCGGTTTTTTCAAGGCTTCTTCGGGGTCATGTTCCGGCGCGCCGGATCGGCTCCGATCAGGATCATCCCTCGTCATGGCGCGCGACCATAGGCGCGAGCGGCAGCGGGTCAAGGCGGCGCAGCGGCAACTTCGACATGCGGCTATTGTTCCGGCGGCGGCAGGCTATTGCGCCGCTCCAGGACAGGGCTTGCCGGGGCGATTGGGTCGTCCAAGGATGGCGTCCAGGGATGATACCCGCGCTAGGCGCCGTCGAGGCCTGGCTGTGTTTTATCAATAATATCATCGAGTTAACATCAGTTCCGCATGTCCGCCCCGAAAACTGCGTCAGACTCGGTTGAGATGCCGCCGCCTGCGTTGTCATATGACGCTTATTGGATCGAACGACGGCCGCAACGCAGCGGACACGGTGTCGCCGGCGCTGCTGGCGGGGCCATGATCGATCCGGCCCGGCGGTCACGCCGGGAAGACGAGCGCCGCCGCCAGAGCGCTTTCGGGAAAGCGGGAACCGGTTTTCGGACAAATTGCGCGACAGAACAAAGTTCCAGGCTATCTCGCCCGCCGCGTCACGTGGGATCGGGTCTGCGAGCCAAGAGACATAAGCCCCCGACATCAGCGCAGAGGCTTCGTCAAAACTCCCGCTTCAGGCTTGCCGACAATCTTCGGCCCAGCGGATAGACATCGTACTGAGTGACCGACCCGTCCGGAAAAGTCTGGGTCGCCTTGTAGTCGTCGCCGAGAATGTTGCGAACTTCGAGACCGACCTGCCAGAAACCGCCGAAATTTTCAAAGCGACGGCTCCAGACGAAGTCGACCGTTACTGGTGGCTGTTCGATAACGCGCGGCACGATATTGTTTGCGCCAAGGATCAATTCGACCTGACGGATACGGCTCGACGCCCAGTTGACCAGAATCGTCGCCTTTGATTCCTTCTCCGGATCTTCAAGGCCGATCTGGAGATTGAACAAATGCTTGGACTGACCCTGCAAGGCGCGGCCATCCTCGAAGACCGATGAGCCAGGCAGAATCTGTTCTTCGACGCGGCCCGTCTGCGGATTGAGCGCCGAGGTTGAAACATCCCCCTGATTGTCCACCTTGGACTTCGAGAAGGTGTAGTTCGTTTTGAAGACGAGATCCTTCGACGCCATGACTGACCCATTGAAGATGTCGGCCATCGCCCAGGTATTTTCGAATTCAAATTCCGCGCCGTAAAGTGTTGCAGACGGCGCGTTGATGAAAGACACAAACTCAAAACCACCGAGGTCGCGGTCGATTGCTTCTTCGATCGGGCTTGAGAGATCCTTGTAGAAACCGCCCAGCGTTACGAACCGGCCGCGGCCAAAATAATATTCAGCGCGGGCGTCGTAATTGTCGATACGCGTGTTCTTGAGGAACGGGTTACCGCGATAAGCAAGATCGGTCGCATCATCGATGAAGATGGCGGGCGTCAGCTCGCGAAATTGCGGGCGCGTAATCGTCTTGGAATAACCGGCGCGAACCTGGACATCGTTAATGGGATTCCAAGTAACCGTCGCCGCCGGCAGCCAATAGTCTTCCGCAATCGTCGATTGCGTGACATTGGCGGGCGTCAGCGTCGAAAAGGCGTCTGTCACCTGCGTGCCGTCTTCATAGCGGCCGCCGACGGCGAGGCGGACGTAAGGTCCAACCTGAATGTCGGCGCCGGCGTAAGCGCCGTGGACCTTTAGCGATGACGCCGAGTTATCAAGGTCGATCGCCGCACCGACGAAGGTCAGATCAAAGATCGGCGTTCCCGTGACTGACGGTCCGAACAATTGGTCCGCCCGGGAGCCGAGAATGTTTGATGGAACCTGCACCAGCGATACGTATTCGTAGTTCCGGCCCAATGTGGTGCGGCTCTTGTCGGTGTATGCATAGCCGGTCCTCAAGTCGACTTCCGTACCAGCAAGGATGAGAGGCAACACAATGTCGATGCCGGCATCGGTGTTCTCGTCTTCCACTTTTGAGAACGAGAGCGTATGCGGCGTCGACCCGACCTGTCCCGTTGCATCGAAGAGATATGGCGAATCTGCGAAGTTCAGATCACGGACATAGGTATATTCACGCTGATAGGGGGCGTCGCGGAACGCCTCCCCGTATGCGCCGCGCCATTTCACGGACAAATCGTTGAATGCGGGAAACACATGGTCGCCCGCAAGCTGCGTCTGCCATACCTGCCGTTCAAAAAATTCAAGGTTGGTGCGGAAAAACTCCGTGCCTGTCGGATCGCTGCCGTCGGCGCCGATTGACTGGCGCGTATCTTTAGAGGTCGACCGCAGCATGAAATTGGTCGACGTGATCTTGTGATTGTCGCCAAGCTCGATTCCGAACGTGCCAAAGCCGTTGGTTTCGATCGTGTTGGTCGTCGAGGTGAAGTCAAAGGCCTGAGAGGAATCGACGTCAAACACCGTGGCGGATTGGCGAAAGCCCTGTTCGCGGCGGCCTTCACGCGTTTGCCAGTCATTCTTGTAGCCAAAGGCAAACGTCGCGCCGACACTGATCTCATCGGACAGATCAGCGCGTGTACCGAACGACGTATTAATACCCCAATTTGGCGGAATGACATTTTCCAGCGCCAGAAGCGTCTTGTCGCTCTCTATGCTGACATCGACCTGGTCCTGGATGGCTGTCGGAATAACGCCATTGCCGAACAGGAGCGTCGGCGTGTTGCGCGTACCGTCATCAAACCCAAGCCAGTCGCGTTTGCCGCCATCATGGATAAGCCCGTTTTTGCCGCTGGTGACCAGATCAATACCAATCGAGCCGCCAATTTCGAAGAACGGCTCGTCAGGTATCCCCTTGGTCCGCAGTTCAACAAGGCCGCCGCCGAATTCGGCGGAGAACTGCGGCGAGTATGTCTTTTGAACCAACGAGCCGGAAAGAATTGACGTCGGCACAATGTCCAGCGGCACGACGCGGCGGAGCGGTTCAGGGCTCGGCAGCGGCGAACCGTTGATGGTTACGCTCGAATAGCGCTCATTGAGGCCGCGAACGACCACGAAACGGCCCTGGCTCAGCGAGATCCCGGTCACGCGCCGGAGCGCTTCGGCGATATCGCTGTCGCCCGTTCGGTCGAACGACGTTTCGTCCAGTATGGCCGAAATTTCGGAGGTCGCCCGCTTTTCATCCGGAATGTTGACGCCGCGAACGACGATTTCATCGATGGGAATGTCGAGTTCCTGCGCGACTGCGAGACCTCCCGATAGCAGGCCCGTCGATCCGAGAAGCGCTGCGGTAATCGCCTTCTTACACTTGTTCATAGCCCCACCTGTACGCGGTCCGAAGACCTTCTTTTTTCAATTGCCCTGCCGGAAAATCTCCGGCGGCGGCCATAGACGCCGCCGGTATTCGTCTTAGAGTCCGCGCGTCCAGCCGAGATACCAATCGTCCCCGGCCCCGCTGACGGCGCCGACATAGCTCGCCGGGTCGAAGAACGATGCATCGAGGGTTGTCGGATCGACTGCGGGCGTCGCCTCATTGGCGCCCGGAACGAGCGCCAGCGTCGCGCCGGCTCGGGCAGTCAATGTCGAGGCTGCGTTCTGGAAATTGTTGGCGCCGGCGGCGAAGATGATTGGTCCCTGGTTCGTCAACTGCGCCGTGTTTGCAGTAAGCGCGAAGGAGTCAACGGTCGGATCCGAAAGACCCACGGTCTGCGCGTAGTCGATACCCTCGGCGAAGCCGGTGACAATGACATTGGCGAATGCGCCATCCGTACCGGCGCGAACCTGGAAGCCCTCGCCAATGCCGTTGCCGACGAGCGTGACGTTCGACCAGAGCGGATTCGAACGCGGCGTCAGGAATGCATCGGACGAACGATTGTCGCCCTCAACTCCGTTATCGCCGCCCGCAAGCTTGTTGACGATGCCGAACTGCAGACGGCCAACCCAGCCGTCGGTCCAGTCAAGGCCATCGTCATCCTGACCGGTTACGATGACGTGCTTTGCGTCAACCGTGCCGCCGAACCATTCGATACCGTCATCCGCGGTTTGATAGATCTGCAGATAATCAACTTCGGTACCGTTGCCGACGCCCTGCATCGCAATCCCGTTCAACTCGTTGGTCGCAGAGAACTGCTTGCCGGAAAACTCGATGCGGAGGTAATTCAGCCGTCCGGAATCGTCGTCGACCGTGGCGCCGCCGAACCGGCCTGAGCCGCCCTCGCCGTCTTTTTCGCAATTAACCGATCCCGGAACAGCCAAAGGATCAACGGTGCAGTCATTGATCGGCGCGCGGCCGTTGATGACGAGACCGCCCCAATTGGTGGCGGCTCCAGCGCCGCTGAAGACTTCCTCGCGGCTGGTCATGACGACCGGCGCCAAGGCCGAGCCGTTCACAAAGAGTTGTGACCCGCGTGTTACGACCAGAAGGTCGTCCGGACCGGTGTCACCGGCGCCCGGAAGCGGATCGCTAGTCGCTCCGCCCTGCGCGAAGATGGTGACGCCGGGGTCGATGCTGAGCGACGCCACAATGCCGCTCGGCAGCGGCGCCAGGGGATCAGGCCCAGCGTCGACGCCAACAAAGGTTGATCCTTCAATTTCGTAGAGGTTGCCGCTGGTCAACGTGACCGCACCGGTAACCGGGCGGTTGACTCGGCAAATCTGCGATTCGGTCCGTCCGGCGGGAACGGCTTCGCCGGTCGCAGTGGTGCCAGTCGGACATCCGGCGGACTGCGAGCCGGGGACGGCAACCGTCCATCCGGAAGTCCAGTTAGATGAGTTGGTGTCGGTCGGCGCAAACGCGCCAACATAATTCGCTGCGGTAAAATAGCTGCCGAGCGTTGTTGGGTTGGTTGGTGTCACCGAATTCTCGTTGACGCCCGGAATGACGCCATCAAGCGTATCCCCTGAGAATATCTTGTTGGTTGCATCCGCGCCGAGGAGCGCAATGCCATCAGTATTTCCGGTTGAGGCGTTGCCGGCGACCGCGAAGGATTTCAGAGTTGGGTCAGACAACGTTGCGACCACATCATACTCTACACCGGAGCCGAAGCCCGCGACGATAGTATTAACAATCTGACCGTCAGTTCCCGCGCGGACCTGAACGCCTTCATTGCTGCTGCCGTTGTTGCGCCCGATCAGCGTCACGTTTGAAATCTGCGGATTGGATCGCGGGGTCAACAGCGGATCGGATCCGCGGTTGTCACCCTCAAAACCGTTATCGCCGCGACCGGGCGTCTGGAAGGCGAGGATGAACTGCGCATTGCCGGACCAACCATCGGTCCAGTCGAACGAATCGTCATCGTTCCCCGTCAGGACGACGTTCTTGATATCGACTGTGCCGCCGAAGAATTCGATGCCGTCGTCGGCATTGTTGTGGACTTGGATGAATTCGAGGGTGGTGCCATTGCCGACGCCCTGCAGCGCCAGACCGTTCAATTCATTGGTAGACGAGAACTGGAAACCGGCATGCTGAACGCGGACATAACGCATGACGCCCGAATTGTCTGCGACCTGATCGCCGCCGAAGAGGCCCGAGCCGCCCTCGCCGTCTTTTTCGCAGCCAGCCGAACCGGGGATCGCCGCCGGGTTGACGGTGCAATCATTGATTGGCGCCAAGCCATTGATAACGACGCCGCCCCACTGGCCGCTGCCCGCGGTGCCATTCGGTCGGCCATCATCGGACAAATCTTCAACCGATGTCATGACGATCGGTGATGTCGCCGACCCGTTGGCATTGATTTTTGAACCGCGCGTAACGACGATCAGGTCAACACCGTCAACGGCGTTGCCGAACAATACTGTTCCCGCGCCAATTTGAAGATTGCCAACAGCACCGCCATCAGCGCCAACGAACACCGTACCTTCCATCAGGACCGGGTATTGCGGCCCCTGCGAAATGCTGACGGGACCGGCGGCGACGACTGCGCTATCGAGAAGGCAAACCGCAAAGGTCGCCGTGCTTCCCGGAAAGTTGGAGCGCGTAACCTGCGTCGTTCCGGCCGAACAGCCGGACGGCGGCACAAGATTTTGGGAAAGACCTCCGCCGCTTCCGCCGCCTGGCGGAATGACAATCGGCGTGATCGGATTGCCGGCCCCGGGCGAGGCGACTTCGGCGTTGGAGCACGCCGCAATGGCTGCGGATGTCGCTAACAATAGCGCGACCTTCGAGAATTTTAACTGGCGCATGAACGTTCGTCCCCGCTGCGATGAAACTGCGACTGATCGCAATTGGCGACGCCCCACGCGCCGCAACGACCGCAGCCTCTAAAGAGCGATTGTTACGCGCACGTGATAATTTCTTGTCAGTCGAGTGACAAAATCCTCTGATACTCCGTGCCGCGTGATCGGAAGATCAATTGAAAATTTTTTTTGCCGCCTGCGCCGAAGGAGACGCGCCGCCTCAAATCATGCGGCGGCATTTTGCGGAATTAATTCAGGTGTTTGCTCCGCCGTCCAGCGTGAATGACGCTTGTAAAATATGAGCAACTTTGTTTTGCCGCTTGATGCCCATGCGCACTTGTTGCACGGATGCGGAAATAATCGGGGCTCGTGCACCTGCGAACGCAACTGTCGGCAACAGCGAAGAAAACACCGCTTGCCGCAGGGACGTAGCGCCTTGATGACAATCGGAACTTCAGCATTCGGCGACATTGTCAGCGGCGCGCTCTTGCGGCGTCACAACAGCTGGGCTCACTTTTTTCTCCCTGCCGAATGCGCGACGCCTCGCGCCGAACTGCATGACGCCGTCACGCCGACCATTGGAGCCGCACACCATGCGCCCCACCTTCGCGACATGATTTTTGCGCGCGACGCTCGCCTGCCAATTGCCGCCAGCGATCGATCGCCGGGGGTCCGACTAGATCGCTGGGACCTTTCAGCAGCATTGCCCGCGGCCCTTGTCGTTTCTATGCCGGCATGGCGCGAGGTTCCGCAATCGTTCACGTCAATCCGTGACATTCCACAACGCTTGCTTACCCCCGAAAAGAAGGCTAGACGCCAATAAAATCGCCAAAACGCTGCGGTAGCTCAGTGGTAGAGCACTCCCTTGGTAAGGGAGAGGTCGATTTCTTTTTTACTTAATAATATCAATAAGGTATGTCGCCGTTCGAAGCGCCGGCGTCAAAAAGGAGTCGGCATTTGACAACAATCTGCATCGCAGCACGAAAATTCAAGGCAAGGTCAGCGCACCAAAACCCGCAGAGTCTAACAAGCTCGAATCAATTTGATGGGGTAAACCAGCACTGCCCCCAATAACATATTCAATAGGCGTTGGATCATTTTTTACCGTATTTGCACGCCATTTCTGCTTTGCAACAACGATTCATGTGGCGGTAAGCCCGGCAAAGGTATAATCGTCCGTACGGAACCATTTCGTGATTTTAGCCGATGCGATCACTCAGCGCTAGAAGGTTTGAAACAGTAATTTCGTCGATTGCGCCGATCGAGATCGTCGGCGCGAAATTTACCATCAAGAATCTCGGTGGGCCGATAGCCCCCAAGAAGGCTGGACCCCATGCGACCATTTCGGCGGATCAGGCTAATTTAGGCGATTCAACACCTCATCAATCGCCCGAAAAACCTAGAGATGTCGTCGCCTTGCCAAGGCTGCGCGCTCCGAGGGTTTTGTGACAGAGATGATGGCAATGAATCAGATGGCAATGAATCAGAATGACGTGGTTCCGGCTGACCAAGTTGATTTTTGACCAAACAAACTTCGCATCAACGAGAAGCTTTTTGCAAACTTGATGAACAGGAGAACGAAATGAAACTATGCACCGCTGTTGTTGGCGCGTTTGTCTCATTTGCCGCTTTCGCCCCCGGTTTTGCAGCCCTTCCCCGTGGCGTTATCAACGTGCCGCCGGCGCCGCAGGAACCCACGCCGCAATCGCCAGCGCAGCAGCAATCCCCTCCGGAAGCGCCGACAGGGATATTGGGGAACCTGAATGGGTGCCTATTAGGAGTAGAGCATTTTCGCTCCCGGAGCAGTGGAACGATGCTAACTTGGAGATTCATGGCCTATGAAAATTACGCCAACATGGGCGGCGCAACTGAAGAACATTTTCTGTCATTCAGCGGCGAAAATGTCTACCTCGATAGGGAGCCGCCAACTGGACCCGGCGATTCATTCAGAAACGCGCAGCCTTGGTTGAGCGCGCTGCGTGAATCACTTCATGCGGCGGCGCTCTCGAATACCGTTATTAGCGTGCAGGCCGAAACGAGCGGAAGAGTGTTGGACATTTCGGTCTGGTGGGGGAAATCATGCCCAATCTCTGGAACCAATTGAGCTAAACCATCATTTCTACCGTGGCTTAGGTTGGAAATTTAGTAGTTTGAGTTCTTGAACGATTGACGTCATCCCGCGCTGCCAACGCGTCCATTCAAGACGCTCATACTGCTTTCAGTGGGAGATTCGCGGCCGCAAACTTCTAGGGTTGTGCTTCAATGTTGACGGCAGACCGACTTAGAATCGTGTCTCGAATGGCCGGAGATCACCAAAAACGATCAATTGGTGACTTCTTCCCATTTGGCGCTAAAGATGACTTTTGCATCAGCTTCAAGCGCCTTCACTCGACCATAGGCCACATCAGCCCGCTCACGTTCGAGGAAAAGATGGCGTTAGCTTAACCGCGTGTCCACAAATGAGGGGACGGGTCATAGGCTCGCTCGCAGCGCACCGCTTTGCTGCCTTCGAGCGGATGGTAGCGAGCAATGATATTCACCGGATTGCTGCGTGTTCCATGCAGTTCTAGACCCCGGAGCACCTTAACCTCTACATGCGCTCCCGACACGAAAAAATGTACATGAAGTAGGTTCATTGGTTTGTAGCTGAATAAATGTCTTTGGAATCTTTATTTTGGAAAGGCTGACAAAAAGAACATGGCGATAGCGTTACAAATGAAGTTTCCGATTCCAAATCGCACAAAGCAGCCGATCCGACACAAGAAAGATGAGGATGGAGTTGTTGATGTTGGATGGTGCGAGGGCCTTCTCTCAGATGGTCGTGCGTTCCGTATAGAAATGTGGGCGCAAGATAACATCAGCATGCTGACAGTGTTTTTCAGCATCGTCGGGCTAGAGCATCTGGAGGAGGATGCGATGAAGAACTTCTTGGAGGAAGAGCGATTGTTTATTTTCAACAAAAATGGTCCTGCTTTTTGGGCTACAAATTTATGGCTGGATGATGGAGGCAACCAACTCTGGTCTGTTAATGTCGTCGTAGGCGATGACGACGCGTCACACATCAATAGCTCGGTTCCGATTTTTCCATATTCCACATTGGGAAAACCAATAACGATTTTTAACCCGATACTGATTAATGCCGCGCAGAGCAAAACGAGTGTATAGGTTCACCTATTGGTTGGGTACGGTCGTTCAATTGTTGGACTGCAGACTAGCGAATGATTCCATTTTATGAGATGCGGTGACTGGCGATAAGACGGCCCGAAGACTTATGCTGACGGGGTACTAATGATCGGTTGGAGATTGATCATCCAATCTTGGGCGGCGCTAGGATGGTTTTCGCGGCTAAACAGCGGTGGGTAGCATGCGGCGCAGCTTACTGCCTGCGAAAGTGTTAGAATACAAATCCAATGGCCACGCGAGCCGGTAGATGAATAGACTTACTGGCATGATTTCCATGACGTACAATGAGTTTTGTCACAAAAACGGGTTACTTCCCTGGTTGCGACCATGCGCATGAGGCGCCGCGCGATATTGCAGGCGCGCCAAAGCGGCTCCTTCAGTCACTTTGCGACAGCTACGCCGTTCACGTTATAAATTGGCGGCGGCACCATCTAGTGCGAACCAAAGTGGCGTGATATTGTCCAAGTGCACTCACGATCTGGTATGCTTATGAAAATCAGTACCTGCCTCACGGCATTGCTTCTCGCGGCTACGCCGTTGCACATCGCCGCCGCGCAGGGGGCTGCTGTCATGGGCGCGCAGACGCCTGTGGGATCGCCGGCTCAGCAAGCGATGCAGAATCCCGTGCAACAGCCAGAGCCAGAACCCCAGCCCGCGCCGCCGCAAGCGATCGTCGCCGCGCCGCAATCGCTCGAAAAACAGGTTGCAGATCTGCAGAATGCTGTCAGCGCGCTGCAGACGGAAATCGCTTTGTTGCAGGCCCAGATCGAAGGCAGAGCTGGCGTCGGCGAGAAAAACGCGATTGTTGTGACGACGCGACGATTATCCTACGCCAAGGATTGCGATCCGATCCTTCTGTCGCCAAACGAAATTCTTTCACATATGAAAACCGCTTTACTTTGGGGCGAGGACGAGCACTTTAGCCCATTTCCTCCAGATTATATGCTGCTCAGTTACAAGAACTGCCGGACTATTCCCGGCATGCAATAGATGTGGGGCTACGCGCTGCTTTCGCCCAAATCATCACTTAAAGAGCTCGCATTCTTGTCTTGCTCCTTTTTATTTGAGCCCGCCCCGTCTTCCGGTGGGGCGATCTTCTGAATGTTTGTTCAAAACGCATTACATGATCGGGCGAAACAACTGCGCATAACATGTCATGCGGGTCCGTAGAGCGGCAGCTTAACGAAAGCACTGGACTGTCAGCTGGCCTGACTCTTCAAGATCATCAGTGGCA
Organism: Parvularculaceae bacterium; assembly: GCA_041753055.1. Classification (GTDB taxonomy): domain Bacteria; phylum Pseudomonadota; class Alphaproteobacteria; order Caulobacterales; family Parvularculaceae; genus Amphiplicatus. Next base: position 13,993 of record JBGSVH010000047.1, read on the forward strand.
ATTTTTAGACTCGGCAGTTTGGTGGGCGACGTTAATGGTGCCGCTCCCTGAACCTGACGCGGCAGGGCGTCCGATCAGGTCGATCGCTACTGCCACCTTGCGCCGCGCGAGCTGAAGGATGAGCTGGAGAAATACGGCTGGAACTTTCAGGGAACATCCGGTGTCAATTTGGTGCCAGCGGTGTCCGATGTTCCGCAATCGTTCACGGCAGAAGACAACAATTGACAACGAACGGAGAGGAGCTAGAAGACTGTGAAATATAAGGAAAAACAGGCAAAACGCTGCGGTAGCTCAGTGGTAGAGCACTCCCTTGGTAAGGGAGAGGTCGAGAGTTCAATCCTCTCTCGCAGCACCATCAAATCCGCCGCATTCCGGCGGCGCGCCGGTTGAGGACCTTGAAGCTAGTCGCCGCGCAGCTCTTAATCAAGCGATGAAAATGGCGTTCCTGATACTGGCAGCCTTTTTTGCTGGCCTCGCCTCAGCACAAGCCACAGAGGTCGGCGACGATTGCACACTGAAAGGCTTCAAACTGTTCGGCAAGGTCGAGGTCGTCGAGAGCTTTCCCGATTTGAAGGTTCAGGTCGTCAGCAGTTTTCCCGATCTTAAAGTGCAGGCAGTCACGAGTTTTCCGGATGATTGCGGGAAATGGCAGTTCGTCGACAGTTTGCCGGATTTCAAGATTCAGTATGTCGACAGCTTCCCGAATCTAAAAATTGAGATGGTGGACAGCTTTCCCGGCCTGCCCTGACCCGCACCCTATATGTAACTTATTGATTTATCTTAATTAATTAAGATTTGTGCGGCGCACAAAAATTTGGGTGAACATTCTAGATTGGCTGCTTATCTTGGGGTCAGTGATCGATGCCGGGCTCCGTAACCGGCCAGTCTTGAAAGGACCCACATCATGACCAAGCGCAAGCAAGTTGCTGAAACCAAAGACTTCAACGCCGTCGACGCCGTCCGCCAGGGCTGGCTCGCCTATCTTGGCGCCTATGGCGTCGCCTTCGAGCGCGCCAAGCCGGCGCTGAAGAACCTGTCCGAGAAGTATGCCGAACTCTTCGGCGAACTCGTCGAAAAGGGCGAAGAAATCGAAGAAACCGCAAAAGAGCAGATCGTTGACGTTCGCGATCGCGCCAAAGGCGTTTACGGCGCCGGCTTTGAAAAAGTTCGCGCCTTCATCCCGGCCCGGGCTGCCAATGACCGCGTCAAGGAACTGGAAGCTGAAGTCGCCGCGCTGAAGAAAAAAGTCGCGACAAAGACCAAGCGCGCCACTGCCAAGACGGCGAAAGCGGCCTAAGCGTTCTCCCCTCAGTAAGGTTGTGTAGAGTACCAATAAGGCGGGGCGTTTCTCCCGAAACGTCCCGCTTTTTGTTGCGCTGCAATAAGGGCTGGTTTGCCCCTGATTTGCGTGCGCCCATCGACCTCGCATAGTTTTGGCGAAGAACGATAAATTGGGAGGCGGTATGTCGAAAGCAGAAGACGATCTTGGCGAACGCGCAGCGGATACGCCGAACGCCCTCAACCCGATCATCGGCATCCGCAGGACCGAGCTCCTGAAATCGCTCGGCGTTCTTATCGGCCACGCGGCAAAGCAGCCGGCGCCGTTCGCCAGGCATCTTACCAATTACGGCAAGGATCTCGTCGAAATCGTCAAAGGCGAGTCGCAAATTGCGCCGGAAAAGCGGGATCGCCGCTTCCAGGATCCGACCTGGGCGCACAATCCGCTCTACAAATATTCGATGCAGTCCTGGCTCGCCATGCGCAAGGGATTTGCCGGCTGGATCGAGGATTCCGGCGTTGATGACGCCGACAAGACGCGCGCCAAATTCGTTCTCGATATTATCGCCGACGCGCTGGCGCCGACGAATTCGCTGATCGGCAATCCCGCCGCGATGAAGCGCGTTTACGAGACAGGCGGGCTGTCGCTCGTGAAGGGGCTGCAGAACGCCTATAATGACATTCGCCACAATAACGGCATGCCGAGCCAAGTCGACGGACGGCCATTCAAGGTCGGCGAGAATCTGGCGACGACGCCTGGCGCGGTTGTCTTCAAGAACGAGATGCTGGAGCTGATCCAGTACAAGCCGACAACGGACGAAGTCCACGAAATCCCGCTTCTGATCGTGCCGCCGCAGATCAACAAATTTTACGCCAATGATCTGTCGCCGGAAAAAAGCGTCGTGCGCTTTGTGCTGTCGCAAGGGTTCCAGGTCTTCGCGGTCAGCTGGCGCAACCCGCAAAAAGAACATGCCGATTGGGGCCTTGAAGATTACGTCGCGTCGCTGATCGAGGCAGCGGAAGCCATCTGCAAGATCACCAAGTCAAAACAGATCAACGTATCGGGCGCCTGTTCCGGCGGCATTACCACGGCAAGCTTCCTGTCAGAACTCGCCGCGCGCAAGTCCAATATCATCAACTCGTTCACGCTTCAGGTCTGCGTCCTCGACGGACACAAGGAAGACAGCGAAGTCGGTCTTTTTGTCACCGACGAAGCGATCGAGGTCGCACGGCGCCATTCGCGCAAGAAGGGCATTTTGTCGGGCGACGACCTATCGAAATCTTTCGCTTGGCTGCGCCCCAACGATCTCATCTGGAATTACGTCGTCAACAATTACCTGATGGGCGACAGCCCGCCGCCTTTCGACATTTTGTACTGGAACAATGATTCGACCAACCTGCCGGCGCAGCTTCACTCCGACTATCTCGATATTTACGCCGACAAGCGCTTCGCCAATCCCGGCACCGTCGACTTCATGGGCCACAAGCTCGATTTGACGAAAGTGAAGCAGGACGCCTTCATGGTCGCCGCCGTCACCGATCACATCACGCCGTGGCGCGCCTGCTACCGCAACGTTCATCTCTTTGGCGGCGACGTGAAATTCGTGCTGTCGAACAGCGGCCATATTCAGGCGCTGCTGAACCCGCCGGGAAATCCCAAGGCGCAGTTTTTCGCCAATGACGACTTGCCCGAAAACGCCGATGACTGGCTTGCCGGCGCCAAACCGCAGCAGGGATCATGGTGGCCGTTGTGGACCAACTGGCTGCGCCAGCGGTCTGGCGGGATGAAAGCGGCGCCCAAGGCGCTCGGGTCAAAAGCCTTTGCGCCAACCGCCAAGGCGCCAGGCGAATATGTCTTCGGCTAAACCCAACAATGGTGACAGTATGAGTACGGGCAATCATCATCTGCCGGAACTTGGTTTCGTCAGCGTCGGCCTGCAAAAACTGCGCACTGCCGTCTGGCGCGGCCAGGGCGCCGGCCGCCCGTTCCTGTTCTTCAACGGCATCGGCGCCAATCTCGAAATTGCCCAGCCGCTGGCTGAAGCGCTGGCCGATCGCGACATCATCACCTTTGACTTGCCGGGCGTTGGCGGTTCGCCGGGCCCGGTTACGCCCTATCGCCCGTGGTGGGTGGCGCATGCGGCAAAATCCATTCTGCTTCATTACGGCTATGACCGTCCGGTCGACGTCATGGGCGTTTCCTGGGGCGGCGGCGCGGCGCAGCAGTTCACCTTCCAGTATCAAAACCGCGTCAACCGGCTTGTGCTTTGCGCGACGTCACCCGGCGCCTTGATGGTGCCGGGAAAAATCGATGCGCTGTCGAAGATGGCCGACCCCAAGCGCTATATGGACCGCGATTTTCTCGCCAAGAATTTCAAGACGCTGTACGGCGATGAACCGGAAGGCGCATCGCAGTTTTCCGCGCGCATGACGCCGCCGTCGCGGTCGGGATATGTGTACCAGCTGATGGCGATGATGGGCTGGTCGAGCCTGCCGTTCCTGCCGTTCCTGCCGCATGAAACGCTGGTGCTCGCCGGCGGACGCGACAATATCGTGCCGCTCGCCAACGCAAAAATTCTGAAATATATGATCCGCAACGCCGAGCTTCACGTCGTCGAAGACGGCGGGCATCTTTTTGTCCTATCGCAGGCAAAACGCGTCCTGCCCGTCCTCAAGACATTTCTCGACCGGCCGGCGATGGCGGCAAAACCGCAAAAACATTTCAAGACCGCGACCGCAAATTAGGAGCCTTTGCCTTGGCCAGGAAACCGCACCACTCCGCCGACACCGCCCGCAAGATCTGGCTCGCCGGCATCGGCGCCTATGGCCGGGCGTTTTCAGAAGCGCAAGAATCGATTGCCAAACTGACGGACGAATCGGCGCGCGTCTTTGACGATCTCGTCGCCAAGGGCGAGGAAATCGAAAAAAAGGTGGAAGAACAGGGCCGCAAGGTCGCCGCACAAGTGGCGCCCGGCGCGCATTCGCTCGACGACCGCATCAAGCGGATGCGCGAGCGTATTGGCGTCGGCATTGGCATCGGCGACGATCATGCGTCGGTCGCCGAAGAAGTCAGCGAGCTGCGCGCCCGCGTTGCACGGCTTGAAGCGCTGCTCGAAACGGCCCCGGCGAAACCTGTCAAGCGCAAGACCGCAAAGAAGAAAAAAGCCTGAAACGCTCATGACCGGCAAGGTCAAGACCCGCGACAGGATACTCAAGACGTCACTGGCGCTGTTCAACGCGGAAGGCGAAGCGCAAGTTTCAACCGTCGATATCGCGGCGGTTCTCGGCATCTCGCCCGGCAATCTTTATTATCATTTCAAGGGCAAAGAGGCGATCATCGAGACCCTCTTCGATGGGTTCGAAACGGAATTGCGGCAGGTCCTGTCCGCGCCGATCGAAAAACCGCTGTCGCTCGAAGACAACTGGATTTTCATCTACATCATTTTTGAGGAGATCAACGACTTCCGCTTTTTCTATGAAGGCATGTCGTCGATCCTAGAGCGCTGCGCGTCGTTGCGGCCGCGCCTTGCGCGCCTGCTCGCGCTGAAACGGTCAACGACGTTGGCGATCCTGTCGTCATTGCAAGCGCAAAGACTAGTCTCGTTCGAGGCCGGCGAAAAGGAACACCTTGCCGACCGCATCGCCGCGCATCTGACGTTCTGGCTGCAATACCGGGCGATTACCGAGGCGCAGCAGTCCGACAAGGCGCGCATCAATGACGGCGTTTACGCCGCCGTGATGCAGATCGCTCCCTATGTCGTCGGCGACCGGCGCGATTATCTTAAAGGCGCCGCAAAATATTTCGCGGCGCAAGGCGCGCGCAAATAGCATTTACTGCGCGGTGATGCCGCCGTCGATCTTGAATTCCGATGCGGTGACGAAGCGCGATTCATCCGACGCCAGATACAGGACCGCATAGCCGACGTCTTCCGGTTCGCCGAGACGCTGCAGCGGGATTTGTCGGGTCAGCTTCGCCTCCCCGCCCGCGCCGCCGCCGCCCATTGCAACCAGCGGATCGATGATCGGCGTCCTGGTGAAAACGGGGTGTACGGAATTGCAGCGAATATCGTAGCCGGCCTTGGCGCAATGCAGGGCGATTGATTTTGACATCATCCAGACGGCGGCTTTCGCGGTGTTGTAAGACAGCATGTCGGCGCTGGCGATCATTCCCGCGACCGAGGAAATATTGATGATTGAGGCGGGCTGGGATTCCTTCAAATAAGGCATCGCGAGCTGTGTGCCCATGAAAATCGAATCGACGTCGATATCAAAAGTCCGCCGCCAGTTTTCCGGCGTTTCCGTTTCGATATTGCCCCAGCCGCCGACGCCGGCATTGTTGATCAGGACATTGACGCCGCCCATGAATTCAGCCGCCATGCCAAGCGCCGTTTCCCATTCATCGCGCCTGGTGACGTCGTGATGGCAGTAAGACGCCGCGCCCGGATACTCGGCGTCGATGTCAGCCGCGGTTTTTTCGGCGCCCATCAAATTGATGTCGGTGACGACGACCTTAGCGCCCTCCGCCGCAAGCATGCGCGCAAAACACGCGCCCAATCCTTGCGCGCCGCCGGTGATAAACGCTTTTTTTCCTGTGACGCGTCCCATGCCGTCTCCTGTTTCAATGGGTGGAGGCTAACGACTCGCCTTGAGCTGCTCCAGCGCCATAAGCAGATGGAGCGCAGGCGTCAGCCCTGTTCTTTGATTTGCCGGATCGCTTCGGCCATGAATTCGTCCATGTGACGGCGAATCTGGTGTTCGCTCTGGTCGATGCCGGCGGCGTCGAAATCAGCCCGTACCTTGCGATAGACGTCATCGTCGCCAGCCTCGGCGAAGTCGGCCTTGATCACAGCAAGGATATATTCCTCGGCTTCTTCGCCATTCAGCCCGAGCAGCCCGGCCGCCCATTTGCCGAGCAGCTTGTTGCGGCGGGCCTCGGCCTTGAATTTCAGCGCCTCGTCATGGGCGAATTTTTTCTCGAAGCTGTCCTTGCGATCGTCGAAACTGGTCATGGCCGTTGATTTCCTTGGGTTTTACCTGCCGCTTTGTCTCTCTTCTAGCCGTGAGGGCGGGCGGCGGCAATGCCGTGCTGCAACGCGGCGATAGACGCTGCCCTAGGTTGGATGTAGGGGTTTTCAGCCGGGTTCCAAGCGCGTATAGCCGCGCGCTCCGGTCGGCCCCGACCCGCTCGATTCGAGCCCCGCCGGCCCAAAGAAGGACCAAGCCCAGATGGCGCGCCGCAAGCAAGTCTACGAAGGCAAAGCGAAAATCCTGTTTGAAGGGCCCGAGCCCGGCACCCTCATCCAGTATTTCAAGGACGACGCGACCGCATTCAACAATCAAAAACGCGCAGTGCTTGAAGGCAAGGGCGTCCTTAATAACCGCATTTCAGAATTTGTCATGCAGGGTCTCGAACGCATCGGCGTGCCGACGCATTTCATCCGGCGGCTTAACATGCGCGAGCAACTGATCCGCCATGTCGAGATTATCCCATTGGAAGTCGTGGTGCGCAATACAGCGGCGGGGTCGCTCGTCAAGCGTCTGGGGCTCGAAGAAGGCTCGCAGCTGCCGCGTTCGGTCATCGAATTCTATTACAAGAATGACGCGCTCGGCGACCCCCTGGTTTCGGAAGAACACATCACCGCCTTCAACTGGGCGACGCCGCAGGAAATCGACGACATGATGGCGCTCGCCTTGCGCATCAATGATTACCTGTCGGGCCTCTTCGCCGGCGTTGGCATCAAACTCGTTGATTTCAAGGTTGAATTCGGCCGGCAATATGAAGGCGACCTCGTCCGCCTCATCCTCGCCGATGAAATCAGCCCCGACAGCTGCCGCCTGTGGGACATGGAAACCGGCGCGATCATGGACAAGGATCGCTTCCGCAAGGACCTTGGCGGCGTCACCGACGCTTATCGCGAAGTCGCCAAACGCCTCGGCGTCCTGAAAGACAACGGCGTCGGCGGCCACGCAGGACCGGTCCTCGTCACCGACAACGAGAAATGATCCGACGCACACTGTGCGTAAATTCATCGTACCGTTATTGAAGCGTCACAATAGGTTCATCAACGACGCTTAGCTCCGCGCGCACAGTTTGCGCCGGAGTGCAATAAATGCGCTTTAAGACTTGTTCCAGATTACTCTCCGCTTTTGCGGCGGTTTCGCTTTTCGCGCTGGCCTCACCCGTGATGGCGCAGAGCACCAGCGGCGTTTCGGGAGCTGACGTAAAGGACGGTGAAGACCTTATTGAGTATCGTTTTGCGTATTCGCCAGAAGATGACGGGAAGGACGAGGGATTTACCCATCGCCTCCATTACCAGCATGGCTTTAGCGACAGTTGGCGAGGCCGCATCTTGCTGACACTCGGGAAGCACGGCGCCGATCCATTGAAGGCGCAGACGGCCAGCGTCGAAATCCTCCACCAATTCAGGGAAAGCGAGAATACTGGCGGCTGGGATTCGGCGATCAGGTTCGACGGCAACATTCCTCTGGAGGATGGCCTGCCGGGTCGCGCCCGTGTCGCTTGGCACAATCAGTTTGAATTGGACAAGCACGTAGAATTGCGCGGCGTGATCTTATTCGGCCATGAATTCGGGGATCGCGCCAAAGACGGGGTCTCGATCGAAACCCGTGAGGAAGCGACGTACAAACTGCCCTCGGGAATCAAAATTGGAGCGCAGATGTTCAACGCCTACGGAACGACAGACCACTTTGGCGCATTCGACGAACAGCGGCACCAACTTGGCCCTGTGCTCAAGGGCAAACTCGGTAACCACATGAAATACGAATTTGGCGCGCTGTTCGGCCTGTCGCGCGCCGCGTCCGACGCCGACATTCGCCTGTTCGTCAGCTACGCGCTTTAATTCGCAGCTGCCGGCCCGGCGAATTCCTTGATGATGATCATCCAGTGATCGAGGCCGCCGTAAAACGAGTCGACGGGCAGGCGCTCGTTAAGCCCGTGCGCGAACATGTCGTCGCTTTTCATGAATATTGCCGACATTGCGAGCGTTGGCACGCCGGCGCTGCGATAATGTTTTCCGTCGGTGCCGCCCGATTCCTGATAAGCGCCGATCGGCAAGTCAGCAAAGCGCGCATGAACGGCTTTCGACAACGCGGCAGTAACGTCGTCGCGCATTTCCGATGCGGGGCTCGGCGTGGGATCGTCAAGCGTTGTTATCTCAAGCGCGGGATTGTCGATTGCTGAGGCAAGCGTTGATTTAACGGTCTCAACCTCAACGCCCGGAAAGATCCGGCAGTTGACGGTCGCGGTTGCGCGCTGCGGCAGCGCGTTTTCGGCATGACCCGCGTTCAGCATTGTCGCAACACACGTCGTGCGCGTCTGGCCGAGCGTTCCCGGATCGCCGGCCAGCACTTTCGCCGCTTTCTTGTCTTTCGGATTTTTTGCAAATGCCGTCATAGCCTCGCCAAGCTCGCCGCCGAGCGCGGGGCCAGTGGCGGCAAAATCCGCCAGCGTGATGGCGTTCGACATCACCGGGAATTCAAGCTTCTCGATCCGGTCGAGCGCATGCGCAAGATCGTAGATCGCATTGTCCTTGCGCGGCTGCGAGGAATGGCCGCCCTGGTTTCTCGCCGTTACGTCAAACGTCGCATAGGTTTTTTCCGCCGCCTGCACACCATAACCAACCGGCTTTCCTTCCGCGCTCAGCATGCCGCCGCCGGCGTCGCTATTGAGAGCGAATTCCGCATCGGTCAGGTCCTTGCGGTCATAGGCAAGCATCTTTGTTGTCACCATACCGGTCTCCTCATCGCCTGAAAAAGCGATGACAATATCTCTGGTCGGCGTGAATCCTTCCTTCTTCAGGCGGATAAAAGTCTGCGTCAGGTTGAGCACGCCATATTTGTTGTCGGTGACGCCGCGGCCGAAGAAATAGCCGTCTTTCTCGGTCAGTTCGAACGGATTGAGCTCCCAGTCTTCGGGCCGCGCATCGACGACATCCATATGGGCGAGGAACAGGATCGGTTTTTTGCCCGACGCCCCGTCGCCGCGATAGCGCACGACCAGCGCCGCCGTTTCATCTTTCGGCAAGATGTAAATATCGTCCTTGGAAAAACCCGCCTTGCGCAATTCGCCGGCGAGATAGGCGGCCATCGCTGGAACCTGTCCATTGCCCTTCGACGTCCGCATCGAAATGATCCTGGCGAACATCTCGCGCGCCGCGGCCTGTTCTTCAGGCGACGCGGCGCTCGCTGGCGCAATGACAGACGGCAGCGCCAACGCTGCAGCGGCGGCAAGCAGAAATTTCTTCACAGGACGACCCCTCCGGTATTTTCCGGAGGGACGCTAGGCGGGCAGACGCCCGAAGGCAATGATCTAGGCCAGCCGGACTATCGCCGCCGGCTCAGTCGACGCCGCCTTGTGCGGCGGGTGCGGATGCCAGCCGAGCACCGTGTAGAGGGCGTAGAACCCGACCACATAGGCGAGCACACTCCACCAGCCATGCAGCAGCCAACTCAAGGCGGACTTTGCTTCCGGATATTGATTGGAAAGCGCGACGCCCGCTGACGAGCCAAACCAGATCATCGAACCGCCAAAGCCGACGGCATAGGCAAGGAAGCCCCAATCATATCCGCCCTGTTCAAGCGCCAGCGCTGTCAGCGGAATGTTGTCGAAGACCGCTGATACGAAGCCGAGCGTCAATGCCGTTTCCCACCCGGCCTGTGGCAGTCTTTCAACCGGCATCAGCGACGCGCAGGTGACCAGCGACAACAGGAACAGGGTGCCTTTAAGGCTCGATACCGCGACGCCAAGATTTGGCAGCCTGACAATCGCGGTCACAAAAATCGCCGCCCAGACTCCGATGCCAATGACCGGATAAAGCTCAAGAATATGCGGCGCAAAGAGATTGGCCACGACATTGGCGGCGACAGCCGTGACAAGGATTGCCCCGACGACGCCGACGCGCGTCCAGTCGATCTTGAAGTCGCCTTCGCGGTGTTTCTGGATCGGCGAGTGGATTTGCTGGATGATCGACAATGGAACGGCGAATATGAGAAACGCCGCCGCCGCGGCAACATAGGCATGCACGACCCAAAGAGGATTGACGCCGTCGATCCACATCATTGTTGTTGTGGTGTCGCCGACAACCGAACCCGATCCGCCCGCATTCGATGCTGCAACAATCGCGGCGAGATAGCCGATATAAACTTTCTCGTAGACATGCCGCGCAACAACGCCGCCGATAAGCGCGGCGGCGATATTGTCGAGAAAACTTGAAATGACAAAAATCATCGCCAGCAGGGCAAGCCCGCCGAACCAGTTGTCGGGGAGAATGCGCGGCATTGCCTCGGGCGCTTTTGAATCCTCGAAGTGGCGCGACAGGACGGCAAAGCCGAGCAGGAGCAAGAAGAGATTGCCGAGCGTCACCCGCTCGCGCCACATGTGAAGGTGCAGGCCGTCAAGGCCCGCGCCTTCATGAAACCCAGTGAAGAAATATTTGTAGGCGATGATCGCGGCAAGGCCGCTCACGGCAACCGTGAACGTCCGGTGGTGGAATAAGGCGACGCCAACCAGAGTCAGTGCAAATAGGAAGAATTCAAGCGGCTCATCGAATACTGACAGTCCCGCCGATCCCTCCGCTGCTGGCGCCAATGTCGCGGCGAACGCCGGCGCGGCGCACAAACTGACTGCAACTAGAACCGCGCATGCGGACGCCAACGACGACCGACGCATTTAACATTCTCCTGAATAGAGCGCCCCCCACTCCGAGCGGCCGGGACGCTATACCTCGCCCAAATCCGGCGCAATCGCGATTTCACCGGGCGAGTTGCAGCCCCGCGGCGACCGGCGTATGGCAGGGGCGCCGCCCCCGCCCCCTCTCCAGAAGGACAAGTCGCCATGAAAGCCCGGATTACCGTCACCCTCAAATCTGGCGTCCTCGATCCGCAGGGCAAAGCCATTGAAGGGGCGCTGGCCGGCCTTGGTTTTGCCGGCGCGCACCATGTCCGGCAGGGGAAAATCATCGAACTGAAGCTCGACGAATCAGACGAAGCGGCGGCGCGGGCGAAGGTTGAAGACATGTGTAAAAAGCTCCTAGCCAACCCGGTTATGGAAAATTATTCGATTGAGCTGATGGCATGAGCCTGGCGCGCGGCTGGACGGACGCGTTGCTACCCGATCTCGCGGGCAAGACCTTCATCATCACCGGAGGCAATAGCGGCATCGGCTTTGAGGCGGCGCGGATGCTTGGCGCCAGAGGCGCAAAGGTTGAAATCCTGTGCCGCAGCGAAGCAAAGGCGCGTGGAGCGGTCGCCTCGCTCAAGACCGCCTCGCCCGCGGGCGCGTTCAGCTATGCGCTCGTCGATCTCGCCGATCTCTCGTCCGTCAGAAACGCCGCCGCGGAAGTCCGCACCCGTCATTCGCGCATTGACGCGCTCGTCAACAATGCGGGGATCATGATGGTGCCGAAACGCGAAGTGACGAAAGATGGATTTGAAACCCAGTTCGGCGTCAATCATCTTGGGCATTTCGCGTTGAACGCCGCGCTCTGCGATGTTGTCGAAGCGTCCTCGGGCCGTTTCGTGTCCGTCGCCAGCATCGCCCATAAATATGCGCAAGGCTTCAGGTTCGACGATCTAATGCTGGAACGCAGCTATTCGGCAGTCGGCGCCTATTGCCAGAGCAAGCTCGCCAATCTTGTTTACGCGCTCGACCTCAACCGACGTCTGATAGATTCGGGTTGCGCGGCGCGCGCCTTTGCCTGCCATCCCGGATACTCCGACACGAATTTGCAATCGACGGGTCCCGGCGCTGTTGCTGCGCTGCTGATGAAACCGCTGACAGCGCTGCTGTCTCAACCGGCGGACAAGGGGGCGCTGCCGACCGTTCTCTGCGCCGGCGGCGCGGAAGCTGAAGCCGGCGGCTATTACGGGCCGACAGGGTTTCGAGACTTCAGCGGCCCGGTCGGCGAAGCGAAGATTAGCCCGTTCGCATTAAACCAGACAGCCGCCGGGCGATTATGGGACGAATCTGTCCGCCTGACGGGCGCGGACTGGAGCATCTTAAAACGGTGACGAGATGAAAACTTCCATCATAGTATTTCCTGCCGCCAATTGCGACCGCGACGCCGCCGTGGCGCTTGAGCAGGCGACGGGCAAGGCGCCGTCGATGGTCTGGCATGGCGACGCCGATCTGCCGGCGACTGACCTGATCGTTCTGCCGGGCGGGTTCTCCTATGGCGATTATCTTCGCTCGGGCGCGATGGCGGCGCGCTCGCCGATCATGCGCGCCGTTATCGAAAAAGCCAAAGCCGGCACGCCCGTCATCGGCATCTGCAACGGCTTTCAGATCCTCACCGAAACGGGGCTCCTCCCCGGCGCCTTGATGCGCAACGCCGATCTCAATTTCGCCTGTCGCACCGTCACGCTGCGCGTTGAAAACAACCAGTCGATGTTCTCAAGCGGATTTGAAAAAGGCCAGACAGTCGATTTTCCGGTGGCGCATCATGACGGCAATTATTTCGCGGACGCTGAAACGCTCGACCGCCTCGAAACCGAGGGCCGCATTGTTTTCCGCTATGTCGACAATCCAAACGGCTCGGCGCGCAATATCGCCGGGATCGTCAACGACGCCGGCAATGTCCTTGGGATGATGCCGCACCCCGAACGCGTCATCTCGCCTTTGTTGGGCGGCGTCGACGGCGCGTTGTTTTTCAAGAGCCTTATCGAAGCCGCGTCGTCGTCCTAGAGCAAGTTTCGCGCGCTCTGGCGCGCGAAGGTTGCTCAAGATCTATGAATTAGGGCGTTTTCTGCGATCAACCGGATTCCACTTGACCGGAAAACGCCCTAGCCGAAAATCGCCGGGCGGCGGGCGCGCCAGGGCGCCGCATCTTCAAGTTCATAGGCGAGTTCCAGCAGGGTTTTTTCGTCGCCCGTCCTAGCGCCAAACATGGCGCCGAGCGGCAATCCGGCGGCCGACATCGAGAGCGGCAGCGAAATCGCCGGCGCGCCGACAATGTTGAAAAGAGCTGTAAACTGGACATAGTTTAGCACCCGATCGAGGTGCGTTTGGTAGTCGAGCTTTGGATCAAGAAAGCCGAGCGGCGCCGGCGGCGCGGCGAGGACCGGCGACAAGACCACATCGACCGACTGGAACATCGTGTTGAATTCAGTCGGCACGGCGAGAAGGCGCGCAATCGCGGCTTCGAGCTCTGATGCTTTCGCCTCGTAGTGCTCGATGAGACCGAGTGTAAACTTTTCAAAGGCAAGCCCGTTGCGTTTCAGCCCGGATACTTCTTCCCAGCGTGATACGGCAATCTCGGCGTATTTCGCCCAATAAAGCATGAACGCTTCCTCGACGCCCTCGCTGCTCGGCAGATTGATTTCCGCAACATTGTGGCCAAGACTTTCACAAAGTTTCGCAACTGACCGTGTCGCATCGACAACTTCCTGATCGACCGGCCGGCCATAAGGACCGGCGGTAACAAGCCCGATCCGGAGCCGGCGCGTATTGGGGCCGGTGACAAGACCAACCTCGGCAAGACCGCTGACCGCGGCGGGAACTTCCAGCGCGGCGATCACCGCCGCGGTGTCGCGAACCGTGCGCGACTGAACGCCGTGCACCGAAATCGTCACCGGTCCCGCGGTTTCCGGCCGCGCCATCGGGTGGCGTCCGCGCGACATCTTAAGGCCGACATTGCCGCAACAGGCGGCGGGAATGCGGATCGACCCGCCGCCATCACTTGCATGCGCGAC
>JBGSVH010000048.1:0-2922 GCA_041753055.1 Parvularculaceae bacterium
AGCGCGCCGCGGGCGCGAGCGGTTGGCCGCGCCGCGACAAAAGACAAAACCGAGCCCGCCCCGGCGCCGGCCGCTAAGGCCAAGCTGAGCTTCAAGGAGAAATTCGCGCTTGAGACCTTGCCCAAGAAGATGAGTGCGCTGTCGACGGAAATCTCGGCGCTCAAAGCCGCACTCGCCGACCAGACGCTGTTCGCGAAGGACGCGGCGGCCTTCAACGAGAAGGCCAGGCGGCTCGAAATCACTGAAGCAGAACTCGCCGCCGCAGAAGAAGAATGGCTGGCGCTGGAGATGAAGCGGGAAGACGTCGATGGCCAATAAGCCCGGCTGATCCTGAGCGTTCGTCCCGACACGACGGACACCGCAGATGCAGTGCGCCGCCTGGCGCTATGAAGTCAGCTTCGGCGTCAGCAGATAGCGGCCGTAAACGAGGGAAAAAAGCAGGAAGGCGCTGCTCCACAATGCTGCCGCTACGGTTAGCGCGGCGCTGTAATTCGACAACCAGAACGACGCTGCGATCCGGCTGGCGGCGCCGAGATTGACGAGAACATAAATCGCAATGGTTGGCGCATCGGCGGTCAGGGCCCGTCCCGTGTGGCCGCGCGTTACCCTCGTCATCACGGCAAGGGTCATGACGCCCGCCGCGCCGGCGGTCAGCGCATGAAATGCGGTTGAGATGCTGACGCTTTCCGGAAACGCCGCTGCTGCGCCGAGAAACGACAGCGCGGCAGCGAGCCACAGATAACCGACATGCAAAATGGTCACCAGCGGCTCGGCTGTCGTCAGCCATCCACGCCAGCGCGCCAGACGGCAAAGATGCAAGCCAGACGCTGCGAACAGCAAGACAGCTGTCCCGATATCTGTCGGCGCCGCAAGCCAGACGATCATTGCCGCAACGATTGCGCCGAGCGCCATCTTGTCAACAATGGCGAAGGGTGCATCGGCGACAGGTATCTTGGTCTTCATGAACCAGTTGCGGGTGAAGCTTGGCGTGATCCGCCCGCCGATGAGCGCGAGCAAAATCGCAATAACAGCGACGCCCCACCGCAAGCCGAATTGTCCGGCGCCCTGGTTCAACGCGTGACTGTGCCACAGCACATTGCCGAGCGCGAACAGGCCGATCAGGAAACACACGGGGAGATTCCGCCAGTTCTTCCCGGCTGCTATTTCACGCAAGACGATCAGATCAACAACGATCAGGAACATGCAGTCGATGACAGCCGCCGCCTGCGCGCCGATTGCGCCAGACGCGGCCATGGCGATACGGCCGGCAAGCCACAAGGAGAACAACCCGAACAGGCGCCAACCGAGAACCGGCAACCGGCCCGTCCAGTTCGGCACGGCGGTCATCACGAAACCGGTGACGACGGCGGCAAGAAACCCAAAGACCATTTCATGGCCGTGATAAGCGATCGCGCCATGGGCGCCGCCAATTGCAACGGCCCCCGCCATCGAAAGCGCCGCCAGCATCGGCAGAATTGACGCCAGCAACGCCCCGAACAGAAAGAACGGCCGGAAACCGAAACTGAAAAGTACGGGTCCGCGATATTGGCGCAGTTGCTCTGCGGTAGAGGCCATCGCGTCTATTCCCTTGATACTTTGGGTGATCTCGTTCCTGCGCCAGTCATGGCGAGTGCAGGAGATGGTCTAATGTCGCTGCGACTATCGGCGCAGATAAACCGAAACCATTGCAACGGGACCCGGCCCGATCAAAACCCGTGTCGCTCAAGGGCGCGGGACAACCGTTTTCTTACGTCAGGCCGCTGGAACGGGAACGCTTCGAAAAAGTCCGCGCGCGCCAGGCCCGGTTTTCGGGCGCGGACATTGTCGGCCCAGTGGCGAGCCCTTTCGTCGTCACCGTTGACTGCGTGCATGGCGACAGCGATGGCGGCGATCAAAACATGGGCGCCGGGCGCGCGCGCCGCTTCCTCGGCCCATCGCGCCGCAGCGGCTTCATCGCCTTCAGCGAGGCAATTGAAAGCACGCACGCCGAGCATTGCATAGCGAAACGGATCAAGCGGGCTTAGTGACAGCGCGAGATCAATGTCCTCGCCGATCGACGCCTTGGTCCCCAAAACGGAATTCGCCCAGGCGCGCGCATAAAGACCCTGCGCGTAATGCGGGCTTAAAGCGATCGACCGATCAAGCCAGCCAGCGCCGCTAGCCGTATCATCCTCAATCCAGTGAACACGGCCCATCGAAAAATTGGCGAATGGATCGAGCGGATCAAGTTCGATGCTGCGTTCAGCAAATTTGCGCGCATTAGCGACATCAATCGGCCGATCCGGATTGTAGCGGAGAAACGCATTTTGAAAATGCGCGCTGGACAGCGCTGCATGGGCCCGGGCGAAGCCGGGATCATGCGCGATCGCTTGCTCGAACATCGCAAGCGCTGTGGCGTTGTCCTTTTTGTTAAAGCGGTAAAGATGCTGGAGACCGAGATGATAGACGGACCAGGCGTCGAGGCGGTCCGGAGATTTGAGACGCGCCGCATTCGCCTCGATCAGCGGAATATGCAGCTCAAGCGCAGCGACGATTTCAGTGATAATCTTTTCACGGATTTCATGGATGTCGTCGAGGCGCGCGGCGAAACGCTCGCCCCAGACGACACCGCCATTTCCGGTTTCCGCCAGTTCGACCGCGACGACGATGCGGTCGCCGGCGATTTCAATCGTTCCGGTCAAACAATAGCGAACGCCGAGCGTGGCGCCGATACTGACCGCGTCCTGATCGGGCGGGCGAAACCGGAACGCGGTGCCGCGCGCGATGACAAACAGCCAGCGGAGGCGCGCCAGAACCGAAATCAGTTCATCGGGCAGCGCATCGGCGACGCCCGCATGGGCGCCGGCGACGCCGACCAGTCGAAACGGCAAGACCGCAATTGCCGGCTTTGAGGAGAGATCTTGCTGTGGCGGATTTTCGCGG
>JBGSVH010000049.1:0-7014 GCA_041753055.1 Parvularculaceae bacterium
CGCAACGCTTTACCGTCAAAGTCATCCCGAAGCCCAATCGCGCGTCGTCCCATGGCGAACCTCCTTCGTTCGCCACCTTGAATCAGCATTCGATCAATCTGTGAATCCCAAATGAGTCAAAACTCGTGCAGGTTGGTATAATGCTAGCAAGCCTGGGGGGTTGAGCGAATCGATACCCGCCGCAATTACTTAGGCACCAAGGGAGGAGAAACTTATGAACCGTCTGCTTTTAATTTGCATGCTGATTTTTGTCATCGGCTGCGCCACAACGCAGACTGAACAGACCGCACCATCGAATGGGTGGCCACGTTACGAATATTACCAATCTGCAGATGGCTGGCGTTGGCGCCTTAAGGCAAGGAACGGAAACTGCCTATCAAATCCCGGTCAGAGCTTCCCCACAAAAGCGGCGGTATTGTCGGCTATTGATGCTGCGCGAAATGGCGGACCGGAACCGGTGATCGAACGTAATTCCGGGTGCCGATAATAACAAGCAAGCTTACCGTCTGACGCATCCGGATTACGGTTGACGTCGTCAAATAGTACGCAACCGGCTGCTGCGCAACTGGATATGTCCATTCGACAAGACTTCGACCAGAATTGTCCCGCCAAGCTTTCCGTTCCGTCTTATCCACTCTTTCATCTGAACCGGCGCCATTATGCGAGGCGTTCCATTTGGATTGGCCCGTCGATTGACGTACCCGACAACTGCTCGCGGCTCGTTGCCAAGGAAAATATTGATTGGTTTCTGATCTTTTCCGAAGAGGTGATCATATTTCACGCTCACGTTGAAAAAGCCCTGGTCCCAATACGCCTTGCCAAGCCTGACTTCGAACCGCTGACGAACTTTCTGACCGCTGTCCATTAATTCTCCAAGCTGAATTATCCGAAGAGAGTATTAGGAGCAGCAGTCGCGAAAAAAGCAAGCGTCCCGCAGGTCAAACAAGCGTCTGTCCGCCTTACTCACCGCCGGAGGCGAGGCCTCACGGGGAAGAGCAAGTAACGTGCATTAGGCCGCGCGCCGTAATGCGCCATAACCCCGATTGGACGGCGCCTTACGCCATCGGCTTGATTCGCCCCGCCCGCCCTACTTGCTCGCCCGGTATCCGATGACGCACAACGCCAGCATGGCGGCGTTTGACACAAAGTCGAGCGCCATCCAGCTGTTGAATATCGGCACGACGAAAACAAACCAGTAATTGAACCAGAAGAACGGCAGCAGCGCGACGCCGTAAACAAGGAACGTCGTCTTCGTGAAGCGGCTGAACGCGGCAAAGAGGCCGGAAAGGATCGCCTGCGCCCCGAAACAGCCGATCATCAGCGCGGTTGCGTCGCTGCCGTGATAATAGTCCGGCTGGAAGCTGAGCCGCTCGACCATGCGCGGCAGAATGAGGCACCATGCGCCAAGCACAAGAAACGGCGCGGCGATCAGGCGTTGAGCAAGTAACGGCGACATGGCGACCTCAAATTCCGGGCTGAACATCATAAGCGGCGCTATCAGGCAGTTTGACGGCGCCACCCGCCCTTCACCTTCCATCGAAAACGATTTTTCCGTCGACGATGGTCATCAGGATGCGCCCCGACAGCATATCGTCGGGCGCTGCCTCCGCGGTGGCGAACGGGTCGATATCCATCACCGTCAGGTCCGCCCAGCGGCCCGCCTCGATGACGCCGGTTTCCGCCTCACGAAATCCCGCATAGGCCGCCCACGAAGTGTAGGCGCGCATCGCCTCGTCGATCGACACGCGCTCTTGCGGGAACCAGCCGCCTTCGGGCTGTAATTGCTTATCCTGGCGCGTCACCGCCGAGTGCAGGCCGTAAAAAATATCATGATCCGATCCCGGATTGTCGGCGTTAAAAACAAGGCGCGCGCCGGCGCGGCGGAGCGACCGCCAGGCATAGGCGCCCTTGATGCGATCAGAGCCAAGACGGTCTTCCGCCCACGCCTTGTCTTCCATCGCGTGCGGCGGCTCCATTGACGCGATAATGTCGAGTTGAGCGAAGCGCGGCATATCTTCGGGGCTGACGACCTGCGCATGTTCGATGCGGTTGCGATTGCTGCGCGTAGCGGGCGCCGCCTCTTCGATACGCGCCAGAATGTCGAGCGCCTCGCGATTGCCGGCGTCGCCGATCGCATGCACGCCGACCTGAAAACCAGCCTTCATGATTTCGGCGAAGAGCGCCTGGTTGAAACCGTATCCATCACCGCTGAAGCCGCGATGACCGGGTTTGTCGGAATAATCTTCGAGTAATCGCGCGCCGCGCGAGCCGAGCGCGCCGTCATAATAGGCCTTGACGCTTCTGGTGACGAGGAAACTGTCATTATCAGCGTCCGGTCCTTTTCCGATCCACGCCTTGATGAGGTCTTCATCGCGCAGCGACAACATTGAATAAAACCGGATCGGCAACTTTCCCTCCCGCTCCAGCTCTTCAAGCGCCGCCTGATAGTCGGCGCCGACGCCGGCGTCATGCACGGTGACATAGCCGTCCTCGGCCATCCGGTTGAGGCCGCGAAGAATGCGGTCTTTCACCTCCGCGCCCGACGGCGGCGGGATGATCGCGTCGATCATCGTTGTCGCATTGTTGAGGAAAAGACCGTTCGGCGCGCCGTCTGGCCCAAGCCGCATGTCGCCGCCGACAGGAACCGGCGTATCAGCTGTCACGCCGCCGGCGTCGAGCGCCGCCTGATTGACCCACATGGCGAAGCCGTGAAGCCCGTCGAGCGCCACCGGGTGATCCGGAACCGCGGCGCTCAGTTTCGCCTTGTCGGGATAGTGCGCCGCCCATGCGCCCTCGTCCCAGCCAGCGCCGATGATCCATTCGCCTTTCGGCGCGGTCTTTGCGCGATCGGCGACGAGCGCGATCGCTTCGTCTTCGGTTGCAACGCCGGTGAGGTCGACGGCGCTCAGTTTGGCGCCAAGCTCCAGAATATGGGTGTGCGAATCGACAAGGCCGGGCGTCACCGTCGCGCCGTTCAAATCGACGACGTTTGTATCCGCGGATTTGAGGGTCAACGCGCCTTCGGCGTCGCCCACATAGATGATCGCGCCGTCGCGCATCGCCACCGCTTCTGCATCGGGGCGCCAGCCTTGCACATCATGTGGGGCGCCGGCCGCGCTCACGCCTTCGGACGTCGGGTCCCCCCAACGCAACGTGTAAACGCGCGCGTTCGTCAGGATGAGGTCAGCTTTTGGATCCGCAGCAGCTGCATCCGTCTTGCGCTCCCCCGAACAGGCCAAAAGCGCCAGACAGGAAAGAATGACAATCGGCTTGTTCATCTGAGCCCCTCGCCCGCAGAAATCATAATGGTCGGGATGGTGCGACGCCATTTCCGATTTGTCCACCAGCGCTGGCGCCGACGCGGTCGGCGCCTCGCTCAAATGGGCGATGGCCTGGCGCAGCGAGAAAAAGCTCGAAGACGTCGCGCCCGAAATCGGTGCGCCCGCGTCAACGCCGCGGGTCGTCGCCGATGCGCGATAACGAGCCGCACGACGGTATGGGTTGGTGACGCCTTGACCGCATGCCGGTCAGAACACGCCCAGCGCAACCCCCGCCCCCATCGCGGCTCCAAGTGTGCGGCAACGGGTCAGCTCCGTTTCCGGAATGATCTTGGCCGCAAGGATTTCCTCTTTCGTTTGCGCATGCGTGCAGACAATAACCGGCTCCTGCGCGAGCTTCAGACGCCAGCCCGTTGCAATGCGCGCCGTTTGTCTTACTGCGTTCTCGCCGTCCGATCCCGCACAGACCATCTGCGCATAGGGGCGGCCTTCGATTTTTCCGAGTACAGCGTAATAGGTGCGGTCGTAGAAATCCTTCATCACCCCGGCGATCGCGGCGAGGTTTTCCGGCGCCGCGAAAATGTAGCCGCCGGCGCCAAGAAGGTTCTCCGCGCCCGCTTCATCAACCCGCTTCAGAATAGTCTCGATCTCATCACGCGCGCCCTCAGCGGCAGCCTCGGCCATCGCCCGAGTCCCGCCGGTTTTCGAATGATAGATAATCAGGAGCTTCGGCGACGCCGCCATCTTAACTTCCTACCTTTGCGAAAATAGATCAAATCGCCGCCGAGTAAACCGTTTCCGCTAAACGACGACCCACCGTTCATTTATTCCGTATACTGTATTAATGCCCATTAATTCATGGATTGCGCTTGAATTCCGAAAAACCATCCCCATATAGGGCTTGTACTCATCGGGCGGCGGTTTTTGCGCCGCGCAAATTGAAACGCTTAAATTTTGGAGAGTCTTCATGCACACGACCCAGAACATCGATACCTATAAAGCCAACCTCGAAGGCAAGATCAAGGAATGGAACGCAGAAACTGACAAGCTTCAGGCCAAAGCGCAACAGGCTGGCGCGGATGCGCAAGCGAAGTTTCGCGACCACATGGCGGCAATCCGCGAGCGGGAATCGGAGGCGCGTAAGAAGTTGACCGAATTCGGCAATGCGACGAAAAGCGCTGGCGACGAAATAAAGGTCGGCCTCGAAAAGGCTGTCAATGATCTCGGCGCCGCTGTCGATAAGGCGCGCGCGCAGTTTAACTAGATCCAGCTTTCGTCTCTTGAATAATCGAGCGCCCGCCTCCGGCGGGCGCTTTGTTTTTAACTGCCCCCCGTTGCCTCCGCCCGCTCGCCGGTCCACTCTGCGCCACGAACAGGGAGACCCCGCATGAAAGACTTCGACATTATCGTTTATGGCGCAACCGGCTATACTGGGCGGCTCGTCGCTGAATATCTGAGCAAGGAATATGCGGGCGACGCCTCGCTGAAATGGGCGATGGCGGGGCGCAGCGAGAAGAAACTCGCCGCCGTGCGCGATGAAATCGGCGCGCCTGCAACAACTCCGCTGGTCGTTGCTGACGCTGACGATCCCGGATCGCTGAAGGCAATGGCGGCGCGCGCCAAATGTGTCATCACCACGGTCGGCCCCTATCAGCTTTACGGTGAACCGCTGGTTGCGGCCTGCGCCGAGGCAGGAACCGACTATGTCGATCTTTGCGGCGAGCCCAACTGGATGCGCGTGATGATCGACAAATATGACGGCGCCGCGAAAAAATCCGGCGCGCGCATTGTGCTATCTTGCGGGTTTGACTCGATCCCGTTCGACCTTGGCGTCTGGTACACGCAGGAAGAATCCAAAAAGGAATTCGGCGCGCCCTGCACTGAAATCAAAGGCCGCGTCCGGGCGATGAAGGGGACCTTCTCCGGCGGCACCGCCGCGAGCCTTAAAGCCACCATGGCCGCCGCCTTCAAGGACCCGTCGATTATTGAATTGTTGAAAAGTTCGTTCGCTCTGACGCCGGGGTTTGAAGGCGCCAGGCAACCCTCCGCCTCGAAGCCGCAATTCGACGAAGCGCTCGGTACATGGATGGCGCCGTTCGTGATGGCGCCGATCAACACCAAAAACGTTCACCGCTCGAATTTCCTGCTGGGGCACCCTTACGGGGCGGATTTCCGCTATTCGGAAATGATGATGACAGGCCCCGGCGACAAGGGCGAGCAGATGGCGAAGGCCGTCGCCTCCGACAATTCGCTGATGGGCGAGGACGCGCCAAAACCCGGCGAAGGGCCGACCAAAGTAGAACGCGAGACCGGTTTTTACGACGTGCTCTTTATCGGCGAGACGGCGCGCGGCGAAAAAATCCGCACCCATTGCAAGGGCGACAAGGACCCCGGCTATGGCTCGACCTCGAAGATGATCTCTGAATCCGCGATCTGTCTCGTGCGCGACGCGACAGAAACCAAGGGCGGCGTCCTGACGCCAGCTGCCGCGATGGCCGCACCCTTACTGAAACGGCTGGAAGCGCATGCCGGCCTTTCCTTCGGGCGGGAATGAGAATCAGCCGAAAGTGAACACCGCCAGCACGGGCGATGAGGGTTCATGCCGAAAGAGCGACTGACCGCGTTCAGCGATGGCGTTATCGCCATCATCATCACCATCATGGTGCTGGAGATGAAACCGCCGCATCACCCGGAATGGTCGGCGCTGGCGGGATTGACGCCGGTGTTCATGAGTTACGTGCTGAGCTTCGTTTATCTGGCAATCTACTGGAACAATCACCATCACATGCTGATGGCGGCCGAGCGCGTCGATGGCGCGATCCTTTGGGCGAACATGCATCTGCTGTTCTGGCTGTCACTTGTGCCATTCGCAACCGCGTGGATGGGCGAGAACAATTTCGCCTCGCTGCCGGTTGCGGTTTACGGCTTTGCACTGCTGGCAGCGGCGCTCGCCTATTTCATTCTGCAGTTTTCAATTGTCCGCCGGCACGGAACCGACAGCACGCTGGCGAAAGCGCTCGGTGCGGACTGGAAAGGCAAGCTGTCGCCGATTGCCTATCTTGCCGGCATCGTCCTCGCTTTCCCGGCGCCCCTCGTATCGCTCGGCCTGTTTGCCGCTGTCGCCTTGATCTGGCTTGTTCCGGACCGCCGTATTGAACGCGCGTTCGGCGACAGCGATCACGCCGGCTGAAACAGCAAATGTGACAAACCATTTCGAAGACCGGCCTTCGTCCGCGCGCCAGCGGCAGATCGCGATGGCGATCCTGCTCGCTGGCGTTGTCTGCATGGGCATGGGGCAGACAATCGTCTTTGCGGTGTTGCCGCCGATCGCGAGAAAGATCGGCATGGGCGATTTCGAGGTTCTGTCGATTTTCATGTTGTCGGCGCTCGCCTGGGTGCTGGTCGGGCCGTTCTGGGGTCGGCGCAGCGATCTTTACGGGCGCCGCCCGTTCATCGTCACCGGCCTTACCGGATTTGCGACTTCAATGACAGCGTTTGCAACGGTCCTGCATTTCGGCATGGCCGGCGCCGTTTCGGGCGCCCTGCTCTACGCAATGTTGATCGCCACACGGTCGATCTATGGCGTCATCGGTTCCGCCACTCCTGCCGCCGCGCAAGCCTATATCGCCGACCGCACGCCGCCCGAACGCCGCACCGCCGGCATGGCGGCTTTTTCCGCCGCCTTCGGCATTGGCGCCATGGTCGGTCCCGCTTTCGCCGGCGCCGTGGTCGCGAT
>JBGSVH010000050.1:0-5463 GCA_041753055.1 Parvularculaceae bacterium
CGCAACGCTTTACCGTCAAAGTCATCCCGAAGCCCAATCGCGCGTCGTCCCATGGCGAACCTCCTTCGTTCGCCACCTTGAATCAGCATTCGATCAATCTGTGAATCCCAAATGAGTCAAAACTCGTGCAGGTTGGTATAAGTCGTTTGACGCCCAAAAGCTTAGCGACAGCAGTTCCAAAATCGCCAAAATTTGCGTGTGGCGACCGGTGGGCAATATCGATTCTGTTCATCAATGGTGTCCCAAGTTGTGTTCTTGATAAACATAGTTCATGCGGAAAGGTTCCAGCGTCGGCCGTCACTTACCCTCGTGCGAGCGCGCAATAAAGCCCTCAAACCGGTAATCGGTCATTACAAACAGGGAGAGAAGTCATCCGGCGCGCCTACTGTCGCTCCATGCGCCACATAGACATCGCCAAGTGACAAAATAAGCTCGGACGAACCTTCAGAACCGCTCTCTCACTTGTCAGCGCAAGAACATGGTTCCTGATTTTTGTTTGATATCCTAGTAGCGGCGTCCCCGCGATTGATCGAGGACGCGGCGCGCATCGTAGACGCTGCTGGCGCGTGGCGGTGGATTGCCACCCATGACAATTTCAATCATTGCAACAGTGTCGCCGTAATCGCCGTAGGGAGGTCGGTCGTTGCTGTTGCGGTTGTTGTCGTCGTACCGCGTGGCGTCGTAACGCTGGAACGATGTGTCGCTGAAATCCCGGCTGCGTCCAATCACCTGAAACCAGTCATAGTGATTGTCGACCGTCAGCTCTGCGGCCCGCCGGAAGACCCAGTCTTCCGCTAGCTGCGAGTTGCGCTCATCGGTGCGATATTGAACGCGATACCGGTTCTGATCGATGCGCGTATCGTAATATCCCGTGTCGGCCTGCCCTCGCGCCTGCTGGTAGCGCGGCCCGTATGTCGAAGCACATGCCGCCAGCGCAAACGCACTGACCGCAACGGAGAGTAGAATTTTCTTCATGGGACACCTCTGGCTGTGAAAACATCCTGTCTGGAAGAAACCCCGCGGACAGGAAAAGGTTCCGTCCGGGCGACGGAGAAGATGCAAATGGGAACTAAATTGAAGGAGGCGGCGACGGATCACAGCCTCCTTCAATTCAAAAAGCGATGTTCAGGGGAGCAATCGCGATTTGTCCGGAACGAAGGCCGGTCAGTTCTTGTTGTAAGGTTCCTTGGCCGTTTCGACCGCCTCGTCGACGGCGTCGGATTTCCTATATTCGAACTTGTTGGCGCCGTTCAGTTGCGCTTCGGTGACGTTTAGCGCCACACCGGCGCCGTCGCCTTCTTCGACCGTGAGCAGCGAAAAGTCGTAAGCGTACAGGTCGCCGGCGCCCAACGATCCAATCGTGCTGCGCTGGATGATGACATCTTTTACGTGTCCGTCCGTGGCCATGACGAGGTCATGAATGACCGCATCGTCACTGTCACCAGGCAACGCGACGAGGTCGACCGTCGCGCCAAGAAGCTCTGACGCCAGGCGATAATCGTCGGCACCGGCCTGGACGAACTCTGTCGCACCCTTCAACTGGTCCGCCGTCAATGACAGATGCAGCAGCGGATCGTTTACGTCGGTCGCGGTCGACCGGTCTTCGAAGGCTATCTTGACCTTGTCGAAGTCGACCGTGCTTTTCTTTCCGCCAACGCCGGCAACCCCGCCTGTAGAGTATACAACGCGGTCCGCAGATCCGTCGCTGCCAATAAGGATGTCGGCGACTTGTGCGATTGATTCTTCATTGTCGCCGTAAATCTTCTCGCCGATAAGGGCTTTTGCGCTGATATCGGTCGCTCCGAGATAGCTGACGCGCGCATTCGTCGCCTTAGCCGCGGGCATTCCAGTTGACGACGCCGGCTTGTGAGCGGCGACATTTGTCTTTGCGGTATTTGCGGCGTTATCCTCAGACGCGGTTTTTTCGCCCGCGCATGCGGTGACAGGTAGAATTAGCGCGGCGAACGCCGCGGTAAGTATCAGGCGTTTCATGGATGTCCCTCTGGGTTGTTTCAGTTACAGCGTGAACACATGCGACGCATAAATGTTCCCGCCGCTAACCGTAACTATTCGAAAGGTAACTTGTCCGCCGTCAGCAACCTTGGGACATTTGACGGGGTAAACTGAAGGGAGGATTTTGGCTCATCGTAGCCCATCAAGGGAGCAAAGATTAGACCAAAATCCGGGCCGGAGACGGCCGAACAGCATAACAAGAACATCCGCCGGGTCACGCGGAAGAAGTATTCAACCGAAGAGAAGATCAGGGTCGTCCCGTCCGGTCTCCCTACCGAAAACTGGATTCGATGAGGAATAGTCGCGATTTGCGACCCATGATCGCATACCGCAGTGTTGGCTATTCTAAGAATCTTCAGTTTGGCATTTTTGGAAGGTTGCAGGCCGAATCTGCTTGCCAGCAGCCGGGCCCTTCGGGATCAGAAATGAATTTAGAAACCGAAAGGCCCGAGAAGCGTCGTCCCCCAGAGTTTCCTTTGCTCGCTTTCTTCGGGTCAGAATAGCCTCCCGAAGACACACAGCGTGAAAAATAGATTTCCAACCGCGAAAAATGGGCAAGTATCCGGATTTATTTCTTTTTCTTCGCCATTGGTCACAATTGAACCGACCGTAAAGAGCATGCAAGTTAGCCACGTCGCCCCTGTACGGGCGTGCTTCTCCCCCAAGCGCCCAAACTTGAAATCTTGGCGGCGTGGCACCACGCCCGTTTCCAGCCCTGCTGTTTTGGGCCAACTCGTGTTGAGCTTCGGGAAGCAGGCCAGTCCTAAAACTTCGCCAAGCGCACTCACTGCCAAGTTATTTGGTGACGAATAGTTGAGCCCTGCCGACCTCCAATCCCTCCGTCGCCGTATGGGCTGGGGCCACCGGGAATGCTGGCGCGCCTCGTCGGCTAGAACGCGGCTTCGTAATTGGCGAAGAGGCTTAAATATTCCTCGATCGTCGTGCCATAGGCGTCCGCCGGCGTTCCGCCGCCCGGCGCCTGGAGATAGTCCCTAACCGTCCCGCAGCCGAGGAGATGACAGGCCGCAAGGAGTCCCGATCGCGTGATGAGGACGCCGTTGACCGTACGCCCTTCGTAGGCGAGGAGGCCGAGCGCGTTAATGTATCCGGCGACGCGGTCGTGATAGCGTCGCACGGCGATGTCCTGCGCCAGCGGCTTGGCGAGGTAGGTCACCTTTGACGTGACGCCGTTCACCTGTGCGTTCGTCAGCCAGGCGCCGATCCAGTCATTGCGCGAAGTCTCGTTCGGCGGCGTTTCGTCATACCACGCCGCGTCCATCATCGCCGGCTCGCCCATCTGATAGAGGCCGAGATAGCCGTAGGTATTTACAATCGCCGCATTGCCGCCCGATTCGCGCATCGCCAGCGCATCATAAAAATCATCGATGTCGCCGACATAGGTCGGCGGCGCCGGAGGCGGCGCCGTTGTGCTGCAGGCGCCGAGAAAAGCGGCGAAACAGGCGATCGAAAAGGTTTTAAGGAATGGCTGAAACACAATGCGCTCCGTATGCGATGTTTACGGCTTCGACTTACGATACAGGCCGCGCTCATAGCGCCAGACACGCTGGCGCGCGTCGCCGCTGTTGATGACGATCGCATCAAGCGCCGGCGCGTCGATCGTGTCGCCGACTGTCTGCATCAAGACGCGCGGCGCGACGCCGGCCTCGCTGAGGATCATCATCTGACAGCCGAGCGATCCACATGTCAGTGGACTTCTGATTTGCACCAGTGTCTCCTCACCCGCCTCGCTGCAAACATCGGCGCGCGCAACCCAGACTTTCGTGTGGCGCAGGGCGCCCGGCGTCCTCGACAGGGTCGCCGCGGTTTTTGCAAGCCGCAATTGCGTGAGGTCCTGCAGCGATCCGTCCGACCAGACGACGTTTCGCAATGTGCTTTTAACGCCTACAGTGCGTGCGCTGACGATTTGTCCGCGCGACTGCGTCGCGCCCTTGTCGGTCGTCGGCAATTGCGCCGACGCCGGCGCCACTGCCAGCGAGAAGAGCCCCGCGGCAACGAAAGAAGCGCCCTTGTTCCGTAATGACCTGGCGGCGCTCATGGTTTTCGGCTCCTCCCCTACGCCGGTTGCCGACGAAATGAGAGTACATCATTAGCCGCAAGTCAATGCGCGCCGGGCGGGGCGAGCGCGCCGCTTATGGCGATTGCCTGTGCTGTTTGCGGGTCCGGACGGAGTTTTGGCTAATAACGGGCTGTTTAACGCCGTTCCTCAAATTCCGACCCGTTGAAGACCCAGGTGACCGCCGCGTCGGTTCCCTGATTGACAATCAGAGTGTCGATTTGCGGCGACGAGACGCCTTCGGCGATCGTTTCGAGGAGAACTGCTTTCGACGCGCTGACTAGGATAAGATCGCATCCGATACGCCCGCAGGTGAGCGGACCCTTCAGATGATAAAACGTCTCGACGCCTGACGCGCTGGCGACATCGGCTGTCGCGACCCAGACCTTGGTTTCGACGGCGACGCCGGCGACGCTTTCGATTTTTTCAAGCGGAGTGGAAAGCCGGTCCCGGCGCAGATCGTCGATCGACCCGATCGAAAAGTCGATGCTGGCGGGCGCGAATCTCGGCGCGGGCGCATTTTCGCCGCCTGTGTCCAGGGTTTCGGCGACAATCATGCGTTCGGCGTCAGCGCTTTCATCGGCTCGCGCGATTGGCGCCGGCGCCGAGCTTCCGACGGCGGCGGATTCGGTTGTGACTGTCGGCTTCCCGTCGCGCGCCACCAAGGTCGCGGCGACGCCGACGCCCGCCAGCGCCAAGCCGGAAATTATCGCGATCGGTCCAACCTTCATTATCGCCACGATACGCCCTCCGAATGTCGCACAAGGATGACGATCGAAAACAGAGCCGATCCGGAATGACGAGTCAATCAGACCCCGGCGCGGCGTATTAGCGCGCGAACATGGCGTCAAAAGAATTTGTGAAGCCCTCGAGATCTGCGGCGTTGAAATTTAAGCGGGCGCGGTCGAGAGCCTTCGAAGGACTCCTTCAGAGACAAAATATCGGCGCGCGAGCTCCAAAGTTAGCCAGATGATTTCGAGTATCTAGAAACGGCCGGTGCAGCGATGTACGCGGAGCTTACGCGGCGCATTGTCGGCTGGTCGTTGAGCGCGTCGATGACGGCGCAGCTCGTCATCGACGCGCTGACGATGGCGCTATGGAGGCGCGGCAGGCCGGATGCGCTCCTGCATCATTCCGATCAGGGAAGCCAGTATACGAGCGAAGCGTTCCAGCGCCTGCTCGCCGACCACGGCGTCGACTGCTCCATGAGCCGGTCCGGCAATTGCTGGGACAACGTGTCCGGCGTCAGCAACCTTGGGACATTTGACGGGATGAACTGAACGGAGGATTTCTGGCTCATCGTAGCCCATTGAGGGAGCGAAGATGAGACAGAAATCCGGGCCGCCAGAGTCGGCCGAACAGCATATCAAGACCAT
>JBGSVH010000051.1:0-9695 GCA_041753055.1 Parvularculaceae bacterium
GCGAACCTTGCGCTGCTCGGTCACGCCGCCATTGTCATTGCCATCATCGGCGCAGTGATCGCCGTATTTGGACGCGCACTCGCCCGCCGCTGGGCGTTTGCGCTGGCGTTTCTTTTCTTCATGGTTCCGTTCGGCGCCGAAGCAACGCCGGTGTTGCAGCATTGGGCGGCGGTCGCTGTCGCTGGCGCCCTCAATCTCTCTGGCGTTGAGACCGTGCGCGACGGGTTCATGCTGACGACCCGCGTCGGCCGGTTTGAAATGGCGGAAGCTTGCGCGGGCCTGCGGTTCCTTCTCGCGGCCGCAATGATCGCGTCGATCGTCGCCAACCTCGCTTTCGCAGGATGGAAGAAACGACTTGGTTTCATCGGCGCGGCGCTTGCCGCGGCCGTTCTCGCAAACTGGCTTCGCGCCTATCTGGTCATTGTCGCCGCAACCTTGAGCGACCGCCGGGTGGGCGTCGGGCCGGAACATGTCACGCTCGGCTGGATTTTCTACACCGCGCTTATTCTCGGCCTCATCGCGCTGGCGCGGCGGCTTGCCGATGCGCCGGAGCAAGCAGCGACGCCAGCGCCGCCATCAAAGCCGCAGTCCTGCGCGCATGCATCCCTGATTGCGGTTGCAAGCTGCGCCTTGATTGCAGCCTATGATTTTTCCGTCGTGTCGGCGCCCGGAAGCATTGATGCGCCGAACACCCTGCCAGTCTTGCAGTCTGAGGGCTTTACCATGATCGCGGACATTGGCGCATGGTCCGCTTATGCGCCCCATGCAGATGCGCGGTCGACGGTACGCTACCGGTCGGCGAAAGGTGATGTCACGGTAAGCGCGTCCTATGTCGCCGAAGATCGCGCCGGCGCTGAAATCGCCAGCACCGAGACGCGCGCGGCCGATGGCGTCATCTGGCGAAGGCTCGCCATTGCTGCGCCGGATGTTTCGCTGCGCGGCGACGCCGTTCCTGTCCGGGTTGAAACGCTCAAAAACGATTTTGGACAAAGGCTCGATGTTGCCGCGCTCTACTGGCTGGGCGACCGGTATTATCCCTCTCCGATGCAACTGAAAGCTCGTGTCGCTGTCAACAAATTGGCAGGACGGCGCCAGGCGGGCGGCGCATTCTTTATCGCCGCCGACGCATCATCGCCTGGCCTCATTGATGACTTTCTTTCCGGCGCCGAACCTGTGGCGGCGTGGCGCGCCCGAATTGACACCCGAACCGACGTCGGAACTTGAGGGCCGGACATGTGCGGCATCGCGGGCATCTTTGATCTTGAAGGCGAACGCCTCATCGATGCGCGGGCATTGAAGCGGATGACCGACGCCCTTGCGCATCGCGGCCCGGACGGCGAAGGTTTTTTTGAAGCGCCAGGCATTGGCCTTGGCCACCGGCGGCTGGCGATTATAGACATTGACGGCGGCGCGCAGCCTTTCACCACCGGCGGCGGCGACAGCGTCCTCACCTATAATGGCGAGATCTACAACTATCGCGAGCTGCGCCGCCATCTCAGCAACAGCGGCGTTCGCTTGCGGACAAATTCCGACACCGAGGCGCTTGCCGAGGGATTACGCCTTCAGGGCTCCGGCTTCATCGGCGCGCTACGCGGCATGTTCGCATTCGCCAACTGGGATCAGCGCGCCAGGACCTTGACCCTGGCGCGCGACCGTCTTGGCGAGAAGCCGCTTTACTATGCGGTGACGCCCGGCGGCTTTTTGATCTTCGCTTCAGAAATCGGCGCCATCGCCGCGTCCGGCTTGATGCCGCTGCATCATTCGACCGGCGCGCTCAGCGATTATTTCTTCTATGGCTATGTTCCCGATCCGCAGTCGATTTACCAGGGCGTCTTCAAATTGCCGCCCGCATCGACGCTGACATGCGCGCGCGGCAAAACGCCGGCGCTGTCGCGCTATTGGCGGCCGGAATTCGAGATTTCGCAAGATACCAGTTTCGAGCATTCGGCATCGGCGCTGCTTGAATTAATCGACGACGCGGTGATGGCGCAGACCGTCGCCGATGCGCCCCTCGGCGCGTTTCTTTCAGGCGGCGTCGACTCCTCGTCGATCGTCGCCTCGCTGGCAAAAACCGGCGGCGCGCCGACGACCTGCACCATCGGCTTTGACGACGCCGCCTTCGACGAACGCGCGGAGGCGCGCAAGACCGCGGCGCGCTACAAAACGGTCCACCATGAAGATGTCGTCACCGTCGACGCCGCCGCCCTCATCGACCGTATCGCAAAAATTTATGGCGAGCCCTTCGCCGACGCTTCCGCGCTGCCGACCTATGAGGTCAGCAAGGCGGCGCGCCGCCATGTCAAAGTCGCACTGTCTGGCGATGGCAGCGACGAGATTTTCGCCGGCTATCGCCGCTATCCCCTGTTTGTTGCGGAAGAACGGCTGCGCCGATTGGCGCCGCCCGGAATTCGCCGCGCCAGCTTTGGCGCCCTTGGCGCGCTCTATCCGAAACTCGACTGGGCGCCGCGGCCGTTGCGGTTGAAGACAACCTTGCAGGCGCTTGGCGAGGACAGCGCTGCCGCCTACGCCCGCGCCGTTTCCGTTTCTCTGCCCGATCGTCTTTCCGCGATGTTGTCGGGCGATTTCGTCAAGGCGGCGCTGGGTCAAGATCGGCTGGCGCCGGTCAGGAACGCGATTGACGGCAGGACGCTGGATCCGTTGAGTCTTGCGCAGGCGATCGATCTCGAAACCTGGCTTCCCGGCCGGATGCTGACCAAACTCGATCGCGCCTCGATGGCGAACGGCCTTGAAGTGCGCGCGCCGTTTCTCGACCACCGGCTGGTCGAATGGGCGCTGGCCTTGACGCCATCGTTCCGGCTTGGCGACGGCGGCGGCAAGCGCATTTTGAAAGCGTCGCAGAAAGCGCGCGTCGATCATGATATTCTTTACGGCGCCAAGAAAGGCTTCAGCCCGCCACTTGCCGCATGGCTGCGTAAAGCCGATGGTCCGGTCGACCGCTTGCATCAGTCGCAGGCGTGGAAACAGTCGGGGTGCTTCGAACCGAAAGCCGTCGAGACGATGATCGCGCGCCACCGGAAAGGCGTCAGCGATTATTCGCAGGAACTCTGGATGCTGATCATGTTCGACGCGTTCTTGCGTCAGGAGACGGCCTCACCGCTCTGATCGCAGCGCGCAACTTCATGCGCAGGCCAGGGCGCGCCAGCACCACGGTTTCGAGCGTGTCGCCCTCGGTACAGAGGCGGCGCTTGTAGTCCGCATCGCCGCCCATCATGTCATAGACGGCATAGCCTTCTTCGCGATAGCGCTCGGCGGCGAGCGCATGACAGACAAATCCCGGAACAAGCTGGTTATCCGTCTCATAGCGAAAACCGCTCTGATAGTTGTAAACGCGATCGCCGGCGACAAGATTGTAAAGCACACCAACCGTATCGGCGCCGACGGTCAAGCGCACGAAATCGGTTACGTTGACATGGCGTTCGACGAGGTGCTCGTGAAAGGCGGAAAAAATCGGTTCTCCGAATACGCCTCTCTTGCCGCGACGCGACCAGGTCTCTGAATGCAGGCGCATCAATTCCGTCCAGGCGATGGTGCGTTCGTCCGATGTCCCGGCGCGCTGCAGGACGACGGCGCCGCGTTCTTCATACCGGCGAATTGCGCGGCGCACTTTCGCCCGTAACGACGACGAAAACCCTTCAAGGACTGACGTGTCGTCGTCCGGTTTGAGATCGATCTGAAAAGTCGGCTGTTTGAGCAGCGATCGAATTTGCAGGCCGCGCTGATCGGCGACGACCTCGAGCGCCGCGGCAAGCTCAGGCGTCGCATTGCGAAAGACAAATTCCTCAACCGCCGGCAAGGCCTCGACAATGGCGCTGAGCGCCGCTTCGCGGGCGCCCGCCGGCGCATCCGCCGCAACGAGAATGTCGTTATATTCAAGATAGATCCGGTCGAGCGCGAGGGCGCCGCTTTCATGCAGCCTTGCCTCAAGCGGCGCGGCAAAAGACTGCCGCGCCGGCATGGCGATGAGGGCGATTGCGTAAACGCCGCGCAGATCGTCAAAGACGCGAACGCATCCAAGCGCGATCTCATCGGGAATGACCGAAAGCCAGTTCTCGATCCACGCCGGCGCCAGGAACACCTTCGCCGACGACATCGCATAAAGCCGCCGCCACTCGTCAAGCAGCGTCGGCCGGTCGATTGATGTCGAAAAAGATGCGCGCATCAGCGACCACCCGCCGTTTCAAGATAGAGACGGCGAAACGCGCCGATCATTGCCTCCTGATCGAAGCCTTGCGCGCGCGCGCGATTGGCGTCGCCAAGCCTGCGGCGCAGCGCGGCGTCACCAATCAGCGCGCGAAGCTGCGCGACAAAGCCAGCGTCATCGCCCGGCGGAACGACGAAATCCCGGCTCGCCTCACCCAGCATCGCGCCAACATCGCCGACGGCCGTCGACACAACCGGAAGGCCGGACGCCATCGCCTCAATGAGGCTGATCGGCATCTGCTCGGTGTCAGAAGACAGCGCAAAAATATCGAATCCGGCGAAATGATCTTCCGGGCGGGCGGTGGCGCCGGGCAGCGAAATAAAGGAGCGCGAATTCGAGGCGGCGGCGGCGTCTTCAAGGCGATGGCGGTCCGGTCCCTCGCCAACAATGACGAGGCGTACGTCGCGTTCCTGGCGCGCGGCGTCAAAACACCGGATGAGACGCGCAAAATTTTTCTCCGCCCGCAGCGCGCCGAGCGAGCCGACGACGAGCGGCCCGCCTGCGGCCTTATGCGCATGGCCATAGCGCGCAAGATCGATGCCGACGGCGATACGATGAACCCGCGCGCGGTCAAGCCGCCAGGCGTTGAGCGCGATTTTTTCGAGCTCCGCCGACGGCACACAAACCTCAGCAAGCGAGAGCAGGACGCGTCTTGCCAGAACGCGTTTGGGCTTTTGCCTGCCGCCCGCCTCGTCGCGCCCGAAGCCGTCTTCGTGATGGACATGAGGCAGCCGCGGCCCGAGCGCGTTTGCGATCACCGCCTCGATTGATCCGAAATTATAGGTGCACAAGAGGTCGGCGTTTGCATCCCCGATCACGCGAGCAAGCCGTCGCAGATTGGCGATGCTGACCAAAGACGACTTTTCTAGCGGCAACGGCTCAATCGCCACTTGGTCGCCACCGTCGCCGATCAGCGCGGCGCCGCTGATATCGCCGTCCAGCGCAAAAATCTTGTGCGACCAGGAAGGACCGAGCCCCTCGATCAAGGAGGCAAGCCGCCGTTGCTGCCCGCCAAACGAGAATGACGGAAAGACATGCGCAAGTGACAGAGCGCGATCAGCCAAAGGGTCCCCGCCTTCCCTTTCGCGTTCACCGCCCTCAGGCGAGAACGTCCGTATACAGTTCAGACGGCGCCGGCGCCGGGCTTTCCAGCGAGAAATCCGCGGCGGCCTTGACGATCGCCTTGATCTCCGTGTCGATCTCCTTGAGGTCGGCTTCGCTCGCCGCCTTCGCGTCAAAAATGCGTTTCTCGCAGCGTTTGATCGGGTCGTTATGTTCGCGCTGCTGGTCGACCTCTTCGCGCGTCCGGTATTTGGCGGGATCGGACATCGAGTGGCCGCGATAGCGATAGGTTTTCATCTCAAGAATATATGGCCCCTCGCCCGAGCGCGCATGTTCGACCGCTTGGCGCGCGGCCTCGCGCACTTCGATCACGTCCATGCCGTCAACTTCCATGCCGGGAATGCCAAAGGCGGCGCCGCGGCGGTACAAATGCGTGTCGGAATGCGCGCGCGTCACCGCCGTACCCATCGCATATTGATTGTTCTCGATGATGAACACCGCCGGCAGCTTCCACAGCTGCGCCATGTTCATCGCCTCGAATACCTGTCCCTGGTTGGAAGCGCCGTCGCCGAAATAGGTCAGGCTGACCGATTTGTTCTTGCGGTATCTGTTGGCGAAGGCGAGCCCGGCGCCGAGCGGGATCTGGGCGCCGACAATGCCGTGGCCGCCATAGAAATTCGCCTCTTTCGAGAACATGTGCATCGAGCCGCCCTTGCCCTTGGAATAGCCGCCCTCGCGCCCGGTCAGTTCGGCCATGACGCCGTTCGGGTCCATGCCGCAGGCAAGCATATGGCCGTGGTCACGATAGCCAGTGATGGTCTGGTCGCCGGGCTGTTTCACCGCCTCGACGCCGACGACGACGGCTTCCTGACCGATATAGAGGTGGCAGAAACCGCCAATATGCCCCATCCCGTAAAGCTGGCCGGCCCGTTCCTCAAACCGCCGGATCAGCAGCATGTCGCGGTAATATTTCAGCAATTCCGCCTTGGTTGCGGTCAGATTGCTGGCGGGTTTTTGGGCTGATTTCTTGGCGGGCTTGGCGGCCATTACGATCTCCGGCGTTGGAGACCCGCTTTTAGGGAAGGACGACAGGCGTCACAAGGCCCCGGTGTTCCCGCCCGCGGCGTCCGCTAAGGCGCGCCTGCCGCTTCCCGGGATTTCAGAAGCTCATCGAGCTGATCGCGGGGAATGACGATATCGCCCTCCTCAACATAACCAAGCACCACCCGCACTTTCTCGTCGACCATCTCGGCGTCGAGGGAGCGCGGATTGAGCTGCGTGGCGACATGCTCAAGGCGGCGGCGCTCGGCGACGAGCGCAGCAACTTCCTGCGTCTTTTGCGCCTCCTCGGCGCGCAGCGACGTCAGCACGCGCACCCCGGTCGCGCCAACCACCGCGCCATAGGCGAAATAGCCGATCCAGCAGGTGAAAAAAGCCGGCGCAATGACATCGAAAATGAGCCGCCAGGAAAAACGCATCGAAACTTCGCCCCCGGCGCGACACGCTGACAGGGATCAACGCGCAACGCCGCCATTATCTGGCGCGCTTGGCGCGCCGTTTGTTGTTGCGACTCACCTGAGTCGAATTTGGGTTAATAAAAAGTTAAAATCCTACCAGCGTCATCTGCGGGGAGGCTAGACGGCTTGCGCGGCTGCATAGGCCGAGGACCACGCCCATTGGAAATTATAGCCGCCGAGCCAGCCAGTGACGTCGACGACTTCGCCGATAAAGAAAAGTCCGGGTACGGATTTAGCTTCCATGGTGCTTGACTGGAGCCCGTCGGTATCGACGCCGCCCACCGTCACCTCGGCGGTGCGGTAGCCTTCTGAGCCTGACGGCGTCACTGTGCAGCAATGGATTGCCGCTGCCGCGGTTTTCAATCGTGCATCCGACCAGTCGGCGAGATTGCCGCGCCACCCCTCAAGCTCGCACAGTTTTTGCGCCAGCCGTTTGGGCAGAATTTCGGCGAGCGCGGTCTGGAAGGCGGCGGCGCCGCCAGATTCCCGCCGGGTCTTCAAGGTCTGGAAGATGTCGGCGGCCGGTGAAAAATCTACGGTCAGGCGAGCGCCTTCACGCCAGTAGCTCGATATCTGCAAGATCGACGGACCCGAGAGACCGCGATGGGTGAACAAGAGGCCATCGCGAAAGATCGGCGGTTTGCGCATTCGCCGTTGGTCGACAGCGTCGTCAGCGCCAACCGAAACGGCTGCGTCAATTGACACGCCGGCGAGGTCCCTGGCCATCTCCTTGATCGCGCCCTCGAAAGTCAACGGGACAAGCGCGGCGCGCGGTTCGATGATATCGAGGCCGAACTGCCGCGCCATCCGATGTCCGAAGTCGGACGCGCCGATTTTCGGGATCGACTTTCCGCCGGTGGCGATGACGACGCGCGGCGCGCGCAACGTTCCCGCATCGGTTTCGACTCGGAAGAGCTCCGCTTCCCGCGAGACTTTCCCGACTGTGACGCCGGTGCGCAGGATGACGCCCGCCGCAGTGCAATCAGAGACGAGCATGTCGGTGATCTGTTGAGCGCTGCCGTCGCAGAACAGCTGCCCGAGTTTCTTTTCATGCCAGGCGATGTTCGCCGCTTCCACGCGGTCCAGAAAATTGCGCGGGGTGTAACGCTTCAGCGCCGAGATACAGAATTTCGGATTCTGCGACAGGAAATTTTCGGGCTTTGTGTGAATGTTGGTAAAGTTGCAGCGCCCGCCGCCGGAGATACGGATTTTCTCGCCAAGCGTTTCGGCGTGATCAATTGCAACGACGCGGCGGCCGCGTTTTCCCACCTCGCCGGCGAAAAAGAGGCCGGCCGCCCCCGCGCCAATAACAATGACGTCAAAATTCCCGCTTGTCGCCGTCACGCCGGCACCTTCCCTGACCGGCGCTTCTATCGCCCCCTACCGGATAGGAAACGTCAAACGGCATGAATTGACGCCGCGCCTTAGCCCCGCAGGAACGCGCCGCCAGCATAATGCGCGGCGTCGCCAAGCTCTTCCTCGATCCGCAGCAGCTGATTGTATTTCGCGGTGCGGTCGGAGCGCGCCAGGCTGCCGGTCTTGATCTGTCCGCAATTGGTAGCAACCGCGAGATCGGCGATGGTTGCATCTTCGGTTTCGCCGGAGCGGTGCGACATAACAGCGGTGTAGCTGGCGCGCTGCGCCATGTCGACGGCGCGCAACGTCTCGGTCAGCGTACCGATCTGATTGACCTTGACCAGTATGGAATTGGCGCAGCCTTTTTTGATGCCGTCGGCAAGACGCGTTTCATTGGTGACAAAGAGATCGTCGCCGACCAGCTGGCAGCGTTTGCCGATGCGGTCGGTCAGCGCCTTCCAGCCGGCCCAATCGTCCTCGGCCATGCCGTCCTCGATCGAAACGATCGGATAGCGCGAGACGAGATCTTCGTAATAGGAAACCATGCCGGCGGCGTCGAGGATCTTGCCCTCGCCTTCGAGATGGTACTTGCCGTTCTTGAAAAATTCTGTCGACGCCGCATCGAGCGCGATGAAGACGTCTTCGCCCGGCTTGCGGCCCGCCGCTTCAATCGCCTTCATGATGAAGCCAAGTGCGTCGTCGGTCGATTTCAAATTCGGCGCGAAGCCGCCTTCGTCGCCGACATTGGTGTTGTGGCTGGCGGCCTTCAGTCCTTTTTTGAGCGCGTGAAAAATCTCCGCGCCCCAGCGCAAGGCGTCGGCGAAAGTCTCCGCGCCCAAGGGCATGATCATGAATTCCTGGATGTCGATCGGGTTGTCGGCGTGGGCGCCGCCATTGACGATGTTCATCATCGGCGCAGGAAGCGTTCGCGCCGAGACGCCGCCGACATAGCGGTAAAGCGGCATGTTCGAAGCTTCCGCCGCAGCTTTTGCGACAGCGAGCGAAACGCCAAGGATTGCATTGGCCCCAAGGCGGGATTTGTTCGCCTCGCCGTCGAGCGCGATCAGCGTTTCGTCAATGTCGATCTGATCTTCCGCGTCGAAACCGGAAAGGACATCAAATATTTCGCCATTGATCGCCGCGACGGCTTTTTCGACGCCCTTACCGCCATAGCGGTCACCGCCATCGCGCAGTTCGTGGGCTTCATGCGCGCCCGTCGACGCGCCGGAAGGAACCCCGGCCCTGCCCATTGAGCCGTCTTCGAGGACGACGTCGACCTCTACCGTCGGATTGCCGCGGCTGTCGAGAATTTCGCGACCGATGATATCGACGATGGCGGTCATGGGGTCTCCTCACGCGATTGGGGCAGGCGCCTCTATAAACGGCGTGAGGAGGGTTTCAAGCAGGCGCGGCGCCCGCGTCAGTCCCGATTATTCTTGGGATCTTCGCGATTGCGGCGGCGCTCTTCGTTTTGCCGGTGTCCGCCGGCACGTCGCGCGCCTTGCGGCTGGCTCGACGGCGGCGGCGAAGCGGCCGGA
>JBGSVH010000052.1:0-2724 GCA_041753055.1 Parvularculaceae bacterium
TGCTCGCCCCGGCGCTGGCCGGGCTCGCCGTCGCCGAATACGCCGCCAACACCATCAAGAAATCGGTGGTCGGCAAGGGTCATGCGGAAAAACAGCAGGTCGCCGCGATGATCGGCGTCCTTCTGCCGGCATCCGGCGCCGCATCTTCAGGGCCATTGCCCGCCGACGCCGCCGACGCGCTTGCTGTCGCCATCTGTCACGCGCATCACCGGGGCGCCGCCAATTTGCTGAAGAAGTCCGAATGATCGGGCGCCTGAAAGGAACCGTCGCCGCCGTCGATGTCGACACCGCGCTGATTGACGTCGCGGGTGTCGGCTACGAAGTCCACGCGCATGGGCGGCTCCTGACGCACCTCGCGGTCGGCGAGGCGGCAACGCTCAGTATAGAGACGATTGTCCGCGAGGACCTGATCCGCCTTTACGGGTTTGAAAACGAGGGCGAACGCCGCGCCTTTCGCCTGTTGACCGGCGTCAGCGGCGTCGGCGCCAAGCACGCGCTCGCCGTCCTGCAGGTGCTGGCGCCCGACGACCTTTATGACGCCATCGCGGCGGAAGACGTGACCTCGATTGCGCGGGCCCACGGCGTCGGCAAGAAACTGGCGCAGCGGATCGCGACGGAACTGAAATCGAAACTCGGCTCTCTCGCCGGCGCCTCGGGCGCGACCTTGAAAGTCGTCGTGCGCAAGATGGCGGCGGGCGGCGATACGCCCGCCAACAACCCACGCGCCGACGCGGTATCGGCGCTCTCCCATCTCGGCTATGACGGCGTCGAAGCTCGACGCGCGGTCAATCTGGCGGCGGATGCGGCAGGCGAGGGCGCGGCGGTGGAAGATCTGATCAAACGCGCGCTGAAGGAACTGGCGGCGTGAGAGCAAGCTTGGAGAAATACAAATGGATCGTAAGGACGAGAGTCAATCGGAAAAGAGGAACGGAAACAAATCGATTTCGCGGAGGCTAGAAACCCGTGAAGTAACATCAAATTTGGTCACTTGCAGCTCTTGCGGACAACGTTACCTATCAGCGAATGGACACGATTGCGCAAAGAAAAAATGAGCCGGAAGAAATGGGAAAAGCGGCTTGGCATTGCCTACGACGAGTGGGCACTTGTAGAGCTTAAACAAGTCAGTCAACGCAACTTTGAATTTTCAAAGCATCTCTTTGCTGTGTCGGCAGGTTCGTTTGCTATATTTTGTTTCTTGGGAGAAACGGTTTCGTTCACAAATTGCTTGCAGCTAGTTGGTTTGTTTTTGTTGGCGCTTTCGGTGTTGTTGGCAATTCTAATTGCTGAGCCGCCGGATTTTGTTATTGATGGCACAGAGGACCTGGTTGGGTGCCACAGCGACTATTCTAAAAATGGCAAGAGGCTGCGGCGCTTTTGGCTAATTGTTTGGATTATTGGAATTGCAGCGATAATAACCAGTCATAACCCTAAGCAGATAGATTCGGGGCATGAAATCACAATGCAGAAAACCGATAAGGCTTATGACAAACGCCGCCATAAATAGCGACCGCATCATCGACGGCGCGCCGAAACGCGAGGACGCCGACGCGGCGCTGCGCCCGAAGCGTCTCGATGATTTCGTCGGCCAGCGTCACGCCAAGGACAATTTGCGGGTTTTTGTCGAGGCGGCGCGGGTGCGCGAAGAAGCGCTTGACCATGTGCTCTTTCACGGGCCGCCGGGGCTTGGAAAAACGACGCTGGCGCAGATCGTCGCCAATGAACTCGGCGTCAATTTCCGCTCGACCTCGGGCCCGGTGATCACCAAGCCCGGCGATCTTGCAGCGCTCCTCACCAATCTTGAACGGGGCGACGTCCTTTTCATCGACGAAATTCACCGCCTCAATCCGGCAGTCGAGGAAGTCCTCTATCCGGCGATGGAAGACTACTGTCTCGATCTGATGATCGGCGAGGGGCCGTCGGCGCGCTCGGTGAAGATCGATCTGCCGCGCTTCACCCTCATCGGCGCAACGACGCGCTCGGGCCTTCTCGCCAAACCGCTGCTTGACCGTTTCGGCATTCCGGTGCGCCTCGATTTTTATGAACACGGCGATCTGCAGAAAATCGTCATGCGCGGCGCCTCGAAACTCGGCGCCGATATGGCCGATGACGGCGCCATGGAAATCGCCCGCCGCAGCAGAGGGACGCCGCGCGTCGCCGGGCGACTCCTTCGCCGCGTCCGCGATGTAGCGACGGTCGAAGGTTCGGGAACCATCGACCGCTGCGTCGCCGATCGCGCGCTAAAACGCCTTGAAATCGACGGCCTCGGCCTCGATCCGCTCGACCGCCGCTATCTTCGTCTGATTGCGGAACATTTTGGCGGCGGCCCAGTCGGCGTTGAAACCATCGCCGCTTCCCTCGCCGAAGCGCGCGACGCGGTCGAGGATGTGGTCGAACCGTTCCTCCTTCAATGCGGCCTGATCCAGAGGACGCCGCGCGGCCGCGTCCTCTCGCAAAGCGCCTGGAAACATCTGGGCCTCGCCGCGCCCAAGGGCGCCGGCGCCGACCTGTTCGGGAAATAGATCGTGGATTGACGAACGAGGCCCCTCAGTCGCTACCTCCCGTCGTCATTCCGGGGCCGCGCGACCGCGCGGAACCCGGAATCCATGGCGCCGCACGGAGCCTGCCGCAGTATGGACTCCGGGTTCGATCCTTCGGATCGCCCCAGAGTGACAGGAAGGAATGAGAAAACACCCGCCGCCGGTTGCTACTCCGTACACAAACCAC
>JBGSVH010000053.1:0-7031 GCA_041753055.1 Parvularculaceae bacterium
GTCGGGCGCGGTTGCGCTGGTCTTCGCCGACGGCGAGCGCGCCGCGCATCTTGGCGACGCGCCGAAGAAACCTGCCCCGCCGAAAAAGCCGGTGCAAAAGACATTATTTGATTAGGTTTTCTGGCAGTGTATCCTTTGGCGCTTCTGGTTCGGCGAAATCAGGGAGGTGATGATGGAACACGCGCGCCATGTATGTGGTCTGGCTGGAACTATAATCCGGATTTCAATCGGTTGCTGCGGGTTGGCGTTCGCCGTCGCTTGCGCTTCGAACCATGAAGCGACGCCAGCGAGTTCGATGAGCGCCGCCGCGCGCGGCAAAGCGTTGGCTGATGCCTCGTGCGCCGAGTGCCATGGAGTTAGCCCCGGCGAGACAATTTCGCCAAATGCCGCTGCCCCCGCGTTCACTGAGCTCGCCAACAGGTCGGACATGTCGCGCACCGCGCTCGCTGTTTTGTTGCGCACACCGCACAAGTCGATGCCGAATTTCATAGTCGAATCCGGCGATGTTGACGATCTTTCCGCCTATCTCAGAACACTTCAGAGACCCCAGGGGCAGATTTGATCCGCCCCGCAATTGCGTTAAAACCCCTCCCATGAACCCCTTTGATTCAGGCCCGTCCGGGCGCGACGGCGAGGCGATCGTCGATTATCTCGATGCGGAATTCGCTGTGGTGAAGCCGGGGCGCTTCGTGCGCTGTGCGGTGACCGGCGTTAAAATTCCGCTCGAAGCCCTGAAATACTGGAATGTCGACAAGCAGGAAGCCTATGCCAATGCCGAGGCGGCAATGGTCGGTTTCGGCCTGAAAGCGGGGAAATAGCGCGATGAAGAAGTTGGTGCTGGCGGCGAGCCTTATTGGTCTTTGCGGCTGTGTCGCTGCGCAATCTTCCGCGGCGGAACATTCGCCGCCGCAATCGGTTGCTGTAGCGCCTGAGGGCGCTGTCGATGCGCCGCCTGCGGGACCCGCCGCCGGAGAAGCGCCCGATCTCGCAAAAAACGCGGGCTATGACGCGGCGATGGCGCAAGCCGATGCGCGCCAGCGCGTTTTCGACGATCCCTCGACCAGCGTCTCACTCAAGGGCGACTTCGCTCAGGGCGGGCTGGTCTTTGGCGAGACCCTCCCCGGCGCCAAAGTCACGCTCGACGGCGAACCGGTGATGGTCAGCGAGGACGGCCGCTTCGTTCTCGGCTTTGGGCGCGATCATGGCGCGACGGCGCTGCTCGTCATCACCCATGTCGACGGTTCGGTGGTTCGCCGCGCTCTTGAAATCGCCGACCGCGACTTCAAGGTGGAACGGATCGACGGCGTCGACCAGTCGAAGGTCTCGGGCTTCACCAAGGAACAGCTCGCGAAGATCGGCGTCGACAAGGAAAAGAAGATGGCGGCGCGGGCGGTAACGGACGCCTCGCCCTTCTGGGCGGCCGGCTTTTCGTGGCCGGTGACGGGGCGGATTAGCGGCTTTTTCGGGTCGCAGCGCATCCTCAACGGCGAGGCCAAGACGCCCCATTCCGGCGTCGACGTCGCCGCGCCGGCCGGAACCCCGATCAAGGCGCCGGCGGCGGGAATTGTCCGTCTTGCCGAGCCGGACATGTATTTCGAGGGCGGTCTCGTCTTCATCGACCACGGCCAGTGGCTCGAAAGCGCTTTCATGCACATGTCGAGGCTCGACGTGAAACCGGGCGACCATGTCGAAAAGGGCCAGACTCTCGGGGCTGTCGGCGCGACTGGCCGGGCGACCGGCCCCCATATGCACTGGAGCCTCAAATGGATGGGGACCCTGGTCGATCCGCAGCTGGTCGCGGGCGAGATGCCGCAGGAAAAGGCCGCGGATTCGGCGGGCGGTTAACCCTTTCGCAATTGACAATCATTCTTAATTGCATAAATTCGTCGGGACCGGGCGCAAAGTCCGGGATTCGGGTGATTGATGTACGTCTGCATCTGCAATGCGCTGAAAGACCGTCAGCTCGCGGCCGCCGCGAAAGACGCAAAGAGCGTCGGCGAGGTGTTCCGGCGCTGCGCCGCGCGCCCGCAATGCGGCAAATGCCTTCCCGATGTCGCTGAGTTGATTGACGCCGCGCGTTCCCCGTCGCCAGCCTTGAGTCTCGCCGCCGAATAGGGTTGCGGCCTGTTGAATATCGCAAGTGACAATCGATTGCACCCTTTGCGCTTGCCGCAACAGGCGAGCGAACTATGGTCGCGGAACGCATCGAAGGAGACAATCGCGTGAAGGGCGATCCGAAAGTCATCGACTATCTCAACAAGGCGCTGAAACTCGAACTGA
The DNA here is from genome assembly GCA_041753055.1 of Parvularculaceae bacterium. Classification (GTDB taxonomy): domain Bacteria; phylum Pseudomonadota; class Alphaproteobacteria; order Caulobacterales; family Parvularculaceae; genus Amphiplicatus. Next base: position 2,281 of record JBGSVH010000053.1, read on the forward strand.
CGACGGTCAATCAGTATTTTCTGCATGCGCGCATGTTCAAGAACTGGGGTCTGGCGCGTCTCGCCAAGGTTGAATATGACGAGTCCATCGACGAGATGAAGCATGCGGACGAACTGGTCGAGCGCATCCTTTTTCTTGAAGGGCTCCCCAATCTCCAGGATCTCGACAAGGTCTATATCGGCGAGACGGTCAAGGAATGCCTTGAATGCGATCTGAAAGCCGAACATCGCGCGCATCCGCTCTACAAGGAGGCGATCGCGTATTTCGAAACCGTCAAGGACTATGTCAGCCGCGCCATCCTGGTTCGCATTCTTGAATCGGAAGAGGACCATATCGATCATCTGGAAACGCAGCTTGATCTGATCGGCAAGCTTGGCGAGCCGCTCTATATGCAAGCGCAAATGAAGCAGGGTGACGATTGATGCGCGTCTTTGTGATTGCCTTGGCGCTTTTCCTCGCCGCTTGTGCAGCGCCAGCCGCAACATCGGCAGATGCGCCGCTGCCGGGCGAGTCGTCCGTCGGCATTCCGCATGGCGAAACCGGCGGCATGTGCGGCGGCATCGCCGGATTTCAGTGCCTCAACGAGGACGATTATTGCGCAATCAGTCAAGGCGAATGCAAACGCATCGCCGATGTTGCCGGAATCTGCACGAAAAAGCCGCAAGTCTGCACGATGGACTACCGGCCGGTTTGCGGCTGTGACGGCAAATCCTATGGCAATGCCTGTTCAGCGGCCGGCGCCGGCGTCAGCATCGCGTCCATGGGTGAGTGCGATAGTCAGGCCGAGCAAGATCGCTAGGCGCCGCCGCCAAGACACGAATTTAGACGCCAAGTCCCGTCGCCAGATCCCCAAGCGCTTTGGCGCAATCGCCGCGGAATGAAGATCCATGCATGATCGCCAATGTGCGCGGCTTGAGGCCGGCGAGGCGATCGAGGACCTCGCGCGTATTCGGCGCCATCGACATTGAGTGAAACATCTGTTCGGCCGCCAAGGCGGGGCCGACAACGTCTTCCTCAGTGATCGGCGGCCCTTTTCCGGCGTGGGTGAACAGATCGCCGCACAACAGCGTGCCGCCGGTTTCCTCGAAAAAAACGCCCGCTTCCCAGCCATGGGGAACGTGCGGCGTATAAAGGAAGCGGATGCGCTTGCCGCCCAGATCGATTGTCTCGCCGTCAGCGAGTGCGCGCGGCGTCCGGTCGGCGAGATCGTTCAGCGACACGTCGCAGGCTATTTGTCCGTGAACGATCTGTGCATGCGGCGCGGCGCTAAGCCACTCATTCATCGAGCCGCATTCGTCCGATTCCACATGCCCGAAACTGATCCAGCGCACCCGATCGAGGTCAACAACGCGCCGCACGGCGTCAGAGACGATCGGGAACATCGCCTTTGGGCCGCAATGAAACAGCATCGGCTCCTCGCCGCGAACAAGAAACTGGTTGAAGGTGAACCCGTTTGGCGTCACTTCCGGAACAAAGGTCGAGAACCGAAAAATATCAGGCGCGATTTCGTGCGTGTCCGGTTTCATGAGAAGATCTCCGAATGTCTGGACTTGGCGAAGGGCCAAGCAACGCTGTGTTGTAACGCCGATTCACGGCATTGAGTACACGTGACTTCCACCGGAAACGCCAGCGAATTTTACGGCAGCTAATCCCTGGCGCCTACCGCCGGTTTCAAGGTGGGGCAATATAGACTTCCTTGGGCCATCGCCGATGCAGCCACAACCACTGGCCGGGGCGCTGGCGGATCAGTTTTTCGATTTCGAGGTTGATGGCGTCGGTCAGGCGCTGCGTGTCGGCGTTGATGTCTTCAGATGGCGTAAACGCGATTGCATCATGCGCAGTCACGCGAAAGCGCGCGCCCTTCAGGCGTTCAATCTCTATGGGAATGACCGGCGCCCGATATTTCAGCGCAAGGCGCGCGGCTGCGGGCGCTGTCATCGCCTCCTTGCCAAAGAACGGCGAGGGGATGCCGCCGCTTGTCAGTTTCTGGTCGACAAGCATGGCGAGCGATGCGCCGGCCTTCAACGCCCCGATCATGTCGCGGCCGCCGCGTTTTCCTTTTGGAATTTGCCGTCGCGACATCACGCGCGCGCGTTCCTTGATGATGAGGCCGTCGATCAGCGGATTATTCGCGGCGCGATAGATGACGCCGTAATCGACGCCGAGCGCATGCAGGACGATGGAACCGACTTCCCAATTGGCGAAATGGCCGGAGACAAAGATGACGGGGTTATCACCTTTTGCGATTACTTCAATTTTTTCGCGCCCGACAATCTTCATGCGCGGGTTGTCCGTATCCGGTGCAAATTTCGCCAGATGCGCAAACTCGGCGGTCGTCCGGCCAAGGTTTTCCCAGACGTCGCGAATCGTCGTCTCGACTTTATCGCGCGGCCAATCGGGAAAGGCGATGGCGAGATTGGTGCGGGCGCGATTGGTAATCGGTAAAATCAGCGGACCGGCGGCGCGCGTAAACTTGCCGGCGATGAAGGATGCGGCATCGACGCCGACGAGGCGAAAGAAGAAGCCGAGCGCCGCCGCCATCGCAAATTCGGCGCGGTGAGCAAGCGTCACCGGCCGGTTGCACCGCGCTTCGGGCAGGGCAATTTCATTGTTGCCGGCGTCGGTCATGACACCCGCCCGACTTTCTGCATAACCAGGTCCGAGAGTCCATCGGGGTCGTCAATCGTCATTTTGAGTTTTGCAACGGCGATCCCGATGCGCTGATCCGGGGCGAGGCGCACCAGGTCTTTTTCCGTGGTGATCAGCGCGGCGCCGGCATTCTTTGATTTTTTGTGAAGTGCGGCCAGTTCCGTTGCGGAAAAAGCGTGATGATCCGGAAACGCAATCGCGCTCTCGAGCCCGAATCCGTGTTCTTCCAGACTGTTGAAGAACCGCTCGGGGCGACCAATACCGCAGAATGCGACAGCTTTTTGCGGCGCGATCGTCGGTTGAATTCCGGTTCTGACGCGAAAGACCGGGCGCGTATTGAGGTCAAGCGCTGGCGACCCGTCGCCAATGATCACGACCGCATTGGCGCGTGCGAGCGCGCGCGCCATCGGCTCCCGCAGCGGTCCGGCGGGAAAGACGGACGCATTGCCAACGGCGTCGGCGGCGCTGACCAGCAGAAACGAAAAATCCTTTCTCAACCCCTGATTTTGAAATCCGTCATCCATGATGATGGCGTCGGCGCCGGCCGTCACCGCAGCGCGCGCGCCGGCGACGCGGTCCTTTGCAATCCAGGTGGAAGCGGCTGCGGCGAGGAGGATCGGTTCGTCGCCGACTTCGGCCGCGCAATGCCGCGCAGTGACAAGAACTGGCCCTTGCAACGAGCCGCCATAGCCGCGCGACAGGAAGGCTGCGTTAACGCCGCGATCTTTCAGGAGCCGTTGCAACGCCAACGCAAACGGCGTCTTGCCGACGCCGCCAAGGGTTGCATTGCCAACGCAGATGACAGGCGCGCCGACGCTGACGGGCGTTGTCATTGCGATCCGCAGGCGCTGTCCGCAATCATAGACAAACGCCGCAGGGGTCAAAACCCCGGCGGCGGCGCGTGCGGCAATCCCGGTGTCGCGCCAGAACCAGGGTTCCTTCATTGTGCGGCAATGCGCGTGTTGAGGGCGCCGACAACATCGGAGAGCACGCGTTCTGCACTTGCGAGCGCGGCCGTGCGGGCCGCATCAGCCATGGCGAGGCGGGTCTTTTCGTCCGCGAGAAGCCGTTTGACAGCCGCCGCAAGGTCGCGGTCATTCCGGACAAGGGCGGCGCCGCCAGCGCCGCGAATATCGGCGTAAGTCTCAACAAAGTTAAAAATGTGCGGGCCATGCAGAATGGCGCAGGCAAGTCGCGCCGGTTCAAGCGGGTTGTGGCCGCCTTTTTCGACCAGGCTGCCGCCGACAAAAGCGGCGTTGGAAAGCCGATAAAATATTCCCAGTTCGCCGAGCGTATCGGCGACATAAATATCCGTATCGCGATCAATCGTCTGGCCTTTGGCGCGGCGGCGGCCGGTCACGCCGCTGGCGGCGGCAAGCGCTGCGATTTCCTCGCCGCGTTCGGGATGGCGCGGAGCCAGCAAGGTGAGAATGTTTGGAATTTCCGTCTTCAGGGTTTTGTGGGCGGCGAAAATCGATTCCTCCTCGCCGGGATGCGTTGACGCCGCCAGCCAGAATGGCCGCCCGCCAATGTTAGAAAGTATGCGCGCTTCTTCCCTGACGTCGCCAGGGAGCGGCGGCGCAGCGTTCTTGAGGTTGCCGAATGAGCCAACGTCCCGGCCCGACAGCGTTGTCAGCCGCTCTGCATTCTGACGATCCTGCGCAATCACAAGGTCAAATTGCGACAGCAGGTAGCGAATTGATTGCGGCTTCGATTTCCAGTCTTCGAATGATTTTGGCGAGATGCGTCCGTTGACGAGCGCCATGAATTTGGCGCGCTGACGCGTCTCGATCAAAAGATTTGGCCATAATTCCGATTCGACGAATATCGCGCCGTCGGGGCGCCAATGATCTAGAAATCCTTTGACGAAGCGCGGGTGATCAACCGGTATGAATTGATGGATCGCGCCTTGCGGCAGCCGCTCGGCCATCAGTTTCGCCGACGTCACGGTGCCCGTTGTCACCAGCACGTTGAGCTCCGGGTTTTCGGCTTTCAATCGTTCAACCAGCGGCAGCACGGAAAGCGATTCGCCGACGCTCGCCCCGTGGATCCAGTAAAGCAGGCCGTCCGGCCGCGCGCGTCCCGCTTCGCCGGTGCGCTCG
>JBGSVH010000054.1:0-19431 GCA_041753055.1 Parvularculaceae bacterium
GTAGCCGCCCCGATCGACGCGGCGAAGCGCACGCGCGGGGCCGATATGCCGGCGCGTTCCAATTCACGCCGGACCGGGTCGGCGGCGGCGGTGATGATGATCTCGACATTCTGGCGGCGCGCCTTGTCGATGAAGCTGCGAATCGCCTGCGCCCCGGAACTGTCGACAAAGGCGGAGTCAGCAAAATCGAGGATGAAAGTCTTCTCGCCCGCCAGGATGCGGTCGAGCGCAAGGCCGAGACTGGCGGCCGATCCAAAAAACAGCGCGCCGGTAATGCGGTAGATCGCGACGGTTCCGCCCGCGCCAGCGTCAGCAGCGGGGTCGTAGGCCTCGCGGGTTGCAGGCGCCCCGTCGGCGGCGTCGCGCCGGATCAATGGTGTCGCCATGGTGATCTGCGCCGCGCTCGCCATGCGGTGGATGAAGGCGATCGCGCCGATTGCAACGCCCGCCGCGATCGCTTCCGTCAGACTACGGAATATTGTCAGCAGAAAAGTTGCAACAAGCGCCGCCGCGTCGCCCCTCGACCCGCGAAGGAGGGCGAGGAACGCTTCCTTTTCGACCATGTTCCAGGCGATGACGGCAAGAACTCCAGCGAGCGAGGCGAGCGGCGCATAGCCTGCAAGCGGAGCGGCGGCGATCATAAACGTCAGCAGGAAAACCGAATGCAGCATGCCGGCGACAGGGCCGTGGGCGCCCGCGCGGACATTGGTTGCGGTGCGCGCGATCGTGCCGGTGACGACCATGCCGCCGAACAGGGCCGAAGCGATATTGGCGGCGCCTTGCGCCGTCAGTTCGCAATTGGCGCGATGGCGCCGGCCAGTCATCGAATCGGCGACCGTCGCCGACAGCAGCGATTCAATCGCGCCCAGCAGAAAGAAAGCGAAAGCGTCAGGAGTGACCGCTGCAATGCGGGCCAACGAAAGCGCCGGTAGGTGTGGCGCGATGAGGCCCGACGGAATAGCGCCAAAGCGGCTGGCGATTGTATCGACCGGAAATTCGAATGCACGCGTCACCACAGCGGCGATGACAACGGCAAGGAGAATGGCGGGAAGTCGCGGGCGCCATTTTCGTATCGCCAGAATGAGGGCGATCGTTCCAAGGGCGATTGCAAGCGCATGGGGATTGGTCGATCCCAGCGCCGACAAATCCCGCGACAGTCCCTCAATCACCGGCCCATGGCCGGGATCGGTAATCGTCAGCCCAAGGAGATCTTTGATCTGGCTAGTAAAAATTATGACGGCGATGCCGGCGGTAAAGCCGACGGTGACCGGAAACGGAATAAGCTGGACATAACTGCCGAGCCGCAAATATCCGGCCGCCGCCAGCATGAACCCGGCGAGAAATGTCGCAAGAATGACGCCGTCAACGCCGTGCTTGGCGGCGCTTGCGGCGACGAGCACAATGAACGCGCCTGCCGGGCCGCCGACCTGAAACCGGCTGCCGCCCAGAAGCGAAACAAAAAACCCGCCGACAATCGCTGCATAAAGGCCGCGTTCGGGTCCGACGCCAGACGCGATCGCAATCGCCATCGACAGCGCAACTATTGCAACGGTCAGCCCGGCGAACGCGTCGGCCCGCAGTTCCTTTGCGCCATAGCCTTCGCGCAACACCGTGACGAGCTTTGGCGTGAAGAGGTCGGCAAAGCTCGGGCCTTTTTGCAGGTCATCGCTCGACATGACAGATCTGTGGTCTCCGGCTGCAAATTGCACATTACTTTATCCTGCGTTGCGGGGCTGCGTCGCAAGCGTGATTATTTGCCGCGCGCCGCTATGATGAATGCCGGGACAGGAAATTCGATGATGACCGCACGCGGCGCCAATTCATTTGAGACAGCCTTTTTGCATGTCGTTTGCCCGTCGCGGGCCGACTTCGACGAACTCGGTCATGTTAACAACGCCGTTTATCTGCGCTGGGCGCAGGAAATTGCCGTCCGTCACTGGAGCCTTGTCGCCAGCGATGCGATGAAGCGCCAATGGCTGTGGGTCGTTTTGCGGCACGAAATCGACTATCGCGATCCGATCCTTCCGGGCGATGACGTCGCCGCGCGCACCTGGCTCGGGCCGGCGGGGGGCCCGAGGTTTGACCGCTTTGTCGATATTCGAAAGCCGGGCGCGGCGCGCGCCGCCGCTGCGGTCAAATCCACCTGGGTGCTGATTGACGCTGAAACGCGCCGACCGAAGCGGGTCAGCGCTGAAATTCTCGACGCCTTTGGCGTCAGCGGTTAGCCGAAGCTGTTGTTGATGCGGATATCGACGCGCTGGCAATTCAAGATGTCGAGCTCGCGTTCTTTTACGGTTTGCCGGTAGGAGCGTTATTCGCCGATCGCTTCGGAGCCGGCGATCATGCGTCGCCAGAAATGCCCGGCGATCTTGACCCGTGGCAGGGCGAAAAGGCGGCGTGAAATCGTCGGCGTCGTCAGCGGTCAGGCGCCCGAGCCGGTTTTCATCGCTGAAGAGTTCCCCGGCCGGTTGACCATCATCTTCTTGATTTCAGCGATCGCCTTGGCCGGGTTCAGCCCCTTCGGGCAGACCTGCGCGCAATTCATGATGGTGTGGCAGCGATAGAGCTTGAATTCGTCCTCAAGCTTGTCGAGCCGGTCGTTGGTGTGGTCATCGCGGCTGTCGGCGAGCCAGCGATAGGACTGCAGCAAGGCTGCCGGCCCCAGATATTCTTCTTCGCCGTTCTTGTCGCCATTCCACCAGTAAGAGGGGCAAGAGGTCGAACAGCAGGCGCAGAGAATACATTCATAAAGCCCGTCGAGTTTTTTTCTTTCGTCAGGAGATTGAAGAAATTCGCCCGTCTTGTTCGAAGCGTCCGCCTTGAGGAATGGCTCGATATAGGCGTGCTGCTTGAAAAAATTCGAAAGATCGGTGACGAGATCGCGCATCACCGGCTGGTGCGGCAATGGATAGACAGTCACTTCGCCGCCAGCGCATTCGTCCATGCCCTTGGTGCAGGCGAGTGTATTGGCGCCGTTGATGTTCATGGCGCAAGAGCCGCAAACGCCTTCGCGGCAGGAGCGGCGAAATGACAATGTCGGATCAATTTCGTTCTTGATCCTGATCAGCCCGTCGAGAACCATCGAAACGCCGGACGCATCGATCTCGTAGGTATCGAGGCGCGGGTTCTCGCCCGTCGACGGATCGTGGCGGTAGACGCGGAAGGTCACCGTCTTTTCGGCGCCAGCCGGCGCCGGGTGCGACTTGCCCTTCTTGGAAACGACCGAGTTTTTCGGAAGGGTCAATTGCACCATCGCCGTCAGTCTCCGTTTTCTGCACGCCTCAGGCGCGGCTGTCGTTCATTCGCGCGCCATACCAGTCCAGATTGCGCGTGACAGCCATCATCAGCGCGACCGCGCCGAACAGCCGCGCCTAGTCTGCTGAGTCGCTGAGGAGATATATCAGACCGAATGCGCCTGAAAAAGCAAGGATGGAGAGGAAGCGCCGGACAAGGCTGCGAAAGACGGTCGCAGCATAAGGATCCGGCCGGCTCCGGTCGCGGCCAGACTCTCGCTGATGTTGTATCAAGGCGCCAATGCGGCGTCAGCGTTCAGGCGTCGGATTTCTCGCGGCGCTGACCGCGGAAATGCGGGTAGAACACGCATCCCATGAAAAGGAACGTCGCCGCAATCAACAGCATGAACGCGCCGAGACCGCCGCCCTGTTCGCCAAGGAAATTACCGACCGCACAAGTGCAGGCGATGACGAGATACGGCATCACCGGCGGTTCTTCGCGCAGATAACGCACGACGAACATCGTCAGCGAGACGAGCAAAAGAGAAATCGAATAGACGTCGATAACTGCAACCATAACGCCCTCCAAGGCCCTCTATGGATACAAAAAGGGGGTGAAGCCCGCGTTAATGCAACCGCGCAAATGTCGATCACAAATTGTGAGCTTAAAGCGGCGCAGCCCTATTTTTTCAAGCGTTTCAGCCCGTCAAAGCGCGGCGCGCGCTTTTCGCCGCGGGCGATAAAGGATTCCTTAATATCGTCGGGACGCAGCATTGCCGCATTCCACACAGCGATATACTCGAGTGCGTCCGCCGTCGAATGATCGCGCGCGTAATTTGCCTGCCGCTTGCAGCCGGCGACCGCGAGCGGCGAATGCGCGGCAATCTGGCGAGCGATCGTCATCACCCCGGCCAGCAGCGTTTCATGAGTTAGAAAGACTTCGTTGACGAGGCCGATCTCTTTCGCCTTCGCCGCCGGAAGGCGTTCAGCGGTATAGGCCATCTGCCGCGCCCAGCCCTCGGGGATCAGCCGCATCAGGCGGGGAAAAGTGCCGACATCGGCGGTCATGCCAATCGCGGTTTCCTGCACCGCGAAAAAAGCATCGGCCGAGGCGTAGCGGCAGTCGCAGGCGGTCGCGAGATCAACGCCGGCGCCGATCGCGCCGCCCTGGATGGCGGCGAGCACTGGCTGGCGGGCGCGTTCGAGGCAGGAAAAGGTCTCCTGCAAAGTCTTTATCTTGTGACGAAAGGCCTCGGCGGACACATGCGCGTTTAATGCGTCGCCATCGAGGTCGCCCGACATGAAAACGGAAATGTCCATGCCGGCGGTGAAATGTTTGCCCTCGGACGAAATCACGATGACGCGCGCCTCGGCGTCGTCGGAGATGGCGTCGATCGCTTCAGGCAGCTCGCGCCAGAATTCCGGGATCATTGAATTTGCCTTCTCCGGCCGGTTGAAGCGGATATGGGCGATCTTGTCGGCGACCGTCACGGTGAAGCAGGTATAGGACATTTTGGGGGCTCTCCTTGCGGCCCCAAGCTAGGGCGTTTTCCGATCAAGTGGAATCCGGTTGATCGCAGAAAACGCCCTAATTCATAGATCTTGAGCAACCTTCGCGCGCCAGAGCGCTGTCGGAACAAAAAGAGTCAGCGCGCGCGCCGCAATATGATCACGAACAAGGCCAGTAACGCGGCAAGACCCATGGACACATGCGTAGCCGAGCCCACCGGACGGGCGATCACGGGCGCAAACGCGGCAAACAGCATGATTGTCTTTTCATAGCCGCCAAACCCGCGCGCCATGCCATCGCGGACAAGCAGCGCCAGCGCCGGCGCCAGGATGACCAGATCATAATCAACCACATAGGGCGAGGCGAGAAGCGAGGCGATGATGAGCCCCGCGGCTTTAACGTCGTCCGCGGCCTTGCTCCGCCACAGCCGGAACAGCAGGAAAGCGGCGGCGATGCTGGTGATCCCTTGCGCGGCATAGGCGGCGCCAACCGGCGCGCCAAGCATCCGCGCCTGCGAAAACACGCTCTGGATTTTTTCAAATCCGATCGCGCCCGCCTCGACGACTTCGACGCGCGCCGCGCGCATCGAGTTAAGAAAAGCGGGCCAGACGTCAGCGCCGAAGGCAAGGGTCGGCAAGACCGCCATCAACGCGACGGTCGCCGCCGCGGCGCCAAAGGCGCGCCATTGCCCCGCCGCGCAAAGCGCCACCGGGAGCAAGACCCCGTATTGCGGCTTGATCGCGATCAAACCAAAGGCGAGGCCCGCGAGCACGCCGCGCCCGGCGAACAACAAATTGAGCCCGATTGCGAACAGCGCCGCGAGCAGAAATCCGTTCTGGCCGTGCAGGAAATTTTCGTAAACGGCGGGAAAGGCGAGCGCGATGAGCGCTGCGAGCTTTCCGGCCGAGATCTTCTGCATGGCGGCGACATAGGCGCAAAGCGTCGCCGCCATCCAGACCAGCCAGCCCGCGAGATAAGGCAGGCTTGCAAGCGCCATGACGACAAACAGGAAGGCCGGCGGATAAAGGAACGGCCAATAGGCCGGCGCCTCTTCCTTCAGAATTGATTGGTGTACGACGTATTGTTTCGCAGAATCGTAGGCGGCCGCGCCGCCGTCTTCAAGCGCAATCGAGCCGGCGACATGAAACGCCATGAAATCCGTACCGAGCGGACGCCCAAGGCGGTCCTTGAAGCCGTCGGATGTCGCAAGGAAGACCGTAAAACTGACAATCGTCACCAGCAGATAAATAACCGCAATGCGCCGAACGCGCGCGCGATCGAGAAAGGCGCCGATTTTTATCTGGGTCAGGAATCTCACTTACGTTGCGGACTTCTGTGGCTCTTGTATAGGCAATGAGCGGTCGCCGCGCACACGCATCGCCGTTACCGTCATCAGGGCGAAGATAATCGCAAGGCCAAAAGAAAGCGACGTTGCAACGGTCGCCATGCGCGTGACGCCGGGGGCAAGAAATGTCAAAACGAGCAGTGTTTTTTCATAGTCCTTGAATCCGGTCTGGCGAGCTTCGGCCACAAGGAATGCGATCGCCGGCGCCAAAACTACAAGGTCATATTCAACGAGATAGGGGCTTGCCAGCAACGACGCGAAGATGAGGGTCGCACCCTTCAGCGGGTTGGAAGCTGAACTTCGCCATATGGCGAAGACGGCGGCCGCGCCGGCGAAGGCGACGACGCCTTGGATCACATAGGCGGCGATTACAGGTGCGCCGAGCATGCGGGCCTGCGCGAACGCGCTGATAATTTTGAAATAGCCGATCCCGCCTTTTTCAAGAACTTCAATCCGCGCGATCTGCGCGCTGTGCGAAAACGCCGTCCACACCTCGGGCCCAAACAACAGTGTAGGCGCGAGCAATGTCAGCCCTGCAGAATAAGCGGCCGCACCGAATGCGCGCCAATATCCGCCAGCTGCAAGCGCGATTGGCAGGAGAACGCCGAATTGCGGTTTGATTGCGAGCAGCCCCAGCAGGCATCCAGCGAGCAAGGCGCGGCCTGAAAATAACGCGGCCAGCCCGCCAGCGAAAAGGCTGGCGATCAGGAATCCCGTCTGTCCCTGCATCAAATTCATGAAAACGGCGGAGAACGCGAGAATCGGAACGAAGCTGAACCGGAAATCGGCGATCTTGCGCGTTGCAACGACGTATAGACCGCCGGTCGCTGTCATCCAGGAGAGCCACGCGGCGGCGTAGGGAAGACTGGAGAGCGCCATCGCGATGACAATGAACAGCGGCGGATAAAAAAATGGACCCCAATCAGGCGCTGTTTCGCCCAGGACTGTCTGATGCTCTGCAAAAATCCGATTGACGTCGTAAACCGCGCTTGCCCCGTCCGCTACCGCGACTTTGCCGCCTGCGTAAAGAACGATGAAGTCCGTGCCGAGCGGCCTGCCCATCCAGTCCTTGAGGCCATCCGATGTTACGAGGACGGCCACGAGGCCGATGACGCAGACGGTCCCGAATATTGCGGCGCCGACGATCGCACGGTCGCGGTCCATATAGGCGCCGGTTCTGACGGCGTCGGCAAACCGTCTGATCGGTGTCATCTGATTTGCGGACATTCGCCGCCTTTCGCGCTATCGCGCGACCGACATCGCCATGGATGCGGTTTCCAATTGGTTAAGCACCCTCAAAGGCAGGCTCCGAAGAGATCGCACTGGGCGGTGACGATCGTCAGCATCAGCATCGACGCCGCCCATATCAGCGCCGCAACGCCCGCAAGCGTCGGGCCGGTCCTGACGCCGGATTTCGCCAGAGCGAAAACGACAAACGCGACCTGAATGGCGAAGAGCGCGATTTGCGCCGCAGGGACGCGGGTGTGATCCGGGTCCATCGCGGCGAGGTCGGCGCCCGCCGCGCTGGCTGTGTTGAGCAGGAATACCAGCAGCAAATGGCCGCCGAGCGCAAAGAGGATAGCAAGCGTCAATAGGTCGAACCGGCGCGCCCAAGCCGCGACGCCGCTGAAATTGCGCGCAATCCGATTTCGCCATTCCCCAAATGTCACCGGCGCCCCCTCCGACAGCCAGAGATCAGATCAGAGCATACAAACACGCAAGGTCAAGCCAAGCAAGGAGCCGCCAGCCAAGCGCCTTCCCGGCAAAATTCCAGAGGCCGACTGACCCGTTCCCGGCAATACTGCGCTCGAGCTTCACAAACATCCAAGAAAGGACGGCAAAGTTGCTGGGAACGGAAACAGCCGGAATCGTCAGTCTCGGCACGCTGTATCGAAACATTGCGCCGGCGGTCGCCAGTTGTCAGTAAACACGTTTCTTCGGCTCAATATACTTGATTTCGTCCGTCAACGTATAATCATGGACGGGGCGGTAATCGATGGTCGCCTTTCCGTTTGAAAACCACGCGGCGGTGTGCTTCATCCAGTTGGCGTCGTCGCGGTCGGGGAAATCTTCTCTCGCATGGGCGCCGCGGCTTTCCTTGCGGTTCGCTGCTGATTCCATGGTGACGACCGCCTGCGCGATCAGATTGTCGAATTCCAGCGTCTCGACGAGATCGGTGTTCCAGACCATGGTGCGGTCGGTGACGCCGATATCCGGCATGGCGTCGTAGACCTCGCGGATCAGCGTCCGTCCTTCTTCAAGCACCTCGCCGGTGCGGAAGACGGCGCAGTTTGTCTGCATGATCTTTTGCATTTTGGCGCGCAGTTTCGCGGTCGGCGTTCCGCCTTTCGCGTAACGGAAGCGGTCGAGCCGCGCCAGCGCGTCGTCGCCCGCGCCTTTTTGTAACGGTCTTGCTGCTTCGCCCACCTTGACGACGTCACCGCAGCGAAGGCCGGCGGCCCTGCCGAAGACGACAAGGTCGATCAGAGAATTTGAGCCGAGGCGGTTGGCGCCGTGGACCGAAACGCACGCCGCTTCGCCGATCGCCATCAGGCCGGGAACGACAGCGTCAGCGTCATCGCCGCGCTTGGTGACGACCTCGCCGTGATAGTTCGTCGGTATGCCGCCCATATTGTAGTGCACCGTCGGCGATACCGGGATCGGTTCTTTCGTCACGTCGACGCCGGAGAAGATCTTCGCCGAATCCGAAATGCCGGGGAGGCGTTCGTGCAGGATCTTCGGATCGAGGTGGTTGAGGTTCAAATGGATATGATCCTTGTGCGGACCGACGCCCCGTCCCTCGCGGATCTCGATAGTCATGGCCCTGGAAACGACGTCGCGGCTGGCGAGGTCCTTCGCCGAGGGGGCGTAACGCTCCATGAAGCGCTCGCCTTCGGAATTGGTGAGATAGCCGCCTTCGCCGCGCGCGCCTTCGGTGATCAGCATGCCGGCGCCGTAAATGCCGGTCGGATGAAACTGCACGAATTCCATGTCCTGCAAGGGAAGCCCGGCGCGCAAGATCATGGCGTTGCCGTCGCCGGTGCAGGTATGCGCCGACGTGCAGGTGAAATAGACGCGGCCATAACCGCCGGTTGCGACGATCACCATTTTGGCGTTGAAGCGGTGGATCGATCCGTCGTCGAGCCGCCACGCCATCAGGCCGCGGCATGCGCCCTCATCGTCCATGATGAGATCGAGCGCAAAATACTCGATGAAGAATTTGGCGTTCTGTTTGACCGACTGGCCGTACAGCGTGTGCAGCATGGCGTGGCCGGTGCGATCGGCGGCCGCGCAGGTGCGCTGGATCGGGCCTTCGCCGTAATTCTTCGTCATGCCGCCAAAGGCGCGCTGATAGATCTTGCCGTCATCGGTGCGACTGAAGTGAACGCCCCAATGTTCAAGCTCGTAGACGGCCGCCGGCGCGTTCTTGCAGAGATATTCGATCGCATCCTGGTCGCCGAGCCAGTCGGATCCTTTGACCGTGTCGTACATGTGCCAGCGCCAGTCATCGGGGCTCATATTGCCGAGCGAGGCGGAAATGCCGCCTTGCGCGGCAACCGTGTGCGAGCGCGTCGGAAAGACCTTGGTGACGCAGGCGGTCTTCAGCCCGGACTGCGCCGCGCCAAGCGTTGCCCGAAGGCCGGAGCCGCCGGCGCCGACAACGACGACATCATAGTCATGATCGATGATTTCATATGCAGAAGTCATGTTGGTTAAATCTCAAACGGAAAGGACGTAAAGCGACCAGACGCCGAGCGCGGCGGCGCCAAGGCAGGCGAATAGATTCAGAAGTTTGCAAACGCCTCTGGCGCCGCTGCCGATATAATCGTCGATGATCTCGTTGAGGCCGATGCGCATGTGAAAGGCGCCGATAACAATCAGAAGGCCTAGAAAGCCTGCATTGAGCGGCGACGACAGCCAGGCGCGCATTTCCTCGTAGGAGGCGCCGGCGTGCGCAACGGCGCCAGCCAGAAACCAGATCATCAGCGGCAGGAGCAAAACGGCGCTGGCGCGCTGCGCGACAAAAGTAGCGGTGCCTTTATGTTTCATAATCTCCTGTCCGGCTATGTGCGGGCGGCGACGCCGGCGGCGACGACGACGATCGCTACAATGATCGAGGCGGCGTAAGTAAACCACGCCGTCATCGCCGCGGTCTTCACGTCAAGACCGCGCCCCATGTCCCAGTAGAGATGCCGAAGCCCGTTGAAGGTATGAAACAACAACGCCCAGACATACCCAAAGAGGATGAGGACGCCGAGCGGCGAAGCGAGGAACGCGCCGACTGGCTGGTAAAACGCAGCGCCCTGCGCAGCGGCGACCGCCCATAGGGCAAGAAGGATGGTGCCGGCATAAAGCGCAACGCCGGTGGCGCGGTGGGTGATTGACGCCGCCATGGTAGGCGTCCAGCGCCAGATCTGCAGATGCGGCGACAGCGGGCGGCTCAGCGACTTGGCCGGCGCAGGGTCCGAAGTCATGGAATTCCCTTGATAATTGCAAGACAGGATCGAGTGCGCCGGACAATAGGCGCGCCGCTCCCTCTGTCAACGCAAAGGGACGCCGGACGGATCACCCTTCGGCCTCAGAACGTGATTGCCAAGCCTGCGCCGATTGCCGCAGTATTCAGGCCGGGGATGCAAGGGGCATGATTATGGTTCGAATTCTGGCCGCAATCGCGGCGGCGGCGCTGATGTCCGCCGGGTCCGCTTTCGCCGAAACGAAGAGTGCGGTGACGGGCGCGGAGCTGGGGACGATCCTGACCGACGCCGGCCTTGCCGCCGAGATGATCGAGGACGCCAGGACCAAGGCCCCGGTCGCCCATGTGCAGGCGGGCGCGGTGCAATATTGGGTGAGGGCGCTTGATTGCAGCGGCGCGCCGAAGGCGTGCTCAACCTTGGTCTTCTTTGCAAATTTTGAACTTGGCCGCGGCGCGACCGCCAATGACTTTGAAGTCGTCAATCGGTTCAACGACAGCCAGGTATTCGGCCGCGCCTATGTCATTCCCGGCCGCAATCAGGTTGGCGTCGATTATGTCATCGAACTCGATGGCGGCGTCTCGATGGAAAACATCACGCGCAATATCAGCCGCTGGGCGGATGTGATTACCGCCTTCATCGGGCATTTCAGCGAGGGGCAGGCGTCGAGCTGACCGACCGGAAGCGGCTCGGTTTAGGCCGCCTTCGCCACCAGCGCCGAGAGTTTCGGCGGAAGATCGGCGCCCAGTTCCTGCATATAATGAAGCAGCGCCTTTTCGATGTCGTCGAACTTGCCATTTTTGCCGATGCGCTCGGCGAGCCAGTCGGCTTCCTGCGCCGTCACCCGTTCGGCGATGGCGGCGGCAATCGAGTCTTCGTCGTTCTTTCGTCCGGCGGCGGATTGTTTCTGGCCATAGGCTTCGCGAATGCCGGAGAGGCCGCCGGAAAACATGCGGCCAAAGAACCCGGCCGGATTGACGGTTTGATCCTTGACCCAGTCATGGAGGCGAAGCGCTTCCTCGCGCGGCAAGGGACGATAGCCGACATGCGCCATCAGATGCGCGGCTACGCCCTTGATGAAAAGGTCAGACCATGCAGGGTCGTTGTCGGCCGCCGCGGTCATCTCATGCAGATCGAACAGGAGTTCGGCCTCCTCCCTGGTGATCGCAATCGATCCGTCGCCGGCGGAGGCATAAAAATAACGGCGCAAGAGGTCGGCGTCGGCGCGGGAAATGCGCGGAGCCCCCTTGCGCCCGGCAATCACGCGGCGGAACTGGTCGGCGGTGAACTCCGCCATCGCCGGCGGCGTCGCCGTCGCCTTTTCCATCAGCGCGACCAGAAGCCCAAGTTCGATCGTGCTTGCCTTGGCGCCGTCCCTGGTGACGAACGCCTCAATATGCTCGAACTCGCTTTCCGTCAGATAGCCGTTGGGCTCTTCTTCGCGCAGGAAGAAGTCAGCGGCCGCTTCGGCGAAATAATCCGGCCATTCCTTGTCGCCCTGCGGCGCTTTCTCGGCGAGCGCAAACAGCGCGGCGAGTTCGGCGCGGCTGACGACGCCGTCCGCAAAGACATTCTTGCGGAGAAAAATGACGTCATCGGCGCTGACATGACCGTCGGCGCCGACGCTGCGGATCAGCGTTTCAATCTTTTCGTTCGGCATTGAGGGCGAGCCTCCCCTGATAATGGTTCAGGATTGAAACTCGCGCAGTCTGGTTAAGATCGCGGTAAGGGCGACGGTCGTCTTGCGTGTAAATAGACTGTTAATCCCGCTTAAAGACGACGCCCTCCTTCATCACGAAATCAAAATCGAGGAGTTCGTTGATATCGCTGGCCGGGTCGCCGCCGACGGCGATGATGTCGGCGAACGCGCTTCCAAGCCTGGGCGCTTGTTACAATAGACCCTTGACGCTGGCGGCAATTTGGCGAGTGTGCGCCATCCGCAGTCCAAGAGCAGAGAAGATGACCGATACGCCCCAATCTACGCCACGGGCAACACCGCCCGACCGCCTCAGCGTCAATCCGAAGAGCCCGCATTTCGATCAGGACATCCTGGCGCGTGATGTCGGCATTCGCTTCAATGGCGAAGAGCGAACCAATGTCGAGGAATACTGCGTGTCGGAAGGCTGGGTCCGCGTTTCGGTCGGCAAGACCCTTGATCGCAAGGGCAATCCGCTGACCATCAAGGTCAAGGGCGTCGTCGAGCCATATTTCCGCAGCGCTGAATAGCCGTCTAATTGCGCCGTTGCCTCGGCGGTTTGTCGAGATAAAGAAGGTTCTCTTCAAAATCCAGGGCGAAGTCCTGCGCGGCGATGAGGTCGGCGCCAAGTAAGCCGAACGGCTGCTGCTGTACGCCGATCTCATCGAAGATCGGCGCATTCTTCACCCATACGGCGACGTTACGCCAGGTCGTGCGCCCAACATGGATACGGTCCAGCAGCGCTGTTCGGGTGCGCGTACGGTCGTCGAAGATGTCCTTGAGGCGGCTGCCGGTGGTGAACCCTTGGTCGAGGTCGGTCAGCACCACTTTTGAAAACATTGCTTCAGCGGCGCGGTAATTGATCATGGTCGTGGCCGACCCAAGATCAATGATGAAGGTAGCTGGCGATCGGCTGATCTGGCCCCTGGTTGTATAAAGGGCGCCCGCCGCCGCCGCGAAAGTATTGGCGCGCAGCTTGACCGACCGCCATTTGCGTGTCCGGTCCGCAGGTATTCCGCCGTGCGGATAAAGGCTGATGGTCCGTTCACTGACATCAAAGACAACCGCATATTGGCGGAGGAAATCGATGCCGATAATACCGGCGGGGGTTTTGCGCGGCGGCGACCAGTCGGGAATGATGACGCCGACGTGATCCTTCAATGCCGCCGCGCCGAGTGCAATATCGCCAAGCCTGTATGTGTCAAGCTCCGCCGATCCGGAAATGCCGAGTACGCGTCGCGGCGGCGCGCCGGTCGGCATGAAGCCCTCAAGCGCTGCAAGATTTTGAAAGGCGATCGACATGGTGGCGCCGGTGTCAATGACGAAGTCATAAGGACCGCGCCCATTGACCGTAGCGCTCACGGTCATCGATCCGTCGTAATCGAAATGGTACGGAATAACTGCAATCGGCGCGGCGGCGGCGTGAGGCGTTACTGCTGGCGATATCAATAACGTCACCAGTAGTGCGAATACTCGAACCATCAAATCTGTCCCTCGCCGCTTCTCGGTCGCGATGCGACCGTATTTTTGCTGATCCTAACTCATAAAGGACCGATCTGCACATGACACAATCGCGAGTAGGGCCCCGCATCCGCCGCGCGAGACAACCGGTTCGTCGCATTGTCGCCGCAACGGAAAATCGCAGGAATCGGGCGGCGCGCCATCTTGTTGACGCCTAGGATGCCGTCAGTTCGACAGGGAGACCGAGAATGCTTGATGCGGCGCAACCCGAAGATCCGCGCTGGGCGGCCGTAGAGCGGCGAGACCCGGATGCGGATGGGCGCTTTTATTGTTGCGTTCGCACGACTGGCGTCTACTGCCGCCCCTCCTGCGCCGGACGCCCACAGCGCAAGAATGTCTTCTTCGTCGCAACCCGCAACGAGGCCGAGCGGGCTGGATTGCGGCCATGCAAGCGGTGCCGGCCCGATCGGCTTGTCGCCGCGGGTCTTGCGGACCGGATTTCGGCGCTCGACTGGGAAATGATCGAGGCCTCGCTTGACGCCAGCGGCTTTGCGCGCCTCGGCCGGCTGCTCGATGACGCCGACTGCGCAGGTCTTGCCGACGCCTATGGCGACCCGATGGGGTTTCGCTCGACCGTGATCATGGGCGGGCACGGCTTCGGCGCCGGTGAGTACAAGTATTTCGCCGACCCCCTGCCGCCGCTGGTCTCGGACTTGCGCCGCCTTCTTTACGGCCGCCTCGCGCCGCTGGCGTCGCGCTGGCGGTTGGATCTCGGCGGCGGAGGTGAATTTCCGCCTGACCACGCATCCTACCGGGCGCTCTGCGCGGCGGCCGGCCAGTCCCGACCGACGCCATTGCTACTTTCGTATGGTCCGGGAGATTATAACAGGTTGCATCAGGATCTTTACGGAGGCGAAATATTCCCTGTCCAGGTCGCCATCCTTCTCGCCGCACCGCGAAAGGACTTCGAAGGCGGCGAATTCATCCTGACCGAGCAGCGGCCGCGAATGCAGTCGCGCGCCCATGTGGTCGGCCTTGAAAAGGGCGACGCCGTCGCCTTTGCGGTCAGCCAGCGCCCGGTTAAAGGCGTCCGGGGAACCTATCGGGCGACGATGCGTCACGGGGTGGCGACGGTTTCGGGAGGGCGCCGCGTGACCCTCGGCGTGATTTTCCACGATGCGGCGTGAAACCTGCGCTTTTGGCCTTGCGCACCGGCCTTTGTCGGCTATAACCCGCCGCTTCTGACCGGCCGCCGGGCCCAAAGGCATGCCTTGGCGGTCAAATATGCACGCCCCCGTTCTCAGTGAATTGGGGGCCACCCAAGGAACCGCAAAATGCCCAAAATGAAGACCAAATCAGGCGCCAAAAAGCGCTTCAAGATGACCGCCTCCGGCAAGGTCAAGGCCGGCCCTGCGGGCAAACGGCACCGACTGATCTCGCACAATGCGAAATATATTCGCCAGAACCGCGGCACGAGCTGCCTTTCTGACGCCGATGCGAAGATCGTCAAGAAATACATGCCGTATAACCGCTAGGAGGACGAACCATGTCACGTGTCAAACGGGGCGTTACGTCCCACGCCAAGCACAAGAAAGTCACGAAAGCGGCGAAAGGCTATTTCGGCCGCCGCAAGAACACGATCCGCGTTGCGCGTCAGGCCGTCGAGAAAGCCGGCCAGTACGCTTATCGCGACCGCAGAGCCAAGAAGCGCAATTTCCGCTCCTTGTGGATCCAGCGCATCAACGCCGCGACCCGCGAACTCGGGCTCACCTACGCCCGATTTATCGACGGGCTCTCGAAAGCCGGTATCGAAGTTGACCGCAAGGTTCTCGCCGATCTCGCCGTGAAAGAGCCCGAGGCGTTCAAGGCCCTGGCGGAAAAGGCTAAGCACGCGCTCGCCGCGTAATATCTTTTCTCATCGCCCGGCGAACGCCTTTAACGAACCGGGTGACGTTTACGGATGAAATTTCGAAAAGCGTCACCCACAAGGTGACGCTTTTTCTTTTGCATTGGAGAACGGACGCGATGTCCGACATTGAAGCCATAGAACGCGAAACACTCGCCAAAATCGCCGCCGCTGCATCGACCTCGGCGCTTGAAGACGTGCGCGTCGGCGCGCTTGGCAAGAAAGGCGTCATATCCGAGCGCATGAAGCTGCTCGGCAAGATGGGCGCCGATGAACGCAAGGCCGCGGGCGCCGCGCTCAACGTCCTCAAAGACAGGATCGCTTCGGCGATCGACGCCAAGAAGCAGATGCTTGAAAACGCTGCGCTCGACGAACGGCTTGCGACAGAGAAAGTCGACATAACGCTGCCGATCGCGCCCTTGCCGAACGGGCGCATCCACCCGGTGACGCAGGCGATGGAAGAAATCGTCGCAATCTTCTCCGCGATGGGCTTTGACGTCGCCGAAGGGCCGGACATCGAAGACGATTTTCACAATTTCACCGCGCTGAATTTTCCGCCCGACCATCCGGCGCGCGAAATGCACGACACGTTTTTCTTCAACGAAAAGGAAGACGGCTCGCGCATGTTGCTGCGGACGCACACCTCGCCGGTGCAGATCCGCACGATGATGACGCAAAAGCCGCCGATCCGCATCATCATTCCGGGCCGGACTTTCCGTTGCGATTCAGACCAGACCCACACCCCGATGTTTCATCAGGTCGAAGGCCTCGTCATCGACCGCCAGACGCATATGGGCCACTTGAAGGGAACGCTTGAAGCCTTTTGCAAGGCGTATTTCGAAGTCGACAGCGTCAAGACGCGCTTTCGCCCGCATTTCTTTCCGTTCACCGAACCGTCGGCGGAAATGGATATCGGCTATGAGCGCGTCGGTAATGAAATCCGCATCGGCCAGGGCGAGAAGTGGATGGAAATCCTCGGCTCCGGCATGGTGCATCCGAATGTCCTGCGGAATTGCGGGCTCGATCCGGATGAATATCAGGGTTTTGCCTTCGGCATGGGTATCGATCGCCTCGCCATGCTGAAATACGGCATTCCGGACTTGCGCGATTTCTTCGCGGCGGACGCAAGATGGCTGGAGCATTACGGATTTGATCCGCTTGATATGCCAAATCTGGCGACGGGCCTGTCGCGTTAAGGAGTCGTCATGACCTATTACATCGCAAAAACCGTTTCAGGCTCGTTTGACGAGGCGATCGCGCGCGTCACGGAAGCGCTGAAGAAAGAAGGCTTCGGCGTCCTTACCGACATCGATGTCGCGGCGACGCTGAAGAAAAAAATCGAGATCGATTTCCGGCCCTATCGCATTCTCGGCGCCTGCAACCCCAAAATGGCGCATGGCGCCTTGTCGGTCGAGGACAAGATCGGCGTTCTGCTCCCTTGCAACGTCATCGTTCAGCAGACGGATGATGGCGTCGAGGTCGCCGCCGTCGACCCGGTCGCCTCGCTCGGGCGCGTCGGCAACCCGGCGCTCGATGAAGCGGCGAAAACGGTCAAGGCAGCGCTGACGCGCGTCGTTGAAACCTTATAACTGGATATACCCGTGGAATTCTCCCTTTCTTGCGAACAAAACATCTCAATCGTTGTTATTAAATCGTCGAGCGAGCAATCTGCAGATTGGAACAATCTGTAATGGGCAATTCATTAGAGATAGCGCCAATAGCGATCTCGCTTGTAGCGCTAACTATTTCGGGCATCACGTTATGGCTGACTCACTTGCGACTTGGGACGGTGAAAATTACGCGTCCCTCGCAAATCTATTTAGGGCCGGATGGGGAGGTTCCGCATGCTGCTAAAATCGTAGTGAGGACTTTGTTGTACTCAACTTCGAGTCGGGGACGGTGCGTTGATCAACTCTTTGTAAAACTATCACGAGGCGAGTCCTCGCATTGTTTTTCGGTCTGGGTTCATGGCCAAGGCTCGAACTTGGTTCGAGCTGCGGGATTGATGGTTGGACCAAACGGGGTCGATCGGATGCACCATTTCTTGATTTCTCAGGATGCAAATTTTGAGTTCCAAGCAGGCGAGTATAAGTTCGAACTCTTTATGGAGGTTGTAGGAGAAAGAAAGCCAAAGCTAGCTTTTGCTCAAACCTTATTGATCAATGATAGAGATGCGAGGGCAATGAACAGCCCGTTTGAAGGTCTTTTCTTCGATTGGGGCCCGGAATCAAGATCGTATCTGAAGACAGTACGGCCTACGCGTTCTGACATCTTGGTGCCAAAGCTAGAACATCCTGAGACGCAAAAATGAAATTCACCCTCTCCTGGCTCAAAGAGCATCTCGAAACCACCGCGTCGCTCGGTGAGATCGTCGCGACGATGATTGCTGTCGGGCTGGAGGTCGAGCATGTCGACGATCTGGCGGAACGATTGAAAGCGTTCTCGATCGGTGAAGTGCTGGAAGCTGAAAAGCATCCGGAAGCCGACAAGCTCAAGGTCTGCAAGGTCGCGACGAAAGACGGCGTCTTGCAGATCGTTTGCGGCGCGCCGAATGCGAGGAAGGGCATCAAGATCGCTTATGCGCCGGTCGGCGCTTATGTGCCCGGCATTGACGTTACCCTGACCAAAGCGAAGATTCGCGGCGTTGAAAGTTTCGGCATGATGTGTTCGGCGCGCGAGATGATGCTCGGCGACGATCATGACGGGATTATCGAGGCGCCGGCGGATGCGGCAGTCGGCGATCCGGTCGCCGGATGGCTCGGCGCCAATGACCCCGTCATCGAATTTGAAGTAACGCCCAATCGTCCGGATACGAATGGTGTCGCCGGCGTTGCGCGCGACCTCGCGGCGGCGGGTCTTGGCACGCTGATCACCAAAAAGGCGGCGCCGGTCAGGGGCGATTTTCCCTGTTCGCAGGCGATACGCCTTGATCTTCCGGCGGGCGCGGAAGGCGCGTGTCCCGTCTTCGCCGGCCGCCTTATCCGCGGCGTCAGGAACGGACCTTCGCCGAAATGGCTCGCCGACCGGTTGCGTGCGATTGGCCTCAGACCGATTTCGACCCTCGTCGATGTGACGAACCTGTTGACTTATGATCGTGCGCGCCCTTTGCACGTCTATGACGCCGACAAGCTGAAGGGTGAAATTCGCGCGCGCCTTGGGCGCAAGGGCGAAAGTTTTCTGGCGCTTGATAACAAGTCTTATGACGTCGACGAGACGATGACGGTGATCGCTGACGATAACGGCGTCCTTGGGCTTGGCGGCGTCATTGGCGGCGAGGCGACCGGCTGCACTGACGACACCGTCAACGTCTTTATCGAAGCGGCGTATTTCGATCCGCTCAGAACCGCCAGGACCGGGCGCAAGACCGGCATTCATTCCGACGCGCGCCACCGCTTTGAACGCGGCGTCGATCCTGCGTTCATTATCCCGGGCCTAGAGCTGGCGACGCGGATTGTACTCGACGCCTGCGGCGGAACGCCAAGCGATATTCTCGTCGCCGGCGAAAAGCCGAATTTTGACAAGGTCGTCGCCTTTGCGGCATCGGAAGTGAAGCGCCTGACCGGCATTGATGTGCCGCCGGAAAAATCAGAAGCAATTCTGACCGCGCTCGGATTCAAGGTCTCGCGCGCTGATCCCTGGCTGGTCGATGTTCCGTCTTGGCGGCCGGACATTGACGGCAAGGCCGATCTTGTCGAGGAAATCGCCCGCATTGTCGGCTTTGACGCGCTTCCCGCCGAAGCCTTGCCGGCGCGCATGGCGGTTGAAACGCCGAAACTGACGCCGCCGCAAATCCGCCGCGCCGCGGCGC
>JBGSVH010000055.1:0-2704 GCA_041753055.1 Parvularculaceae bacterium
GGCCCATTGTGCGTGCCAGCGCGCCGGTTCGATTCATGCCCGCCGCCGCGCATGATCGGGGCGAGCGGCAGGTTCGGTCCCGCGATCAACGCGCCAACGCCGATCGGCCCGCCGAATTTGTGCGCCGTGACGGCCATCAGATCGGCGCCCGCCATGACGAAATTGACCGGAATCTTGCCGACCGCCTGCGCCGCATCGACGAAGATCAGCCCACCTTTGTCATGCGTGATGTCAGCGGCTTCTTTTACCGGCTGGATGACGCCGGTCTCGTTATTGGCGAACATCAGGCAGACGAGGAACCCGCCATCTCGCTTGGCGTCATAGTCTTTCAGCCGGTCGCGCAACCATTGCAGATCGGCGACGCCGGTTCTGGTGACAGGAATCGTTTCAACCGGCACGCCGGTCTCCGCCGCATTCGCCGGCACCGCCGCATGTTCGATGGCGCTTGTGAAGATACGTTTGACACTGCCGTTCTTCACCGTGCCGTTCAGCGCATAGTGGATCGCCTCGGTGCCGCCGCCGGTGATGATGACGCCATTGACCGGCGCATTGACGAGCGCGCGCAGTTTTTCGCGGCCGTCTTCGACAATCGCCCGCGCGCTGCGCCCTTCGGCGTGCACGGACGATGAATTGCCAATCGTCGCCATCGCCTTCGCGACGGCGTCAATGACTTCGGGACGCACCGGCGTCGTGGCGTTGTAGTCGAGATAGTGTCGTGTCTTTAATTCGGTCACTCTGCGGCCCCCAGTTTATAGGCTGTGTTATGATTGGACGGCGGATTGACCGCCGCCATGCCGGTTACGCGTTTCTCGATGACGTCTTCAAGCGTCACGGCGCTGAGAAAGATTTCGATCTGGCGGCCGAGTTCGTCCCAGAGGTCATGCGTCAGGCAGCGCGCCCCTGAGCCCTGACAGCCGACAGATCTGCCGCCGCAGGCGGTTGTCTGAATTTCCTCGTCGACCGCATCGACAATTTCCGAAACGCAGATCGCGCCCGCCGCCCGCGCCAGCCGGTAGCCGCCAGCAACGCCGCGCACGCTGTCGACGAGACCCGCCCGTCGCAGCTTGGCGAACAGCTGTTCAAGATAGCCGACCGAAATTCCCTGACGCGCGGCAATATCGGGGAGCGACACCAGCGACGTCTTGCCGGCGGCGGCGATATCCGCCATCGCCTGCACGGCGTAGCGTCCTTTGGTTGTCAGTTTCATCGGCCCGGTTGATCCGTTCGTTGCAACGATGTCACAGCGCCGTTGGAAATCCTCGCGGCCGTCCCATTTTATGGTAAAGGCGCGCCGAACCCGGTCGCTGCGTCGCGTTTCACATAAGAAACCCGACTATTTTAGTCAACTATAGAAACGCCGAAATACGCCAGAAAACAGCGGCTGCGCCAAACCGAAAGCTGCCCGAACAGAGCCTCAACAAAGGACCATCCATGCCTGAAGTGATTTTCGCCGGACCCGAAGGACGCCTTGAAGGCCGCTATCAGCGCGGCCGCGGGGAGAACCCGCCGCTGGCGCTTGTCCTCCATCCACACCCTTTGTTCGGCGGCTCGATGAACAACCGCGCGGTCTATGAGCTCTACAATATGTTCCTGCGCCGGGGTTTTTCGGTGATGCGCTTCAATTTCCGCGGCGTCGGCCGCTCGGTCGGGGAATATGACCAGGGCCAGGGCGAGCTGGCGGACGCGGCGACCGCACTCGATTTCCTGCAATCCCTCAACCCGAATGCGCCGTTCGCCTGGGTCGGCGGATTTTCCTTCGGGTCGTGGATCGGCATGCAGCTGTTGATGCGCCGTCCGGAAGTCGTCGGTTTCATTTCGGTGTCAGCGTCGGCCAATCTTTTCGACTTTACGTTCCTCGCGCCCTGCCCCTCTTCCGGCATCGTCATCCATGGCGAGATGGACAAGGTCTGCCCGCCCGAAGAAACCAGGATCATGGTTGACCGCACGAGGACCCAGAAAGGCCGCAAGGTCGAATTTCAGGTCATTCCGGGCGCCGACCACTTCTTCGAGACGCATATGGACGAGATGATCGCCGCCTCCGACGCCTATCTGATGCGACGGCTGAACTTTTCAGAACCGGAAGGCCCTTATCACGAGTAGATTTCGGCGCGGTTCTTGCTGGTGTGGGGCCGGCATGACGGGGTAGGACGTGCTTAACGCACTTTGGCGGATGAGGCCGTTCGCGGCGCGCAGCTTCAGGACACGGCTTCAGGGGGTTGGGGGTTTCACCGGCGCCGGCGCCTTCCGCTATGCCGTTTCCCCCGCCGGCTCGACCAATTACGAGATCGAGCTTACCGGCGTCGCCGGCGTCAGGGCCGAGCTGTTCGCACACGGAGAATTCGTCGCGACGGTCCCCTGCAAGGGCGGCAAGGCGGCCGCGGCCTTCGATTCGCGTCTTGGCGACCCGGCGATCAAACTGAAAGCCGGCGACCGCATCGAAATCAGGCAGAATGGCTGCGTCGTCCTCTCCGGGGCGCTGAGTTAGATGTGGAGCCTCAACAGGTTGTCCCGGTTTATGGCGAGGCGACTGATGGGCGTTTGATCTTTTATGCCGCCATGGGGGCGATGCCAATTGTAGAGATGGCTCCACAGGGGCAGGTCTGCGGCGCGCTGGTCTGACGTTTCATAGGCGCGCGCATAGGCCCATTCCCTGAGCGCGGTCTGGATGAAGCGTTCGGCCTTGCCGTTGGTTTTGGGCGTGTAG
>JBGSVH010000056.1:0-21943 GCA_041753055.1 Parvularculaceae bacterium
CGCGCGGCGCGGCGCAGCGCGACCACGCCCGACGCGCCGCCCATCGGAATGTGATCGAGCCAGCGCGGCGACAGGCCGAAATGCTGGATTAACCCTACCGCGGTGTCTGGAGCAATGGTGAAGGAGGACGCGCAAAACCCGTCGAAATCGGCCGGACTTAGCGCGGTTTTCTCAGCCAGCGCTTTTAGCGCGCGGCCGATCCACCAATGGGCGGATCTGGCCGAATAGCGCTCATAAGGAATCGTGACGGGCGCGGCGGCAACAACACCGTCATAAGACTTTCTCCGAGATGTCATACGCGCCATCTGCAGATTAACCCTTCACCGGCTTCTTGAGCGCGGTAAAATCAAAATACCCGCCGCGTTCGTGCAAATCCCGCCCTATCCGTTTTGCCTCGCCGCGATTGATTTTTTCCGACGCGGTCATCGGTATCGACTGAATGAAGGAAATTAACCCGGGCGTCTTGAAGTAAACGAGATTTTCCATCGCAAAGTCAAAAATCGCGCGGGCCGCCTTTTCATCGTTTGCGTCCGATGACGTTTTGACCATGGCCATCACCTCGTCGCCGCGGATCTCATCGGGAACCGGAACGACAACGCAGGCGACAACATCGTCGTGACGCAACAGCACGCTCTCAACGTCAATTGCGGCAATATTCTCACCGCTGCGGCGGATGACGTTCTTGCGGCGGTCGACGAAATAGAAGTTTCCTTCATCGTCGACGCGAACAACATCGCCAGTGTGAAACCATCCATCTTTCCAGGCTTCTTGCGTCGCCGCCTCGTCCTTGAAATAGCCGTTGAAGAAATATTTTCTTGGATTCGCGCCGCGGCGGCGAACCAGAAATTCGCCCGCCTCGCCTTGTGGCGTTGCGCGCCCTTCCTCATCAATCAACAGGTATTCCAGCCCTTCGGGCGCGCGGCCGAAACAGCGCGACCCAACATGACGCGGTTCGATCGACGCCGTGATCCAAGCGCCGGCGCCGGTTTCCGTCATCGCCCAGGCTTCAATGAGCTTCACGCCGAAACGCTTTTCAAAAGTTTCGTGATGACGCGGATCACAGCCAGCACCAAAAGCGAATTTGATCTGACCGCTAAAATCATCGTCGGGCAATTGGGGCGCTTGCAGCAACATTGCCGGCATAACGCCAAGGTAATGCATGATTGTCGCGCGGCTCTCGCGCACCGCGGACCACCAACTCTTCGGATGAAAACGGTCGAGCTGAATAAGGCACGACCCGGTTCTGATGGCGGCCATGAAGGAACAGGCGAGCGCATTCATATGGGTAACGGGGAGCGGCGTAATGATGCGCTCTTTGCCTTCCTCAAAAATAACGGCGCCGCCGAGATTGGTGTACAATTCGCCGATCGCCAGAAAATACTCATTTGACAGAATGCATCCCTTGGCCTTTCCGGTCGTTCCGGAAGTATAAAGGATTGCCGCCTCCCGGTGCAGCGCGCTCACCGCCGGTTCGCGCCGCGGCGCGATCGCTGGCGCCTGCTCCAACATTGCAGGCTCGATCACGGCGGGAGGCGATTTTGCATTTGCCGCCGCATCCGCAAGCCGCGCGTGATGCGCGGGCGTTACGACGATCAAGTCGCATTCGCTGTGCTCAATCTGAAAGGTCAATTCGCCCGACTGCATGGCGCAATTGAGCGGTAGAATGCTGGCGCCAAGAGAGTTCAGCGCAATGAAGTGCAAGAAGAAGTCGGGACGATTTTCGAGGGCGAGGCCGATGCGGGACCCGGCGCCGAAACCAACGCGGCTGTAGTCGCGTATCAGCACGTCAACCGCCGCGGCTGCCTGCCCGTAACTGGTGTCGCCCGCTTCAAGATCGTAAAGGCGGCGGGTTTCGGTTGGCGTATAAAAAAGCGGCCGGTTACCGTGGCGTTTTGCGGCGCCAAAGAATACCTCAGAGATCGTCTCGCCCATGATCATGCGCGCGCCCTTAGTTTCATCCCATAATCAACCATGGGTTCGTAGGGAGAGCGCCCGAGATTGGCGCGAACGCGCTGCAACACATCCGTCATGGCGGCGATTTCGTCCGGGGTCACATTTTCAAAAGCGCGCTCGAAAATCTTCTGGCCGATCGCCTGCACCTTGCGCAACGCCGTTACCGCCTTCGGCGTCATTGTCACCTGGACGACGCGCTTGTCGCCGGCGAGCGCCTGTCTGACGATCAGGCCTTCGCGTTCCATGCGGATGAGAACGCGCGTCAGCGTCGGCATTTTCGTCACCGACCGGCGCGCAAGTTCGCCAACGGAACTTGGGCTCTTGTCATTCAGCAGCATGAGAATACGCCATTTTGTCGTATCAAGACGGTAGGCTTTCAGCGCCTTGGACATCTCGTCATTATAGGTCGCCGAAGTCCGAACGAGATTATAGAGAACATAATCTTCAAGCACGAAACCGGAATTGGCCGGACCTCTCTTCGCCAAGGTTTTTTTCCGGACCGCCATCTTCTCTCCTCACGCTGCAATCGGTGAAACGGCGCCGAGCCGCGCCAGCTCGGTTCTCAGCGCCACGCCTTCTTCGTCCTTGAGCGCGCTGTCCCGCAGCCGCGTCAGTGTCGCGGCCGGGTCAGCTCCGGTCTTCACCCGGTCAAGGACGGCGGCAATCTGTTCGTAATTGGCAAGGCCGCGCTCATGCGTGTCGCCATAGCCTTTGATCAGCCGCTGCAACCCAGCAATCGCGCATGCCAGCTTGTAATCTCGCGGCGCAGCGCCCGCGATTTTTTCAAGCCAGCTTTCGATGCGATCCTGTTCGACAGCAAACCGGAAGCTTCGCTGACGCAAAAAACGCAGCGAGGCGATTGTATTGAGCATCAAGAACCCGCTGATATTGGTTGTCGCGACACGCCGTCCCTTGCCAAGAGCGCCAGTGATCAGTTGGCGCGCGGTCGTGGATCCGAGAATGGATCTGGCGAGCCATGACGGCATCAGATCGCAGATTTCTTCGACGCGCGGGTGCATAAATTCAAAGACGCGGACGATCTGGCCGTCCTCCGCCCTGACATCATCACGAAACCGCTCAAAGCGACTCGACCTTGTTTTCAGATCGGCGACGCGGACGACATCATCATACGCCATCCACAGTGCAAGGTGCTTGGCGGCGGCCTTTGAAAGCTCGTAGAATAGCGCATCGCCGCCAGCGGTGCGATCAAGCGCCGCTATTTTTTCGAGGCGGTCAAGATAGAGCTTGCCATAGGCCGGGTCCTGAAAGTCGACGACTTTCTTCACGCCCTCGAACGCGATCTCGCGAACGCCTTGCGGCAAGGCATTGACGCGAGAGACAAGCGGCGCGGCCGCTGGCGACGGCGGCGGCGCGGCTGTTGCCTGCTTTGCCGCCTGCGTAGAAACATCCGCCGCTGTCGCCTCCGCGTCGAACCCTTGCGCAAATCCGGCAAGATTTTTCTCAACCGCGCGGCCGGTGTCGCGGATAGTTTGTTCAAACAGCGCACGCGGGATCGGCGCTGCGCCAGAGCCTGCGAGCGCGCCGAACATGACGGCGCTGATGATGGCGCCCGCCTCTTCAGCGGCACGGTCCATGTCAAACCAGATAGCGCGGCCGGCAGCGGCGTCGACCGCGGACCGCACGGTATCCGGCGCCTGGCGGCCGTCGCCCATCGCAATCTTCTCGGCGATCGCATAGACCCGGTGGGTCGATGAAATGAGCGTCGTGTCACCCGAAATAAATCCGCGGGTCAGCGCGCGACCGGCTTCCATCATCTCTGCCGCAATGACGATGTCGACATCGCCGGGCGCCGGCATTAACGCCAGCACCGGCCGCCGCCCTTTTTCATCCGCCGCCGCCTTCGGAAAGAGTTCGACGTAATAGATTGTCGCACCAGTCCTTTGCGCAACACCGGGGACGGAAGTCGATTGCGCGATATAGCCGGCGCGTTCCCCCAATTTGACCAGCCACGAGGCGAGGACGCCGCCGCCCTGCCCGCCCAGCGCCATCACGGCGATTTTTATTGTCTTTGCAGCAGTCATGCGCGGCCCCCAAAGGAATAGCGCGCGCGGCGCCGGTCAGCGACGTTCTGGAACAGTCCGATAATTTTCGTTCGAATGCCGGCGACAAATTTGTCAACGCCGGTCGGATTGTAGATCAGCTCAGCGCGATAAAAGGACGGGCACAAGATCGCCGCATGCGCATTTTCGCCGCAGACGCCGCAGCCGACACAATCATTGTTCACATGGGCAACGGGATCGTCGCGCAATGGATCGGGATTATCGCGCAACGTCAGCGACGGACAGCCGGAAAGACGGATACAGGCGTGATCGCCCGTGCATGTATCCGGGTCAACGCCATAGCGTGCGCGCACAACGCGCTTGCCGTCGCGGATCGCCTTGTCGCGCAGTGGTTTTTCGCGGCGCTGACGGTTCAGCATGCACTCCGCCTGCGCGATGATGACTTTCGGTCCTTTGACGGTCGTCGTCATTGCCTCCGTGAGAACCCGCTTCATCTTGCCGATATCGTAGGTGTGGACCTCGTGCAGCCATTTGACGCCGACCCCCCGGACGGCGGCGGCAATCGGATTGTTAGTGCTTTTGGTTTTGTTCTCCGCGCGTGATGACAGAATATCCTGCCCGCCGGTCGCCGCAGAATAGCCGTTGTCGACAATCACCAGAACATTGTCGCTCTTGTTGAAAACCGCGTTGCCGACGCCGCTGGTGAGGCCATTATGCCAGAAACCGCCATCACCCATGATCGCAACGGTTCTTTGTTTCGCGCTGGCGCCGAACGCGGAGGCGCCTGCCCAGCCAAGGCCGTAACCCATTGTCGTATTGCCGATGTCGAAAGGCGGCAGAATTGAAAAGAGATGGCAGCCGATGTCGCAGCTGACATGAAACTTGCCGATGTCTTTTTGCACCAATTTCATCGCCGAAAAAACCGGCCGCTCGGGGCAGCCGGTGCAGAACCCGGCGGGCCGCTGCGGCACGACTGACGCGACTGCATTTGATTGGGCGCCGCGCGCCGGCGCTTTTGGGGAGCGGTCCGGCGCATACTTTTCAAGAAATTTCCTGATCCCTTCAACCAGAACGCCGCTTGTATATTCACCGGCGCGCGGCAGCACTTCCTTGCCGACAATGCGCGTTTGAATATCGGCGTTACGCAGGATCGAATTCACCGACTGCTCGATATATTCCGGCTGCCCTTCCTCAATCAGCAACACCGCTTTCTTGTCGAGGCAAAAACCCTTCACTTCCTCGGCGATCAGCGGATAAGTGACATTGAGGCAATAGACTGGAATATCGGTGTCGCCGAACGCGTCAGCGAGCCCGGCGAGTTCCAGCGCCCGGTTGAGGCTGTTGTAGAGACCGCCCTGTACGATAACGCCAATGTCGCCGCGATCACCGCCGAGGAATTCATTGAGCCTGTTTTTCCGGATGTAGTCGATCGCGGCGGGCCAGCGCTTGTCGATCTTTTCGACCTCGTGAACGAAGTTCGAGGGCGGCAGCACGACGCGGCTGTAATCGCGCGCCGGATTTTCCATCGCATCGCGCAATGAGAACTTCGGGCGGATATTGTTCTTTGCAACAAACGATCCGTAGACGTGGCAGGCGCGAATGCGAAGCTCGAGCATGACCGGCGTGTTGGATGCTTCGGACAGTTCAAATCCACGCTCGACCATCTCGACAATGGAGGGAAGATTGGGCCGCGGGTCGAGAAGCCATATCTGCGATTTCATTGCAAAAGCGTGGCTTCGCTCCTGCATGATCGAAGACCCTTCGCCATAGTCTTCGCCGACGATGATGAGAGCGCCGCCCTTGACCCCGCTTGATGCGACATTGGCGAGCGCGTCGGAGGCGACATTGGTGCCGACCGTTGATTTCCAGGTGACGGCGCCGCGCAAGGGATAGTTGACTGACGCGGCAAGCATTGCAGCGGCGGCCGCTTCGCTCGCGCTCGCTTCAAAATGCACGTCGAGTTCGCCGAGAATTTCTTGCGCATCGGCAAGGACATCCATCAGGTGAGAAATCGGCGCGCCCTGATAGCCGCCGACATAGGAAACCCCCGCCTGCAGCAGCGCTTTGGTGACGGCAAGAATGCCTTCACCGCGAAAGACATCTCCTTTCGCCAGACGAAGGTCTTCAACCTCCTTCGCGAACGACCGCTCTGCCATCAGGCTCTCTTTCCCATCCCAACCCGAAACAAAGGGTAGCGTCAATTAGTTGATTTTTCAATTGATATCATATCACACCGCCACAATCGCTGGGAGCAAGCGTCCGCTGAGCCAGTTTCAGGCGGCAAGGCCCAGCATCGCCCGCGCTTCGGCGGGGCTGGCGACGCTCCGCCCGGCGGCTTTGGCGCAACCGGCGAGCGCCGCGATCATCGCACCATTGGAGGCGGCCTTGGCGCCGTCGGGGAGATAAAAACAATCCTCAAGCCCCGTGCGCAGATTGCCGCCGAGTTCGGCGACGCGCTTGTGCACCGGCCAGACGTCTTCACGACCAATCACCGTCGCCTGCCACGGGAAGCCCGGCTTCTTATATTTGATGAGAAGCGGCAGGAGATCGGGGTCGGCCGGCATGCCGGACGCAACGCCCATGACGAAATTGTAGTCGGCGTGATCCGTCATGCCGTTTTCGAGATAAAGCCCGACGGAGCGCACAATACCGACATCGAAACACTCAAACTCGGGCAGCGTTCCGATCTCCTTCATCACATTGATGAAGTCTGTGACTTTTGAAACGGGATTGTCGAAGGTCATCGGCGGCCACGCCCAGGAGCCGTCGCTCCTGGTCTTCAGATAGTTCAGCGTGCCGGCATTGCACGCAGCCATTTCCGGGCGGCAGGCGCGGAGATAATCAAGCACATATCCATAGTCCGATCCGACAACGCCGGTCGTCATGTTAATGATGACGCCGGGACAGGCTGCACGGATCGCCTCATTGATCTCGCCGCAGATTTTCGGATCCCAGGTCGGCATATGCCCCATGCCGTCGCGCTGGTCGCGGTAATGGACATGCATGATCGACGCGCCAGCATCATAAGCGCGCCGCGCCTCCGACGCCATCTGCTCGGGCGTCACCGGAACCGGGTGCTGTTTTGGATTGGTAAGAACGCCCGTCAGCGCGCAGGTAATAATGACCTTGTCAGACATGACCTATCCTTCCGATTTCAAGACGACGATCTTCGCGCGGATTGAGACTTGATCGCCGGGCTTGGCGGCCACATCGGCGACAACGCCGTCTCGAGGCGCTTTCAGCTGATGCTCCATCTTCATCGCCTCAATGGTGGCGACAGTCTGGCCTTTGACGACAGCATCGCCCGGCTTTACGGCGACCGAGGTGACGGCGCCGGCCATCGGCGCGTTGACGCTATCGGCCCCCGCTCCGGAATCCGTCGCCGGCGCGAGTGAAAAATCAAAATAGCGCCCGGCGGCGCCGCCATCGTCGATATCGATGGTTCGGATGTTGCGCGCGAAAAAAGCGCGGCCTGCGCGTCCATTGCAGAAATAGCGGATGTCGCAATCGCTCTTTGACATAATATCGATGGCGACACTCTCGTCACCGCAGGCAACCTCAATCCGGGAACCGCAGACTTTTGCGTCAGCCCGGATGATGGCGCCGTCAGTCCTTGCGAGATGGAGCGGGAATCCTGACACGCCGCGGGAATTCCAACCCGTCAGCACATGATCGAAAGGCTGGTCGACAAGCACAGCCGCGACCAGCGCCAGCGCCGCTTCGCCTCCCGGCGGCTTGCGCCTCGTCAGACGGTCGAGATTGGATTCGATGTAGTCTGTCGCCGCGTCTCCGCGCGCGAATGTTTCATCCTCAAGCAGTTCGACAAGGAAATCGCGATTGTTGCAAGGTCCGAGCAAGACGGTTTCCTTCAACGCCGCGGAGAGTTTCGACCGCGCTTCATCCCTGGTCGACCCGTGCGCAATTATTTTGGCGACCATCGGGTCATAGAATGTCGTGACCCGGTCGCCCTCTTCGATGCCGCTATCGACCCTGACGGAAGCGGGCGCCCGCCACACCGCCACATTGCCCGAATGCGGCAGAAAACCCGTTGACGGATCTTCGGCGTAGAGGCGCGCTTCGATCGCCCAGCCATCAGTTACGACATCTTTCTGCGCAAGCGGCAAACGGCGTCCTTCAGCGACATCAAATTGTAGGGCGACAAGGTCCAGCCGTGTCACCATCTCGGTAACCGGATGCTCAACCTGAAGACGCGTATTCATTTCAAGGAAATAGAATTCCTGCGTCGCCGGATTGAACAGGAACTCAACCGTACCGGCGTTGCGATAGCCGACGGCGCGCGCCGCTTCGACTGCCGCCGATCCCATCCGCGCCCGCAATTCGGGCGTGATCGCCGGCGAGGGCGCTTCTTCGATAACCTTCTGGCGGCGGCGTTGCAGCGAGCAATCGCGCTCGCCGAGGTAAAGGCAATTCCCATGCGCATCCGCCATGATCTGAATTTCAATATGGCGCGCGCCGATGACGGCTTTCTCAATAATGAGGCGGCCGTCGCCAAAAGCGCTTTCAGATTCGCGGCGCGCAGACGCAATCGCTTCCTGCAACTCGCCGGCCTGATAGACAATGCGCTGCCCGCGCCCGCCGCCGCCAGCGGACGCTTTCAGCATCACCGGAAAGCCGATGCGCTCAGCCTCTTTCAGGAGCCGCGCATCCGCCTGATCTTCATCCTGATAGCCCGGAATGCACGGAACGCCCGCCGCGATCATGCGCCGTTTTGATTCCGCCTTGTCGCCCATCGCAGCAATTGCTGCGGAAGGCGGCCCGATAAAAGTCAGTCCGTTGGTTTCACAAGCCTCCGCAAACGCGGCGCGCTCGGACAGGAACCCGTAGCCGGGGTGGATCGCATCGGCGCCCACGCGCTTTGCCGCCTCGATGATCGCATCGATCCGCAAGTAACTTTGCGATGCTTCCGCAGCACCAATATTGATCGCTACGTCGGCGAAGCGGGCATGAAACGCATTCCGGTCCGCGTCGGAATAAACCGCAATTGTCGCAATTCCGCGCGCCTTTGCCGTCCGCATCACGCGAACCGCGATTTCGCCGCGATTGGCAATCAGAACTTTCCTAATCGCTCTCATGTTTGCGACTGCTTTGTATAAATCTCAACCCAGGAGGGCTGCTGTTTTTGTGCAAACGCCGCAGCGCCCTTTCTTCCGGCGCCGCGAAGGCAGCGCGAAAAGTCCTTTGCGGCGGCGTCGAGTTCGCCCGGATCAACCGCGCGCGCGGCGCGATTGAATATGCGCTTCGTCGCAGCATTCGCCGCCGGTTCGCAGCGGCCGATCTCCGTCAACAGGTCGAACAGCGCCGCCTCGATGTCACCCGCGCCTTCAACCCGGTCGACCAGCCCCGTTCTCAGCGCTTCCTCCGCGCCAAAACGGGCGCCGGTGAGCGCCAGACGGCGCGCATTGAAGAGACCGATTTTCCTGACAACGAACGGCCCGATCTGCGCCGGCGGCAGGCCGAGCGTCGTCTCCGACAGCGAGAATTTCGCATTGCTGGCGGCAAGCACAACATCCGAGATGGCGACAAAGCCCATCGCGCCGCCAAACGCCGCGCCTTCAACGAGACTGACTACAACCTGCGGCAATTGATCGACGCGCAATAAGAGGTCGCCAAAACGCCGGTTGCCCTTTTCAATCGGGTCGGCCTCGCCGGGTTCTGGTTCCTGCGCCATCAGCTGCGCCGCAAAATCCTTGATATCGCCGCCCGCGCAAAACGTTCCGCCAGCGCCGCGCAGAACCAGCGCGCGAATTTCATGATGGGCGTCAAGCCAGTCGCACAATTGAAACAGGCTATCGACCATCGCCGCATTGAGCGCATTTTTGGCGGCAGGCCGATTAAAGGTTGCAAACAGCGTCGACTGGCGCTGCTCGAGAACAATGTCCGTCAAGTCGGGAACCTTCATCCTTACATCCTCGCAACGCCGAAAACATTCGGCCGCAGCTGCCGCGCCGCCGCTTCCGCTACCGTATCAAGGCAGAAGGCGAGCACTTTGCGCGTATCGCGCGGATCAATGAGCCCGTCATCCCACAGCCGCGCGGTCGCGAACAACGCGCGGCTTTCCTCGTCATATTTGTCGATGATCGTCGTCGCCATCGCGTCAAAATAGGCGGCGTTTGGCTCCTCGCCTCGCGCCCGCGCGCCGTCTTCGCCGACAATGCGCATGGTTTTCGCCGCCTGTTCGCCGCCCATCACCGCCACGCGGTTATTCGGCCAGGCGAAAATGAATGACGGATCGAAGGCGCGCCCGCACATGCCGTAATTGCCCGCACCGAAGGACGCGCCGATATGAAGTGTAATTTTTGGAACGGTCATATTGGTCACCGCCTGGATCATCTTCGAGCCATGTTTGATGATGCCGCGCTGTTCCGCGTCGGTCCCGACGAGGTAGCCTGTGGTGTTCTGGAGAAAAATAACCGGTGTTCCCGCCTGGCATTGCAACTGGATGAACTGCGCGGCCTTGGCGGCGCCGTCGGCGTCAATCGGGCCATTGTTCGAGATGATCCCGACCGCGCGCCCGGTAATTTCGGCGTTAAGGCAAACCGTCGCGACGCCGTAACCGTCCTTGAATCCCAAAATCTCGGAGCCATCGACAATGCGCGCAATGGTTTCGCGCACATCATAGGGCGTCTTGTAGTCGGCGTGCGTGATACCCAGGATCTCATCCGCATCGTAAAGCGGTTCGCGGAAAGACCGCGTTGCTTCGGCCCTGTCCTTGTTCCATTGCAGCTTGGCGACGATATCACGCCCGATCCTCAGTCCATCCGCATCGTTCTCCGCCATGTAGTCGGCGATGCCGGAGACATGATAATGCATCTCCGCGCCGCCGAGATCTTCGTCAGTGGCGATTTCACCCGTTGCCGCTTTCAACAGCGGCGGCCCCGCCAGAAATATTTTTGAGCGGCCGCGTACAACGACGACATAGTCCGAAAGACCCGTCTGATAGGCGCCGCCCGCTGTTGACGATCCGTGGACGACCGAGACGACCGGACACCCGGCGGCGGAAAGCCGCGCGAGATTGGCGAATGTCTGTCCGCCCGGCACAAACATATCGGCCTGACGAAAAAGATTGGCGCCGGCGCTTTCGATCAGTTGCACAAAGGGGAGTTTTTGCTTCAGCGCGATCTCCTGCGCGCGCAACGCCTTCAAAACGCCCATCGGTGTCGCCGCGCCGCCCTTGATGCCGGAATCGGACGCCGTAATCATGCAGCGCGCCC
Source organism: Parvularculaceae bacterium (assembly GCA_041753055.1). Taxonomy (GTDB): domain Bacteria; phylum Pseudomonadota; class Alphaproteobacteria; order Caulobacterales; family Parvularculaceae; genus Amphiplicatus. The sequence goes on from JBGSVH010000056.1 coordinate 11,207, forward strand.
CGGAGATAAACCCGACGCCAATGATCGATCCGCCGCCGGAGATCGAATTGTCGCCGTCATCATCATGCATCTTGTAGCCGCAGAGCGTCGACAGTTCGAGAAACGGCGCGCCGCGATCCAGAAGCAGCGCCAGGCGGTCGCGCGGCAGCAATTGCCCGCGCTTTTCAAACTTCGCGCGCGCCCGCGCCGAGGTCGCAACGATTTTTTGCTCCAAGTCGCGAAATTCACCGATCAGCTTCAGATGCGCCGCGCGATTGGCGGCAAAGGCCGCAGAACGGACGTCAATCTCGGACTGAAAAACTGGCATCTAAGGCAGGCTCCACCAACTTGGCTCTCTGTGTATCGCGCTCCTGGCGCGGGCGCTACAGGCGCGCGCAGAAAGTGTTCGGCGAGGGCTTTCGGCGTTTCGCGCGCTGACGGCGGCGGAGTGCTAAACCGGGTTAGACGCCGTGCACATGCGCGTGTTTGCTGCCCGCTTCTTTCTCGAGCATATAGAGTTCCCAGAACTCGTGCCGTCCGAAACCGAGATGGGCGCTCAGCACCATCCTTGCGGTTTTCCCGATCTTCCTTTCGAGGTCCAAGAGAAGGTCCAGCTTCCGCCTCGTTTCATCGTCAATTTCGGTTTTCTCCCCGCGTTTATGCGCCAGCAAAACATCTTCGGCTTTCAACACAAGCTCGGTGTGCGTTCTGATATAGTCAATAATATTCCGGGCAATTTCCTCATCGGCGCGGATGTGCAGCGCCGATAGCAGCTTTCCCAGTTTGAAATCTTCATAGCGATTGGCGTTCAATGCATCGAGAAGCCTTCGATGACGATTGAAGTCAACCTCGATCCAGTCATGGATCGATTTGCTGTCGCGCGCCATCGAGGTCGCCAGAATTGACGACAGCATCGCCATCATCGAGATCGTCGACGAAACCGGGTAGTCAAGGAAGAAATTGAATCCGGCGTGTAACGTGATGGCGACGATGAAGCCGGGCGCGAAAAACAACAGGTTCGATCGCTTGCCGCGCAAGGTCAACAAATGCCCCGCGACCGCAAAGAGAGCAGCGACGCCGCCATGCATGATCGCTGTTCCAAAGCCGCGGATCACCCACACGGCAGGATGGTCGAGCCCCAGGACCTTCAGATAGAAAAGATTTTCCACCAATGCGAACCCGGCGCCGATTGCAAATCCGAGAATGACCGCATCAAACATGAATCCGATGCGGTTGGTGCGGACGAGCGCGATGATGAGGAGCGCCTTCAGGCCCTCCTCGACCAGCGGCGAGACGAAGTGAGTGAAATAGAGAAAGTCAATGTGAAGGCTCGCCAGCAGGAAGTTGTTGATGAAATAGGCGGCTACCGCGGCGCCGGCTCCAGCGGCAATCGCCTGATAGATTGTGCGGCCGGGCACAAGCTTGAACGAGTCGAAATGCGCCAGCGTCGCCAGAAAGGTCAGAACCGGAAAGATGCCGAGTAGCGCATTAACGACGAAAAGCCCGGTCATTACATGATCTTCAGCGAAAGGAGGACTTCGTCATTGCGCGGTTGGCCGCTTTCAAATCCCGAAGCAAAGCCGACGGAAAAAGTCATCGGCAGGCGGTGTGCGAGTGTGAAATTGAAGTCGACCTGAACGCCAGCGGTGTAAACGTCGCGGGCGTTTCCGCTGGCAGGGTTGGCGATCAGCGCACCGGCGAAAATGGCCGTGCGGGCGTTCGCCATATAAAGGCTTGGCGCGCCGATGCTTTCAAAGCGCAAAGGAGGCAGATTCCACTCGACAACCGACTTTGCGAAACTGCGCGCGCCAACTTCGTCAATTTCAAAGCCGGGCATAGTTTCAAACTCGCGATACCGCTTGATCTCGCGATCATCGACATAATTGTTCTTGAAGCCGCCGAAATAGAAACTGGCGAGCGGGTTTAGCGGATTTCCGGTCGCAAAGCCGCCGGAATTATAGACCCAGAGCGATGAATTGGCGATCGGCAGCGCCATGCCAAGATCCATTCCGCCGTTGAAGCGCGTGATTGTATCGCCGCCGGCGCGATCGACATTCATGATTGCTCGCGAACTCCACCCTTTTTCGTGATCGACGCTGCCAAGCGATTCTGTCTCATTCGAATAATGGACCGACAATTCCGTCGACAGGATTTCGGAGAACTGGGTCACGACATTCTGATTCGAGGGCAGCGTGTCGAGCCCCCGGTAATAGGCGGCTTCGGCGCCGATTTTCAGCTCGCGCGGCGAATCGTAGATGAGTGCGCGGTCGTAGCCGACGATAAACGCATCGCCTTTTCGCGCCCGCTTGGTCGGGCCAAACAGGTCATAAAAATCGGCGTCATTGTGCCAATAGCGACCGCGCCAGTTGAGGCCCTGATACCTCAGGTCCGCGTGGAACTTTTCGCCGCCCGCCGCGGCGTCGCCAACCGAATAGGACAGCGTCAGATCCAACTGATTGAAATAGGCGGGGTCTTCAAAATTGATATGGAACCCTGCCGTCGCGCCGCCTTTGTATCCCTCGACTACAGGATAAAGCGATCCAAGCCGAAGTTGACGCCGCGGACGATAATCGCTCTCGACCGCCGCAATTTTCTCAAGATCGACCTTCTTGGGCGATCCGACAGCCCAGGACTTCACCACCGGATGTTTCTTCGCGACCTCAGATCCGAGAAATGTAATCGCCCCGACATCAGCAACCGGCTTCGCATCAAAACGGATTGGCGTCAGTCCTTCGCCATTGTATTCGAACGCGATCATCGTCCCGTTCGGCTGGGGCATCGGCCGGAGAAATCCAGTTTCGGCATTGCTGACCGCCTCAATCTCTTTTGTCGCAACGTCGAGACGGAAGATGTTCGAAACGCCAGTGTAATAGGAGCTAAAATAGATGTATTTTCCATCTGGAGAGAAGGCCGCGCCTTCTGGCTGCGCCTGCCCGGGCGCGTAACTGAAAACTTCTTCGAACTTTCCAGCAAGCAACTCTTCGGTTCGAAATGCTTTCAGCGTCTGCCCGCCGCTGATATCGCCAACCGTCATGGCGATCAGCGAGCCATCCGGCGAAATCGCCGGATCAAAGAGGTCAGCGCCAAAATTCGACGCGTAAACAAGCGTCCACTTGTCATAGGGCGGCGGGATCCGCACCAGCGCCGAAGCGCCGTTCAAATGGCGCACGCCCCACACCGATTTGTCGGCCGGATTGAACACAAGGTCGCCGATCCGGGCGTCGCGAAGCACAACGCGCTTCTTGCCGGTTTTCACGTCGATCTCGACAACGTCCCGCAGCGCATAATTGTCGGTCGTGTACCAGGCTGTGTCAGTCCCGGGATCATAGGCTAGCGACGTGACGCGGTGCGGCATCGACCCCTTGATATCCGTCAGATGCCTGATCTTGCCAGTCTTCAGGTCGAGCTCGCCAAGCAGCGCGACAACGCCCGGATAACGAAACGCCGCAATGAGACTGCTACGGTCTTCGACATAATAGGCGCGTGAAACCGACCCAAGCGAGCGCGGCGTCAGATGCTCTGCCTTCGTTGTCGGAAACTGATTGACAGCTTCGAGGTTTTTTTTCTGGAAGTCATGCTCAAAGCCGATCCATTCATTCCAGACGTCGTTCAGCGGCGCCCCGAACACGTGTTTGAACTGACTTGAATAATAGGCCTTGCTGTCGTCGCCGCGCGACAGCCATTCGATTACCTGTTCCGGCGAGTGGGAATAAGCAAGATAGCTGAAAAACCGCGTTCCATAGAGATAGGCGTTCGCCATGCCGCGAAAATCGATTTCGGTGCCTTCAGACAGAAGGCCAAGCGGGCCGTAAAAATGCGCGTCGTCGCGAACCATCGAGCGGAATACCATTTCATCATAGCCGCCCTGCGCCCGGCCAAGGCCGCCCGCCATCCACGTCTCAAGGAAGACGGCGCTGCCCTCGTGATACCAGCGCGGCGCGTTGACGCGCGGCGTCGCCAGGAAATTATAGAGGATGGTTTCCGGATGCTTGCTGTCCGGCATCGGCTTTCCGAAGAAAGCGCGCCGCCAGAATGCATCGCGGTCGTTCCAGACATCAAGCGCGGCGACGTGAACGGTTTCATGATTGAGAAGGGAATAAATTCTCTCGCTGGCGACAAACGCCTCGAAAGTGCGACTGACCGGAGCGATCTCAAGATGAATGCCGTTTGAAGGCGACGAAAACGCGGCGCCGTTTCCATAATCCGAGAGGTCCATCAGCAGAACCGTCGTCTTTTCCCACGGCTCCCAATGAAACAGGCGCTTTTGAGCGTCGATCGCATTATAATAGGTGCGCGTAATGTGGGGCGTCAGATAAGTCTGCGTCGGATCTACGTAGAGAAGTCGCAGGTCGTCGGACTCCTGCATTCGAAGCTTGAAGGATTCGGCGCTTGCAGCGCCGGTAGTGCACGCCGCCGCCAGCAACATTGCCGCCAGATACCGCATTTCGCCCCCGGTGCGATGATTGCCCCGCTGCGTCCGGTGCAGCGGGGCTTGTTCTTATCGTTACTCTAGTCGCGTGCAGCCAGCGCCTTCAGCCCGCCTTCACTTGAAAGCGCAGCCAGCGCCTTCGGATTTTGTGCAAACGCCTGGAAGGCATTGGACGCGGAAAGCGCCTTGAAGGCCTCTGCATTCGCGGCAATTGCATTGAGCGCCTTCGGATTGGCGGCCAGCGCCTTAAAGGCTTCTGCGTTTGCGGCAATGGCGCTGAATGCGCTTGCGTTGGCTGCAAACGCTTTGAAGGCGTTGGCGTCCGCCGCGAGCGCCTTGAACGCATTGGCATTGGCGGCAAGCGCGCTTAGCGCCTTGGCGTCGCCAGCCATTGCCTGAAATGCCGACGCATTGGCCGCAAGGCTTGCGAGCGCCTGCGGATTGGCGGCAAGCGCCTTGAAGGCATTGGCATTGGCGGCAAGCGCGCTGAAAGCGTTGGCGTTCGCCGCCATGGCGTCAAAAGCATTGGCGTTTGCAGCGAGCGCTTTGAATGCATTGGCGTTGGCGGCAAGCGCCTGGAACGCGGCGGCGTCGGCCGCAAGCGCCTTCATCGCGTTAGCGTCGGCGGCCAGCGCTTTGAACGCCGCTGCATCTGCTGACATCGCATTGAAGGCGTTGGCGTCAGCCGCCGCGGCGGCGAACGCTTTGGCGTCCCCTGCAAAACTTGCAAACGCGTTTGCGTTGGCTGCCATCGCCGCGAAGGCTTTGGGATGCGCCGCGAATGCTGCAAACGCTTTGGAGTGCGCCGCCATCGCCGCAAACGCCTGCGGCTGCGACGCCATCGCCCTGAAGGCTTCGGCGTTTGCCGCAAGCGCGCTCATCGCCTTGGCGTCCATTTGCTGCGCATTGAACGCTTCGGCGTTCGATGCAAGCGCCTGAAACGCTTCTGCATTGGCGGCAAGCGCCGCAAAAGCCTCTGGCGCGGAAGCAAAAGCCTCAAGCGCCTTGGGTTGGCTGGCGAGCGCTGCGAACGCTGCGGGCGACGCGGCCATGGCGGCGAACGCTTTCGGATTTTGGGCGAGCGCTGCAAAGCCGGGATCCGCCGCCAGATCGCGGAAATTTTCGTCATTGACGAGGAGATCAAACGCTTCGGTTTGCATGAAATCCGAAATCGTCTCGTCGCCAAGTGCGACATCATCTGCGCTCACCTGCGCTTGTTGATAACGCTCCGCCGCAGCGATTGTTCCGGCCGCCTTGCCGCCGTCAACGTCCGTCTGTTTACCGACAAAATAAATACCGATCGCCGCCACCGCGACGGCGCCGCCGATCATCAATGCTGTCCGATTATTTTTTGTTGTGGTGGTCATGTCATGTCCCTCCTTGATTGTTGCTGTCTGACACGCCTTGAGGTGGATATGGCGTGTTTGAGCAGCAAGAGACGTAGCCCCCTCGAAAGCGTTATTCGCCCCTTGTAGTGACATAGGTCACTTGGCTCGGTTGTGGAAGTCTACCACCAAAGACCACGAAGCCATAAACGGAACTGCCGCCGAACGCCGCAGTTACGCCCCTCGCGTCAAGTTTGTTTTTGTGCGGATTGATTGCATTCATATACTCTGGGTTGATTCGACCCGTGACGGCGGCGCTCCAGCGACTTGGCGGTGGCAATGCCGCGTTGCAACAAGAACGCACCGGCAGTTTCTCTCCCGTTTTTCCAACTGGATCGACGATGATGGGTATGCGCAGGCGCAGGCGGCGCGCGCGCGGCGCGAAGTGTATGACGGCGCCGTCAAACCGCCAGATTTGTCAACCTTGGATGGCGGACAGGGTGGGATTCGAACCCACGAGACGGTTGCCCGCCTACACGCTTTCCAAGCGTGCGCCTTCGACCGCTCGGCCACCTGTCCGTGTCTTCCGGCGCGCATCTATACCGTCCGAAGCCCTGTTCGCAAGCGCCGTAGCACCCGAATAGGGAGATTTGCGCAAATCCCTTCGGTCCGGTATTCTGAGTTCATAGTGAGGGGCGACAGGGGCAACGACCATGGCGGCGTTTCGATTTCTTTCCTGGGTTTTGGTGGCGGTCGCGATCGCGCTGCTTGGCGCAGATGCTGTCTCGTCGATGGAGGCGGGAGAACCCGTCATCCGCACCTCGGCGGAGGTGCTGGCGTTGATCGGTATCAATGGGCCGGCCGTCGCCGAAAATTCACCGGGCGGCCTCGCCAAAGCGATCGGGACGGTGCTCAACCTTCCGCTCTGGGCGGTGCTTGGCCTAATTGGCGTTGTCATGACGTTGATCTTCCGGCCAATGGAATAGCCCGTACGAGCGTCATTATGAAGCGATGGGTCTGGAGCACGGCGGCGGTTATCGTCGCTGGGGTGGCGTTTGCGATCGCCAAAGTCGACGCGATGGTCGGTGTGGGCGCGGGCTATATGGCAAAGGTCGCCTGCTCGGAAATATTTCTGGCCAAGCGCGACCCGGCGGCAGTCCTTTCCGGTGAATTTCACAATATCTCCCCGGTGCTTGACCGCATCCGATTAAGAATCGACAGCAACAGGAAAATAGTTTCCGGATCGGGTTTCGGCTTTGGCCGCGCAAAGGCGATCTTTCGCGATGGGTACGGTTGCACGCTGGTGCGCGGCGGCGCGCCCGAAGCGCTCCCGACGCTTGGTCCTGTTGCCGACAAGGCCCTTGCTGATGCGCGCGCTGAAACGTCAGCGGCGCAGAGCACGGTTGACTACGCTGCAATCGATGCGGCGCTCGACCGCGCCTTTGCCGATGAAAAGGCGGCGACGCGCGCGATCCTCGTCGTCAGAGACGGAACGATTATCGCCGAGCGTTACGCCGAAGGATTTTCAGCCGAATCGCCGTTCCTTTCCTGGTCGATGGGAAAGAGCGTCACCGCCAGCATGGTTGGCGCCGCAGTTCTGCAAGGCATGATCGATATTGAGGGTGCGGCGGGCGTTCCCGAATGGTCGCGAAAGGGCGATCCGAGAAGCGAGATCACCTGGAACGATCTCTTGCAGATGCAGAGCGGCCTTGCTTTCAATGAAGACTATGGCGACCCGAATTCTGACGTGTCGAAAATGCTGTTTCGCGCGCGCAGCGCCGGAAAAATCGCCGCTGACAAGGCGCCCGCGCACAAGCCCGGGACCTTCTGGTCCTATTCGAGCGGCACGACCAATCTCATCCAGCGGACTTTGCGCGACACCCTTGAGGGCAATGACACCGGCTATCAATCTTTTGCACGTGACAAATTGTTTGCGCCAATTGGCGCTGCGAGTTTCGTGCTTGAACCGGATTCTTCAGGAACATTTATCGGCTCGTCATTCATGTATGCGACAGCGCGCGACTGGGCGAAACTCGGCATGCTTTATCTCAATGACGGTGTCGCCGACGGAATGAGACTTCTGCCGGAGGGGTGGAGCCGATATGTCGCAACGCCCGCCTCAGCCTCTGACGGGTTTTACGGCGCGCAGTTCTGGCTCAATCATCCCGGCGCGAATGATCGAGCTAAATACATGCCGGGCGTTCCGGACGATGCTTACCTGATGGCGGGACATGAGGGACAATATGTGCTGATTATTCCCGACAAGTACATGATCATCGTCCGCACCGGCATGACACGCGGCGAAGAGCCGATGCCGGCAATCGCCCCAACATTCGCGGCGATCTACGCGGCGGTTCGATGAGCAATGAATGGGCGGACCGTCGTGCGCCAAGTCTGAAGCAATTCGACGCGCTCACCCGCTATGCTTTTGACGGCTTGCCGCCAGAGTTTCGAGCGCTATGCGGCAATGTTCTGATCCACGTCTCGGACTTCGCCGATGATGGCACTCTCGATGAGATGGGAATTGGCGATCCGTTTGAATTGACCGGACTCTATGAAGGGGTTGATCTGACCCGCCAGTCGATCGACGACATCGCACCGACTCCAAATCATGTACATCTTTTTCGCCAACCAATTCTCGCCGAATGGGCCGACAATGGCGAGACAACGCTCGGCGAGCTCATTCGGCACGTTCTGGTGCATGAAATCGGACACCATTTCGGGCTGTCAGACGAGGACATGCACTCGATCGAAAAGTCATAAAGCAGACTTCGCCAACCTGTGCACCGTTTGGCGCCGCCGCTCCTGGCGCCCGCGGTCGCGGCGATACGGCAAAACATTGCGACGAGGGTCGCCAGACGGGAACGCTGTTGCGCCTGTGAAATTTCCATCAGATTTCCAGCGACGCCCGACTGCGGCGCATGCTCGCCCGGAGCAGGTGGGTTTCTTCAGTCCACGGAGCCGTCGCCAGGATCTGCGGCAGACTTCCGTGCGAACTTGCGATGCATGAAATCACGCCCTGCTTCGGGCCCTGAATCGATCTGGGCGAGCAGCCGCTCGCGATCAAGCTTTCGGAACTGTTCGATAAAGTCGTCGATGATCTCGTCTGAAAACGCCAGGTTTGAGAGCGTCTTTCGCGCAACGAGAAGGCTCGACTCCAGTGTTTCGCGAACGATCGCGTCAGGTGTCGCCTTTTGCAGCTCAATCTCATGTAGCCGATCATGCGCAACGGCGATGATGAACGCGTTCGGCAGGCGTTGTCGCAGCGCGGCGACGGCGCGATTGGCGGCCGCACGGTCGTCAATCGTGAATATGACGGCGCGCGCGTCCGCGGCTCCTGCGTTCAAGAGAACATCAAGACGCGACGCGTCGCCGAAATAGACCTTGAATCCGAACCTCTCCGCGTTGCGAATGTGAAGCGCGTCGTTGTCGATCGCGATAACGTCTATATCGGCTGCGCTGATCACCTGGCTGACGATCTGACCCATGCGGCCGAAGCCGGCGACGACGACGTGATCCTTCTTTGAAGGCGGCTTTTGAATGCCTTCCGTCGATTGCGAAGTCTTTGGGCGCACACTGCGAGCGGCAATCATGAGGAAAGGCGTCATCACCATCGAGATGGTAACGATTGCGGAAAGTATTGTCGCCTGCTCCGAGGAGAACAGCGCTGCGTCCACGCCGACGCTGAACACGACGAAGCCAAACTCGCCGCCCTGGGCGAGAACAGCGCCCGTCAGCATGGCGTCTTCGTGTTTTGCTCCGGAGGTGCGCGACAGGCCGTAGAGCAATCCCGCCTTGACAAACAAAAGACCGAACGCGCCACCGATTATTACCAGCCAATGTTCGACTATGACGTCGAGATTGAGGCGCGCGCCAATGAGGATGAAGAATAGGCCAAGCAGCAACCCGCGAAACGGCTCGATATCCGTCTCGATCTGATGTCGATATGACGACTCGGCAAGCAGGACGCCGGCAAGAAACGCGCCGAGCCCCATTGGCAAGCCGACCCATGAAACGGCAAGCGATGCGAGCGCGACGAGAAGTAGCGCTGTCGCTGCAAACGCCTCTCGCGAACCGGATCCCGCGACCTGCCGCAGAAGCGGATTGAGCGCAAAGCGCGCGCCGTAAATGATGATTAGAATGACGAATACAGCGCGCCCGAGATGCGCCCAGCCCTGATTGATATCGAATTCATGCGTAATTTGCGCCGCAGAGCCGGCGGCGAAGGGAACGGCGGCGAGCAACGGAATGACCATAAGATCTTGCATCAGCAGGATCGGAAAGGCGCGCGCGCCATAGGCTGTATTGAGTTCGCCGCGATCTTTCAGATATTGAAGCGCAAAAGCCGTCGACGAAAATGCGAGCGAAAGCCCGCCGATCACCGCCGCGCCAAGCGGCAAGACACGCGCAGCAATAAAGATCGCCGCAAGCACGGCGCCGGTAAGCGCTATTTGCGCCGCGCCAAGACCGAAGATCTCGCGGCGCAGCGCCCAAAGGCGCGGCAGCGACAATTCCAGGCCGATGACGAAAAGAAAAAGTACGACGCCGAACTCGGCGATATGAAAAACGCCCTCTTCCTGATGTAGGAGGTTGAGCGCATAAGGTCCCGCCACGACCCCCGCGGCGAGGTAGCCAAGTATCGAGCCGAGTTTCAGCCGGTTGAAAACCGGAACGGCGATCGCGGCGGCGCCAAGATAGGTCGCCGCCTGCACCAGAAATTGGCCGCTTTCATTCGCCATCACTGTCGTTATGAGTCAAAGGTGAATGCGCTGCAAGGCGCTCTAGTTGTGGAGCCTCAACAGGTTGTCCCGGTTTATGGCGAGGCGACTGATGGGCGTTTGATCTTTTATGCCGCCATGGGGACGATGCCAATTGTAGAGATGGCTCCACAGGGGCAGGTCTGCGGCGCGCTGGTCTGACGTTTCATAGGCGCGCGCATAGGCCCATTCCCTGAGCGCGGTCTGGATGAAGCGTTCGGCCTTGCCGTTGGTTTTGGGCGTGTAG
>JBGSVH010000057.1:0-7559 GCA_041753055.1 Parvularculaceae bacterium
GGCTCATCCGGCGCGTGCGCCCGCCCGCGCGATATTGGACGATGAAGGTTTTGCGGCCCGTCGGCGCGATGCGCACGCCGAAGCCGGCGACCTGATCATCCCAAAGGAAGATTTCCTTCGCCGAGGGCGAGATTTTTTCGAGAGAACGTTTCGTGATCTTCGCCATGACGCCACAAATTCGGAAGCATATCGGAAGCAGCAGGAAGCGAATTCCAGCGTCATCAGTGTGGGCGTCGGAGTCGGGAGCGTCAAGCTAAATCATTGATAATGCTTCTGAAATGGCGCTCTGGAGACGTGTATGTCGGGTTGGAGACAACCAGCGCAAACCCCTGTGCGGTTCTCATAACCTGAAGGTCGTAGGTTCAAATCCTGCCCCCGCACCCAACTTTTTATAGTAAATTCAACGCATTGTCGATCCGATTGGCGGCAGCTCAACGTTTGATTTTTTGGTCAGCTACCAAATAGCTACCAAGTGGATCTCGAATTTTTGTTGGCAGTCATTTGGCCCGTCGGTTCGGCCACGCAGATCGTAACGCCGGCATCGTGCAAGCGTGTCAATTGGTTCTCGCATCTTTGGCGGTCGCATCGCTCACGTATCGACATTGGCGCGCGGAGAATTGCCTTCCTTCATTTATTATCGCAGCGGTCAAAGAAAATTCTTGCCGACTCCCAAACCTCGATGCGTTCCGCAGACTCCCTGGCGAAAAGTTATTTCGAAGCAACCACGCGGCTCCCGCGCTGGTCCAAGCTTCGGGTCAAGGTCGATGTGCCCGAAAATTCGCATCCCGTCCGGATCAGTTTCGTGGGTCAGGCCAAAGGTATAAAGAACCATAAGGCGAACACCGTCATCACAAACGCGTTGAACCGCGCTTACGTCATCCACGCCTCTCCAATTGCGTTTTCGATTATGGCGCCTGTTCGTCAGTCTCCTTCTTATCCACACCGATAATTTTGTAGATCTTACGCTCGAGCCAATCAATTGGCGAAAAGATTATGCAAGCTAAATGCGTATACCGCCCAAATATCAGCGACGGAATTGCCATGACTTCGCATCCTCCATCGGCGCGAGCGGCAACGATCAATAGGGAAACGGCAATATAGGATATCGCGGCAATTGATCCGGCCCCGCCGCCATTGGTCCCAATCAAAATGACCGGAATAACGGCGAGAAACGCGCCGATCCATTTGTTTAGCGAAGAAACAAATCGATCGATAACGATGTGAAGCGCACTGTATATGCCCACAAGCGCAAGGAAATAGAGCCCGATTAGGCGCCAGCCGTGAAGTGACGCTCGGGATAAAGGCTCTGCCACCATGCTCAGGAGAACGATCACCGCAGCAAACCTTAGCAGGCGCCCTATGATCCTGGATTTCTGACGGACGGCCGACATGATATACCTCGTATTTCGCGCCTGCGGCGAGCACTTTGGCTAACAATTGGCGGGTCTGATGATTGCAACTTATTCTGGCGGTTGCGGTGGATTGATGTACGCGAATTGTAGGGCATCCAATGCGGGTTGCTTGTAAAGAAGTTCTAAAATCTTTATATTTGCGCGATTAAGCCGGTAAACATGCGGACACGAAGGGCGGCCCGCCCGGTTTGAAGACCGAAGGCAATCAGATGGGTTCTTCCCGAAAATCGTTCATAATCGGCGAATTCACCTTTCACCCTCATTTGCGTGAGCTGATAAAGGGGAGCACCACAACGCGGCTCGAAGAACGGACGGCGCAGGCTCTCCATATTCTTTGCCGGAGAAGTGATGAAATTGTTTCTCGTGACGATCTGATAAGTGAAATCTGGCAGGGTCGGGCGGTCAGCGAAAATAGCGTCGCCATCGTCATCAGCGATCTAAGAAAGATCCTTGGCGATGACGCGCGCGCGCCGAAGATAATTCAGACCATTCCCAAGAGAGGGTATCGAGCGCTTGATGTTGCGCCGGCGGAAAATGATTATATTCCACACAATGCAGAACATGCAGCCGTTCAGCCGGAACACAGAAATATGGGGCTCGATTTCATGGCGCTCGCCGCATGCATCACCTGCTCTGCAGCGGCTATAATTTACTTCCTTATCTAGAGATTTTCATTCGACTGGTTTTCCTTCCTGCAACTGAAGTCTGGTCAGCGGCGGAACTGCAACGATTTCAAGATGAAATGTGCGCGTCCCGCGAAGCCGGCATCGATCCGAGTCAGCAAAAGCGCAAATAAAGTAAGAATGACAACACCGAACGCTATCTAGCGCGGCGATTTGTCGATCCGCAGCTACATCCAGAAAGCGTAACAGCGCGAAATTCCGAGCGTCACCGCAGCAATATATAGATCGCCGACATTGGCGTCCGCCATTTTCTGGTGCATCAGTCCGCTGCCGACAGCGTGCCCGATTCAAAGCATCGATCCAAGATCGGAGCTGACGGCTGATCGGCGGTCATCATTTGTTTCAAATCGCGACTCTTCACATAGGCTGCGAAGGGAAGCAGATCAAAAGCGGACCGACGACGCCCTTGCGTTGCGCGAAGCAACAATGCCCGTCCTACACCATCGAACCGATATCCGATGCGAAGCTGGGATAGGCGAAGATGATTCCCTTGATCTGGTTCGCGGTCAGCCCGGCTCCCATCGCCATGCCGAAGATGTTGATCTGTTCTTCGGCGCCCGGGCCGATCAGGTGCGCCCCGAGGATCTTGCCGGTCTCCTTTTCGACCAGCACCTTGTAGGCGCTGTGCCGGGCGCCGACGCGCAGCGACGAATACCAGCCGGCTGTCTTTTCGAAATGCGTCTCGAAATCCAGCCCCTTCTCTTGCGCGGCGGCTTCGGACAGGCCGACCGAGGCCACCTGCGGCAGTGTGAACACGACGCTCGGGATGGGCGGGTATTTCACTGCGCGCTCGTCCTTGCCGGCAAGCAGGTTCTTGCCCACAATCCGGCCTTCGTTGGCCGAGACTGGTGTCAGGTTCGGGCCGCTTTCGGCGCAGTCGCCGGCGGCGAAGATCGCCGGGTTGGTGGTGCGCATGTAGGGGCTGACTTTAATGCCCTTGCGGCTGTATTCGACGCCTGCGGCTTCTAGATTCAGATGGTCGATGTTGGGAACGCGGCCGGTCCCGTGCACCACAAGATCGCAGTCGATCGACTTCGTCCCCTCCGGAGTTTCGTAGGTGACCGTGAAGGCGGCGCCGTCCTTTTCGATCTTCAGCACCCTAGCCTCGGTCCTCAGGTCGATCCCCAGATCGGCGGTCGCTTCGGACAGGATACCGACCAGGTCGGGATCGAAATTTCCTAAGGGGCGCTTCATCATTTCCAAAACCGTGACTTCGCGCGATCCCGCCCGTTTGCAGATATGGGCGAATTCCATGGCGATGAAGCCGCCGCCCACGAACACCGCACGCTCGGGCCGTTCCGGCAGTTCGAGGAATTGGGTGCTGGTGGTCAGATGCTCTTCGCCGGGGAGGTTCAGCGTCATTGGCCGCGCGCCTGTGGCGATGTGGAAATGCCGCGCGGTCAGGGTTTCGCCGTTCACCTCGATCCTGTCCGGCCCGGTAAATCGCGCCTCGCCGTGAATGACCCTGATTCCGGCTCTTTCCAGCCCGCCTTCGACGCGACCCGGCATCGCGTCGGTGAACGTGCGTTTAAAGGCGATCATCTTGGCCCACTCAACTGACGGCTGCGACGCCAGCCCCCTGCCGTCGAGATTGCGCGCCCATTCGACCCCTTCGGTCACGGCAATCAACATCTTCTTGGGGTCGCAACCGCGCAGGGCGCAGGTGCCTCCGAAAGGCAGGACATCAATGCTCGCCACTTTCCAGCCGGCGCTCGCGGCCATCCGGGCGACACCGTTGCCGCCGGTGCCACCGCCAATCACGATCAGGTCTAAATTCTTGTCGTCGCTCATTGTGACTTCTCCTCAATTAATTTTGTCAGGTCAGTGTTGCCTGCAATGCTGACGCCAAAGACGATACGGTCTTTTTCAATCATCTTTCTTCCGTTTCCTTTCCCATCGGTCAATCGCGGTCAGAGGACAGACCGGGCAATGATGCTCCGCCGTCGGCCGCCCGGTCACGATCGAAAAAAGATGATGGATCGAGCGCATTTCGCAGCCGGGCGTTGCAAGCAATGCAGCAAGCAGAAAACTTAAGCCGAGATGCGCGAAGAGATAGATCTCAAACAGCCAAATCGTGCGCGCCAGCAAAAGCGATTCAATCGCGCCGGTCTGAAGATATCCGACGCCGAGTGCGGCGAGCAACACTGCAAAGCTTAATACCGCCGGCCATTTCTTCCAGTCGCGCGAGAACCCGATATTGACGACATAGCTGATGAGAAACAGCGCCGGGAGAACGCCGTTCCAGACAAGCGGCCGGATCGATTCGCCATCCGCCATCAAATCACCTCGGACGTTCCACAGGCCGGCAACGTAATAGATGGATAAAACGCCGAAGGCGAAGCGGACGAGGCGGCCGATCGGTCCCGGTTTCGGGAGACTGCCGGGTTCTTCAAGTTTGAGATCGGTCGTCGCCAAAGGCGCGCTCCCGCTTATCCGGCGCAGCAGGAAAGTTTCGTCACATCCCTGTCGAAGCCTTGCGCGGCGAGTTTCAATCCTTCGACGGTTGTCAGATAAGGAAAGATAGTCTCGCCAAGCTCTTTCGCGGTCATATCGTGTTTAAGCGCCAGCACGACCGTCTGAATCGAGTCCGCGCCTTCGGGCGCAAGAATTTGCGCGCCGAGCAGACGATCGGAATCGGCATCCGCGACAAGCTTGATCAGCCCGCGCGTATCATGCGCCGCAAGGGCGCGCGGAACCTGATCGAGGGGCGCGATCGAGGTTTTGACGTTAAAGCCCGCCGCCTTTGCTTGTCGCTCACTCAGTCCTGCGCCGGCGACCTGCGGATCGGTGAAAACCACCCACGGCATGGCGGCGTTTTCGTAAGTACGCGAATTGCTGTTGAGCGCGTTTTTGGCCGCGAGTTTTGCGCCATAAGCCGCCATATAGACGAACTGATCGCGCCCGGTGACGTCGCCGGCGGCGTAGACGCCGGGCCGGCTGGTGCGCATGCGTTCATCGACGATAATGCCCCCGTTCGGCAGTGTTTCAATACCTGCCTCTTCGAGGCCAAGCGAGCCGGTGTTCGCTTTGCGACCCGTCGTTAGCAGAAGGCGCTCTGCCTTCAGCGTTTCTTCTCGCCCGCCTACGGAAATCGTGAGTGAAATACCTTCGCCGGATTTTTCGGCGCGGACATAGTTGAGCCCGCGTCGAACGGCAATGCCCTCAGCCTCGAAATATTCGGTCAGCGCGTCGGAGATTTCGGGCTCCGCCTCCGGCAAGAGCCGGTTGCGCGTAACCATCGTCACCTTCGTCCCCGCGCGCGCAAACATCTGCGCCAGCTCGCAACCAATATAACCGCCGCCGACGACTATGAGCGAGCGCGGCAGCTCTTGAAGCTCCAACGCCGATGTGCTCGTCAAATAGGGAGTTTCCTCAAGGCCCGGAATGTTCGGAATCGACGGCGACGATCCCGTTACGATGATAATCTTGTCAGCCGCGATCCGGCGTTCGCCGATGATGACGCCGCCATCGACAAGGCGCGCGGCGCCTTCAATATAATCGATCGCGTCATAGGCGCTTAAGAGATCGACATATTTCTTCTGGCGCAAGTTTGCGACAAGCGCGTCCTTGTCGGCCACGAGTGCGGCCCAGTCGTCAATATGCGCCTCGCCGGAAAGCCCTTGAAAACGGCTGGCGGCGCGCGCGCCATGGAGCGCTTCTGCGGCGCGGATCATTGTCTTTGACGGCACGCAGCCGACATTGACGCAAGTCCCGCCGATCGTTCCGTGACCGACAAGCGCGACGCGCGCGCCTTCCTCGGCTCCTGTGATCGCAGCGGAAAATCCCGCAGAACCGGCGCCAATGACAATGAGATCGTAGCGATCAGATTTTCCATCGGGACAACAAGTCGACATGGAGGCATACCTTTTTTGTTATGATTTATCAGCGCGTTGCCACAAGGCGTAGAGCTTCAACAGGAAGAATAAGCCGAGCGCCGGAAACAGCACATAGTCGAGATAACGGGTGAACGCCGACAGACCGACGACGCCGAGAAGTAAAACGAGCATTGGCGTAAAACAGCACAAAGCTGCGATGACGGAACCAATGACGCCAATTTTCAACAACGACGGCAGCCGCACGGACCTAAGCTTCGAACTCGGCCGCCGGATAACCGACATTGGTCGAGGCCGCAGCGATAGCAGCGGGCGTCGTCACCGCGGGGTCATAAACCACGGTCGCGATCTTGGATTCGAAATCGACATCCACTGACTTTACGCCGTCGACCCGTTTCATCGCCTTGCGCACTGAAATCGGGCACGTCGCGCAGGTCATATTCTCAATCGAGAAGTGCGCTGTCGCCTCAGTCGCCTCAGCGGAGGCTAGAACGACGCTTTCATTGGCTGATTGCGAATTGGCGGCGGCGGCCAATCCGCCAAGGGCTGTCGCGCTTATCACGGCGGCAACGAGCAGGATTTTTTTCATTAGTTCACTCCTTTCAATAAAACAACGGCGCCCAGAGATCGATGGTGATCGCCAGCAGCACCAATACAGTAGCAAACCAAAGCGCCGCCTTTGTCATTCGTGATGTCTCGGGACGCGCGCAGATTGTGCCGTCTTCACACGGCTCGGGCTTCTTGAAGTAGATTTGCCAAAATCCGCCAGCGAGAAAAATGATGGCGACGCCGATAAAGATCGGTTTATAGGGTTCAAGCGCGGTCAAACTGCCGATCCAGGCGCCGGAAACGCCGAGACTGATAAGCGCCAAAGGAACAATGCAACAAGACGACGCAAGCAACGCGCCCAAAACCCCGCCGGCCGCAAACCAGCCCTTGCGGCCGTTCGCTTCAGCGCCGGGTTTTTCGTTTTCGGCCGCTATTTCTGACATCGGAGCTGCATATCCGTAAAGGTCTCGACTTTGAACTGAGCCCTTTGTAGGGTCTGTAGTCCCTACAGGATCAAGAGGAAAATTCGCGATGTCGTTCACGCTCGCGCGAGATCACGTAAAGCGCGGCGAACTCGCCCGCCGGTCCGGCTGCAATCTCGAAACAATCCGATATTACGAAGAGATAAAGCTGATGCCCGAGCCGGCGCGGACGGAATCCGGACACCGGCTTTACTCAATCGATGATCAGCGCCGATTGCGGTTTATCCTTCGCGGCCGGGAGCTCGGCTTTTCCATCGATGAAATCCGGAGTCTTTTGTCGATGGTCGATAGCGGCGCCTATACGTGCGGTGAAATCCATGCGCTCACGCAAGACCATTTGAAATCGGTCGCGAAGAAAATCTCTGACCTGAAAAAACTGCAACGGACGTTAAAGACAATATCGAACGACTGCGCCGCTGGAGATGAACCGGATTGCCCCATCGTTGAGACGTTGATCGCGGACTAGGGTGTAGACTCAAATCAGGAACCACATTCTGACGGCGACGAGGGCGACGGCGGCCTCGAAGTTCCGTTTGAGCTTATCATATCTTGTTGCGATGCGCCTGTAGTCCTTGAGGAAACAGAACGCGCGTTCGATGA
>JBGSVH010000058.1:0-6209 GCA_041753055.1 Parvularculaceae bacterium
GCCTGTTCTTCCGCGAGCGACCAGTCGCCCGCCGCGACCAACATCGACATTGACGCGTTGCGAAGCGCGCGTCGCGCCGCCTCCGGCGCCGCCGGGTCATATGGCTTGTTGGTTGCAAGCTCGCGGTAGAGTGCAGCGAACTGGTCCTTGAGCGTCGATGCGATGGTGTCGCGGACACGCTTTCGTCCCGCTGCAATCTTTGCCGGATCGATGATTTCAGCATGCTGCGACAGCTCCGCCTCGCTTGGGGCTTTCAGCAATTCGGCGGCGAACGCTGGGTCATGCCTGGCGCTCTCGATACTGGCGCCGAGCGCTGAGGCAAACCGCGACAGCGCGGCATCGCGGTCGGCAAGGTCGCGCGCGCCGGCAAAGGCAAGACAAATATCGCGCCATAATCCGTCGGTCGCAGACCAGCGGCTGAAAAGATCGGGCTCGGCCTTCGCAAGGATCAAGCGGTCTTCAAGGCTCAGCGGTTGATCGATTGTCGCCGGCGCTGAGTAGCCGCGCAGCAGCGAGGCGATCGGTCGCTCCCGGAACGGCCCGAATTGTTGTGCGGTCGCGGTTTCCCTGAGGCGGATGGTTCCTTCTTCAAGAAGAGTCGCAGTGCGTGCGCCAATCAGCGCAAACGACACCGGGATATCGCGAGCGGGTTTTTCATTCTGGTTTGGTGTTGGCTTCGTTGACTGCGTCAACGTCAGCGAATAGGCGCCGGCGCTCTCGAATTTTTCTTTCACTTTGATTGTTGGCGTTCCAGCGTCCGAATACCACCGGCGGAACTGCGACAGGTCCCCGCCGCTCGTGTCTTCCATCGCCTTGACAAACTGATCGACAGTTGCGGCTTCGCCGTCATGACGGGAGAAATAGAGGTCGCTGCCCTTGCGAAACTTCTCCGCCCCGACAATCGTCTTGATCATGCGGCAAAGCTCGGCGCCTTTTTCATAGACTGTCGCAGTGTAGAAATTGTCGATCGTGATATAGCTCTCCGGACGCACCGGGTGGGCGAGGGGGCCGGCATCTTCGGGAAATTGCCGCGCCCACAGCCGGCGGACATCCTTGATCCGCTGCACCGCGCGCGAGCGCATATCCGCGGAAAATTCCTGATCACGAAAGACGGTAAAGCCTTCCTTCAGGCAAAGCTGGAACCAGTCGCGGCATGTGACGCGATTTCCGGACCAGTTGTGGAAATATTCATGGCCGACGATCGACTCGATCGCCTCATAGTCCATGTCGGTCGCCGTTTCAGGGCTCGCCAGCACATAGGCCGAATTGAAGATGTTGAGGCCCTTGTTTTCCATCGCGCCGAAATTGAAATGGTCGACGGCGACGATCATGAAAATATCGAGGTCGTATTCGCGGCCGAATACGTCTTCATCCCATTTCATCGCCCGCTTCAGCGAGGCGAGCGTATAGCCGCATTTGTCGAGGTTCTTTGCCTGTACAAAAACCTTCAGCGCCACCTTGCGGCCGGAGCGGGTGACAAATTCGTCTTCTGCTGCGACGAGATCACCGCCAACCACAGCGAAGAGGTAAGAGGGCTTGGGGTGCGGGTCCGCCCATTGCGCGAAATGCCGCCCGCCACCGAGATCGCCGCTTGCCAGAAGATTGCCATTGGAGAGGAGGACAGGATAGCGCGCCTTGTCGGCCTCGATCCTGACAGAGAATTTTGACAGCACATCGGGTCGGTCGAGGTAATAGGTGATGCGGCGAAAGCCCTCGGCCTCGCACTGCGTGCAGAACATACCGTTCGAAATGTAAAGGCCCGACAACGCCGTGTTCGCTTCTGGCGAGCAAGCGGTTTCGATATCGAGCATGAATTCCTGCGGCGGGCTGAGCAGCGTCAGCGTCTCCCCGCTGAGCCGGTAGGCGCTCTCATTCAGCCGGTCTTCGTCGACAGCGATCGACAAAAGTTCGATCCCCGCGCCGTTGAGGATGAGCGGGGCGCCCGGCTCTGTGTCCGGCGCGCGGCGAATCGTCAGCCGCGACTTGACGATGGTGCGCGCCGGATCAAGCTGGAATGACAGATCTGCGTGCTCAATCCGGTAATCCGGCGCACGGTAGTCCTTCAGGAATACGGTTTTCGGTTCTGTCGATGGTTCACTCATTTTCGCCCTCTCTGCGGCGCGACAATTGAGCCGCCGGGCAAGTTATGTAAAGCCCGGCGGGCGCTCCCGCCCCGGCGCTTGGATTTGCCGCCCGACCACCCTAAATGTCACGGCTTCGCGAGGAGAGGCCCGAGGACCGCTGATGAGACACTTCCTGAACACCGCCGACTGGAGCAGAGCAGAGCTTGAAGCCATGCTCGATGACGCGCGCGCCATGAAGAAGGCGCCATTCGGCGATGCGCTGAAAAACCGGTCGGTCGCGCTTCTCTTCCTCAATAATTCGCTGAGGACCCGCACCTCTTTTGATATCGGCGTCAATCAGCTCGGCGGGCATGCGGTCACCTTGTCGCCATCTGGCGGCATGTGGCCGCTCGAATTCGACGACGGCGTCGTCATGGATGGCGAGGCGGAAGAACATGTGAAGGAAGCCGCAAGCGTGCTGTCGCGCTATTGCGACATGATCGGCGTCCGGGCCTTTCCGAAATTTGTCGACTGGAAGGAAGACCGCAAGGACAAGGTGCTCTCCGCTTTCGCGAAATATTCCGATGTCCCCGTCATCAATATGGAAACGATCACCCATCCCTGTCAGGAGCTGGCGCATATTCTCGCGTTGAAGGAGCAGTTCGATCTGGAGGGCCGGCGCGGACTCGACGGCAAGAAATACGTGCTCACCTGGACCTATCATCCAAAGCCCTTGAATACTGCTGTCGCCAATTCGGCGCTGATGGTGGCGGCGAAGTTCGGCATGGACGTGACCTTGCTCTGCCCGACGCCCGACTATGTGCTCGATGAGCGCTACATGATGCAGGCGGAAAAGGACTGCCGCGCCAACGGCCGAACGCTCACCGTCACCCACAATATCGAGGAAGCCTACAAGGACGCCGAGATCGTCTACTGCAAAAGCTGGGGCGCGCTTCCCTATTTCGGAAACTGGGCGCCGGAAAAGCCGATCCGCGACGCCCACAAGCATTTCATCGTCGACCGTAAGAAAATGGCGATGACGAATGACGCGCTGGTCTCGCACTGCCTGCCGATGCGGCGCAACGTCAAGATGACGGACGAGGTTTTCGACGGTCCCAACTGCATCGCCTATCAGGAAGCTGCAAACCGGCTGCATGTGCAAAAAGCGATCATGAAGGCGCTGGTGCGATAGTATGTCAATTATTCGGGTATCAACAGCGGTAGAGGCAGACAATTGGATAGACTCTATCGGGCTACGAACAATTGAGACAATCCGCGCCATTAAATCATCGGAATGCGAATCAATTGAACTATTTTATCAACTGAAGTTCGAACAGACTGGCCGTCATCCGACAGAAGGTCACACGCTAAACTTTGTAGAACAACTCAACCAAACTTGGACTTACTTGTGCGCTTTTTTAGCATGCAAGCATTTGTTTGCTCTTCATCCTAATCAGGGAGGTTTCCTTTTGGCCCCTGGGGCAAAGGCAGTGCAGTCGCTGGATATTATGAGCTTGGAGGAAGGATTGATTGGTGCTGAAACGTTCGCAGCCGTCGATCCAAAGAACAACCGCAAGCTTTCGAAAGATATTTCAAAAATGAAGTGTCGGGCGGAAAAGTTGAGATATGTATTCATGCTGCCACCAAAGTACCCATCGACCTCCAAAGTGTGCTCTGATGAAGGTGTCGAAGTTTGGTCGCTATGGTCTGACTTTCTTCCAAATGGATTGAATAAATGACCACCCCATCCCTCAACACGCGCCAGACTATTGTTCAGTTGCTTTCCAACATGCAGGACGGCAAGGAGATCCGCGCCTATCTGCAGCGGTTCTCGTCAATCGATCAGTCGCGTTTCGCCGTCATTAAGATCGGCGGCGCCATCCTCAAGGATCAATTACGTGAGACGGCGGACGCACTCGCCTTCCTTCACACCGTCGGCCTGACGCCGATCGTCATTCACGGCGGCGGGCCGCAGCTTGATGCGACCTTGAAAGAGCGTGGCATCGAAACCCCGAAGATCGACGGCCTGCGCGTTACTGACGCCGCAACCATGGACGCGGCGCGCGACGTCTTCATCGGCGAGAATATCAAACTGGTCGAGGCGGTGAGGGCCGAAGGCGTCGAGGCCGACGGCCTCATCGCTGGCGTGATTGAGGCCGACTATCTCGACAAGGATAAATACGGCTTCGTCGGCGAGCCGACCAATGTGCGCCTCGGCATGCTGTCGTCGATCGTCAAGTCGGGCGCGGTGCCGATCTTGACCTGTCTCGGCATTGCGCCGGGCGGACAGCTGTTGAACATCAACGGCGATTCGGCGACGCGCGCGCTCGTTCAGGCTTTGCAACCGATGAAAGTTGTCTTCCTCACCGGAACCGGCGGGCTCCTCGACAAGAACAAGAAGCCCATGCACTCGATCAACCTTGCGTCCGACTACGACAAGTTGATGAAAACTGACTGGGTCGCCGGCGGCATGCGGCTGAAACTGCAGGAGATCAAACGGCTTCTCGACAGTCTGCCTTTGACCTCATCCGTTTCGATCACAACGCCGGAAGGCCTGGTGCGCGAGCTCTTTACCCATGGCGGCTCGGGCACGCTGATCCGTCAGGGCGAACCGATCCGCACCTTCACGTCGAAGACGCGCCTTGATCGCGCAAGAACCGAAGCGCTGGTCGAAGCCGCGTTCGGACGCAAGATCAAACCCTCATGGTGGGACGCGCTCGAGATTCATCAGGTCTATATGTCGGAGCGCTATCGCGCCGGCGCTGTTCTCACGAAACTTGACGACATTGTTTACCTCGACAAATTCGCGGTTATCGAGGAAGCGCGCGGCGAGGGCTTGTCGCGCACGGTCTGGCGGCAATTCACCAAGCAGAATCCTGTCTTCTGGTGGCGCTCGCGCACGGCGAACGGTTTTAACGCCTTCTATAGCGAAGCGTGCACAGGCTCAGTAAAGAAAGGGGAGTGGACAATCTTCTGGATCGGCGAAACGGACTTTGCAAGAATTGCTAGTAATGTCGACCGGATCGCCGCGCTGCCGCCCTCATTTGAGACGTGAAAAATGACTGAACCTTACCTCATCGGTCTTGTCGGCGCGCGCGGCCATACCGGGCGCGAATTGATTCGGCTCATCGCCGGTCATCCGGAAATGATGCTCGCCTATGCAGTTAGCCGCGAATACGCCGGCCGCAAGGTTTCGGAGATTGCCCCGGAGGACAAGGACGAGTGCATATTCGAAGCGCTGGATCCGAAAGAGGCCGCGCGTCGGCGTGTCGACGCAATGATCCTTGCGCTGCCTGATGGCGCGGGCGGCCCCTATGTCGAGGCATTCATTAAATCGTCGCCAGACACCATCATTGTCGATCTTTCTGCAGATCATCGCTTTGACGACGAATGGGCTTACGGCCTGCCGGAACTTTACCGCGCGAAAATTCGCGGCAAGACGCGCATCGCCAATCCCGGCTGCTATGCGACGGCGTTGCAATTGTCGGTCGCGCCGCTGTTGCCAATGCTCGGCGGCGTTCCTGCGGTATTCGGCGTATCGGGCTATTCCGGCGCCGGCGCGACGCCAGGCCCGCGCAATGATCCTGACCGGCTTCGCGATAATCTGATGCCATACAAACTTGTTGGCCATAATCACGAAAAGGAAGCGACGCGTCATCTCGGAACGCCGGTGCGGTTCTTTCCGCATGTTCATCCCGCTTTCCGCGGCTTGCTGGTCACCTCACACATTCCGCTTGCTGAGCCGCTCGATAAAGCAGGTCTCAAAAAACTCTACGGCGAGCATTACGGCGCCGAGCAGCTAATTGTCCTTCAGGACGACCCGCCGGAATTGAAAGACGGCGCCAACCGGGACGGCGTTCTGATCGGCGGGTTCGATGTCGGCGCAGATGGCAAGAGCGCAGTCGTCGTTGCGGTGGAAGATAATCTCCTCAAAGGCGCCGCGGTTCAGGCGGTGCAAAATCTCAATATTGCACTCGGCCTCGACGAATTTCTCGGCATCCTCGACTAGCTGTGGGCTTTCAACAGGTTGTCCATTCGGGCCTGACCGAGGAGACTGGAGTTACCAGACTTCAGCGATCCTTGGAGGCAAGCCCGAATGAACATTCACAAGAATGCCCGTTTAACGCCGATTGGTCGAGAGCGGCT
>JBGSVH010000059.1:0-4991 GCA_041753055.1 Parvularculaceae bacterium
CCTCGCGGTCGGCGCGGCGGCGATCTTCTTCGGCGGCGCGAAACCGCTGTTCGCGAGCGCCGTCTTCCTGGCGGCGCTCTTCGCGCTCCCGAGCCTCGGCTTCGGCCCGTCGTTTGTCTTCGCGTTCGATCGCGTCCCAATTGGCGGGCGGCGCCGCATCGTGCTCGATCTCGACAGAGGCAAGATTTGTGGATTCATCGATATCGTCGATCGGCTCAAATTCAGCCGGGCGCGCGTCTGATTTTTCCTTGCGTGAAAACAGCGCCGAAAATGGCGAGCGCTTCTGCTTCGGCGCCGCCGTGTCAAGGATCTCTTCTGACGGCGCATCGTTGGCGGCGTCATAATCCTCGTAGTCGGCGTCAGCCGCCGCCGCTTTCTCGTCAAAGGTGATCTCGGCGTCGTCGCCGGCAGGCTGGAAGAACTCGGTGTTTTGCGCGATCTCGCGGGACTTGCGCCCGGAGCGCCAGCGGCCAAGCAGGACGAGAAGCAGGACGAGAACGACAATGACCGCGCCAGCGCCGGTCCACAAATACAGAGCCCTGCCCGTGATCAGCGGCGCCGTCACACCCGGCTCAATCGCGGCGACCGTTTGCATCAAGTCGGTCAGCAGCAAATTGGTCAGCGTTGAGGCGACCTGCATGAACACTCCCGAAAAACCCAACAACAACTGGTAATTAGCTTATGCGAACTTGCCGCCAAAGGCGAGCGATCAGGGCGCCGCGGGCGCCTTGACGTCGGATCGGCCCGGCAATACGTGACGCCTCATGGCCATTTTGGAAATTCTCACCGCACCCGATCCGCGACTCCGGCAGGTCTCAGCGCCCGTCACGGTTGTCGATGACGGCATTCGGGCGCTGATGGACGACATGCTGGAGACGATGTATGAGGCCGACGGCATCGGCCTAGCCGCCATTCAGGTGAACGTCCCCAAACGCGTCATCGTCATGGATCTCGCGGGCGAGGAAGACGACCCGGCGCCGGTCTATTTCGTCAATCCCGAAATTCTCGATCCGGCCGAGGAAACAAGCCTTTATCAGGAAGGATGTTTGTCGGTTCCGGAGTTTTTCGAGGAAGTCGAACGCCCGGTCCGCTGCCGCGTCCGCTATCTTGATTATCATGGCGCGGAACAGATGCTTGAAGCCGAGGGTCTCCTCGCGATCTGCATCCAGCACGAGATGGACCATCTGAACGGCGTCTTGTTCATCGATCATATCTCGCGCCTGAAGCGGGACCGAATCATCCGGAAGCTGAAAAAAGAACAGCGCCTCGCCGCCACCGCCTGAGGCGCATTTTAACCAAACCGTGCGGCGCGAATGACACGCCAACGCTGGAGAAATCCGCAGATGCGACTCGCCTTCATGGGGACTCCGGCGTTTGCAGCGGCAAGCCTTGTCGAACTGATCGCCGCCGGGCACGAGATTGCCGCCGTTTACACGCGTGCGCCAAAGCCGTCCGGGCGCGGTCGCAAACTGACGTCGTCACCGGTTGATGACATTGCAAGGGCGCATGGGATCGAGGTCAGAACGCCAAGAGGCTTCAAGACCGAGGACGTCAAGGACGCGTTCGCGGCGCTAAACGTCGATGCCGCGATTGTCGTCGCCTACGGAATTATCCTGCCGAAGGAGGCGCTGGCGGCGCCGCGGCTCGGCTGTTTTAATCTGCATGCCTCGCTTCTGCCGCGCTGGCGCGGCGCCGCGCCAATCCAGCGCGCGATCATGGCGGGCGACAATGTCACCGGCGTCCAGGTGATGCGCATGGAAGAGGGCCTCGACACCGGCCCCATCCTTCTCTCTGAAACGGTTGAAATTCGCGGCGATGATACCGCCGCGAGTTTGCACGACCGTCTGGCGGTCGTCGGCGCGCAATTGCTGCCACGGTTTCTGTCGGCGCTCGAACGCGGCGCCGTCGTCGAAACGCCGCAATCGGGTGACGGCGTCACTTATGCGGAAAAGATTTCGCCAGCTGAAGCAAGGATCGACTGGCGCCGCCCGGCGCGCGAAATTGACTGCCATATCAGGGGGCTCGCGCCGTTTCCCGGCGCCTGGTTTGAAACAGGCGCAGGGCGCGTCAAGGTGTTGATGGCGCGCATGGCGGACGGCGCCAGTTTAACAGGAACAAGTTCGGCAGGAACTGTCCTCCATGCCGGTGACCGGCTTGTCGTCGCCTGCGGCGAGGGCGCGGTCGAACTGGCGAAGCTTCAGCGCGCCGGCAAGGGCGCGCAGGACGCCGCGTCGTTTCTGCGCGGTTTTCCGCTCAAAGCGGGCGACCCGATTTGATGCCGCGCTACAAGATCATCCTCGAATTCGACGGCGGGCCGTTTGTCGGCTGGCAACGTCAGGACAACGGCGTCGCGGTGCAATCGGTGCTCGAAGACGCGATCTTCGGGTTTTCCGGCGAACGCGTGACGGTGTTCTCGGCCGGCAGGACCGACGCCGGCGTTCATGCGCTGGCGATGCCGGCGCATTTTGATCTCGTCAAAGACGCCGACCCCGACACCGTGCGCGAAGCGATCAATTATCATTTGAAACCGGCGCCGATCGCGGTTCTCAGCGCCGAGCCCGTCAGCGACGATTTTCACACGCGCTTTTCCGCCAAACGCCGCCATTACCGGTACTGGATCGTCAACCGCCGCGCGCCGTTGACGCTTGACGCCGGACGCGCCTGGCGGCTTGCGCCGCCGCTCAGCGCCGAGGCGATGCATGACGCCGCGCAAGTGCTGGTCGGCAAGCATGACTTCACGACTTTTCGCGCATCGACCTGTCAGGCTGAATCGGCGGTCAAGACCCTGACGTCAATTTCGGTCGCGCGCACCGGCGACAGTATTTTTGTTGAAACGTCGGCGCGCTCTTTCCTGCATCATCAGGTGAGATCAATGGTTGGAAGCCTCGTCGAAGTCGGTCTTGGGCGCTGGAGCGCTGGCGATTTCACCGATGCCTTCAAAAGCTGCAACCGCCAGCGCTGTGGTCAGGTGTCGCCCGCCGAAGGACTTTATTTTCTGCGCGCTGATTACAACTGAGCGGTGAAGAGCATGCGCATGACGGCGCCGCCAAGGCTGTCGATTACCGCGCCGGCGACGATCAGCATGACAATGATCGCAGCGGTCGGCGCTGGCTGAGATCCAAGGCCGCGCCGGACAACGCCCCAGATCAGGAACAAGGTCAACGCGAAAGCCGGAATGCCGAGAAGACCGCCCGTCGCCGCGCTCGCCGTCGCCGCCATGATAGCGATCGCCGGCAATTGAACCGCGGTAATGATCGGCTGGATCCAGTTATAGCCGACGATGAGATCGGCCGCGTGTCTGCCGGCGCCGGTCGCGCGCGCCAGCATGACCAGCAGGGCAAGGCTCGCCGCCCAGTCGAGCGCGAACGTCAGAAGATCGCCGATGACGAGCAGCGTCAGGGGCGCCGACACATAAAGCGAGTCAGAAAATTCAGGAATGCGCGCCGCCGCGCGCTTGGCGGAGATCGTGTAAAGAACGACCAGCGGTGCTGAAATCACGAACGCTGCAAAGGATGCGAATACAGCATCGACCGAGCGGTCAAGCTCGGCGCGCCAGTCATCGGCGTTTGTCGCCATTTTCCAGACGCCGCCGATTTGCCGCGCGACTGTATCGGCTGTGATCATTTGCGGCCGCCAAAAGTCTCAAAATAACGATCGAGAATTGTCTCATAGATGGCCGAGAGCGCCAGAATGTCGGCGATGCTCGCATGTTCGTCGATCTTGTGAATGGTTTTGCCGACAAGTCCGAACTCGCAAACCGGCGCCATATTCTTGATATAGCGCGCGTCCGAGGTGCCGCCGCTGGTCGAATGGTCAGGCTTGGCGCCGGTCGCATCGGTGATGGCGCCAGAAATCAGATCGATGAAAGTCGTATCTGTTGTCAGGAAGGCGTCGCCTGAACAGACGGCTGAAAGTTCGTAGCGAACGCCGGCGTCCTTCGCCGCCGCATCAAGACGGCTGCGCAGGAATGCTTCAAGGCTGGCGCCGGTCCAGTTGGGGTTGAAGCGCACATTGAAACGCGCGGTCGCTTTTGCCGGAATGACATTCGCCGCCGGGTTGCCAACATGGATATCGGTGAGTTGCAGGCTCGACGGCTGGAACCGGTCATAGCCGTCGTCGAGCGGCGTTTCGCTTAACGTCAGAAGTTTTTTCAGTAGAGCCGGGATCGGGTTTTGCGCCCGCGCCGGATAGGCGACGTGCCCTTGCGAGCCAAACACGGTCAGCCAGCAATTGGTGCTGCCGCGGCGCCCGACCTTGATCATGTCGCCAAGGGTTTCGCTCGACGACGGCTCGCCAACAAGACAATGCGAAATGCGCTCGCCCGCCTCCACCATCCATTGCAGCACTTTTTTGGTGCCGTTGACGGCGGGACCTTCCTCGTCGCCGGTAATCAGGAAAACGATCGACCCCCTGGGGCGTTTGGCGATCACGCGTTCGGCGGCGGCGGCGAAAGCGGCGATCGAACCTTTCATATCAGCGGCGCCACGCCCGTAGATGGCGCCCACTCTCAATGTCGGCTCGAACGGCGGCGACGACCATTCGTCAGGATCGCCCGCTGGCACCACATCGGTGTGGCCGGCAAAGCAGAAGACCGGGTCTTGATCGCCCCAGCGCGCATAAAGATTGTCGACCGGGTCGCTTCCCGCATCGGAAAATATCATGCGGCGGCAGGAAAAGCCGATTGCGGTCAGTTTTTCTTCAAGGACGCCGAGCGCGCCTTCGTCGTTCGGCGTCACCGAAGGGCGTCGGATCAGCGCCTTCGTCAGGTCGATGGGATCGATCTTGATCATGCCGGTCTGGTAGACCACGGACCAGGGCGCGACAACTGGTCGCCAGCCGAGACGCCATAAAGTAGAGTAGGGATGAAGCGCTTTACCCCCATACGGAGGCAAGTTTCTCCATCCCTCTCTCCGAACCGGACGTGCAAGTTTCCAAGCATCCGGCTCTCCGTGTACGGCTTGCGCCGCAGGCGGCCCTCAGATCTTGGCGAG
>JBGSVH010000060.1:0-12648 GCA_041753055.1 Parvularculaceae bacterium
CGCCGATGACGCCGCCGCGCCCGATCTCGCGGCGACCGGCTACGCCAAGGGCGTGCCGATGGGCGGCGATCTTTCCGGCGACGGCGGCGGCCCCGCGCCGAGCTTTCTGGTGCAGGCCGTCAAGGACCCGAAAGACGGCAATCTCGACCGCGTCCAGATCGTCAAAGGCTGGCTCGACGCCGACGGCAAGGCGCGGGAAAAGATCTTCGACGTCGCCTGGTCTGCAGGCCGCGCACCCGGCGCTGACGGCAAGCTCCCGCCGGTCGGCAACACGGTCGATGTCGAAACGTCGGCGTACAAGAATACGATTGGCGCCGCCGAACTGGCGACGGTGTGGTCGGATCCCGAATTCGATCCGACATCGCACGCGTTTTATTACGCGCGGGTCTTGCAGATCCCGACGCCGAGAAACTCGCTTTATGATTCCGTGGCGCTGCAAAAGCCGCCGCCCGAGGGATTTCCGACCGCCATTCAGGAGCGAGCCTATTCGTCGCCAATCTGGTATTCGCCGAGCAAACACTAGGCGCCGATAGAGCTTGCGGGCGGTCGCCGCTTCGCGGCATGATTGCCGCCTCATTTCGGGAGGCTATTTCATGCAACGGAAAACGGCGCTCGCCGGCGCAACCGCGCTCGCTCTTTTGTCTGGCGCAGCAGCCGCACAGGCCTATCCGGACAAGGTTCTGTGGGGAGACACCCACCTTCACACCAATCTGTCGGTCGACGCCTATTTCATGCAGAATCACACCGTCGGCGCGGACGAATCCTATCGCTTCGCCATGGGTGAGCCGGTGATCAACGGCTATACGAGAGCCCGCGTTCAGCTGCATACGCCGCTCGATTTTCTGAGCGTCAGCGACCACGCCGAACTGATGGGCGTGCCGTATAATCTGTTGACCTTGCGGGACAAACGGCTGGCCAATACGCGGCTTGGCCGCAAGCTTATCGAACTGTTTGACGCGGGTCGCGCCGAGGATGCGTTCGGCCTTTTCCTGCTCGCGATTACCGCCGCCGGCGTTCCCGACGATCAGCGCCCGCCGAAAGTCGGCCTGCTGACGGCGCTCGGCTGGCGGTTCGAAAGTCTCATATCGTCGCCCGATCCGCGCGTCCAGGCGCAGCGCTGGCTCCTCTCCGACCCGTCTCTGCTCGCTGAACTTACCAAGGAAGATATTTTCAAATCGGCCTGGGCGACCAATATGGACGCGGCGGAAAAATACAACCGTCCCGGCAAGTTCACCACGATGGTCGCATGGGAGTACACGCCGACGCCAAATGGCGCCAATCTGCACCGCATTGTTCTGTCGCCGATGGCGCCGGCGACCGCAAGAACCTTTCTCCCCTATTCGTCAAATGACAGCGGCAATCCGGAAGACCTCTGGAAATGGCTCGCTGAGAAGAAGCACGAGACCGGCGAGGACTTTGTTTCGATCCCGCACAACTCCAACATTTCGAAAGGCCGGATGTTCGCAACCGTCGACAATGAAGGCCGGCCGATGACAGTGGAATATGCGCGGCTGCGCGCTGAATGGGAGCCGGTTGCGGAAGTGACGCAAATCAAGGGCACGTCAGAGACGCATCCGGCGTTGTCGCCCAATGACGAGTTCGCCGGATTTGAATTCTTCAACACCGTCATTGAAGCGCGGGTTGGCGCGGATCATACGCCGACGGTGACGCCGGGCGATTACGTGCGCGGCGCCCTGAAAACCGGGCTCGAACTGGAAAGCCAGCTCGGCGTCAATCCCTACAAGCTCGGCATGATCGGGTCGACCGATTCCCACAGCGGTCTTCCGTCGGCGGAAGAAGACAACTTCATGGGCAAGTTCGCCTATGACTCAACGCCGGAAAACAAGTCATACCGTGTCGGCGGCGCGGTTTCGGGCTGGGACATGTCGGCGTCCGGCCTTGCCGCCGTCTGGGCGCGCGGCAATACGCGCGAGGAAATATTTGCGGCCTTCAAGCGCCGCGAGGTTTACGCAACCACCGGCCCGCGCATGGCGGTGCGATTCTTCGGCGGCTATGGATTCACCCCGGAAGACCTGGCGGCCCCGGATCTTGCCGCTGTCGGGTACGCGAAAGGCGTCCCGATGGGCGGCGATCTTTCCGGCAATGCAGCAACGGCAAGCGAGCCGAATTTTCTGGTGCATGCGGTGAAGGACCCAATCGACGCCAATCTCGACCGCGTACAGATCGTCAAGGGCTGGCTTGGGCCTGACGGCAAGGCGCAGGAAAAAGTCTTTGACGTTGTCTGGTCGGCCGGGCGGTCGCCGGACGCAGACGGAAAAATTCCCGCCGTCGGCAGCACGGTTGACCTTGAAACGGCAGCCTACACCAACGCCATCGGCGCAGCTGAACTTGCAACGGTCTGGGCCGATCCGGAATTCGATCCCGCTCAGTCCGCCTTCTACTATGTGCGCATCCTGCAGATCCCGACGCCGCGCAATTCGCTTTACGACTCCGTCGCATTGCAAAATCCGCCGCCCGAAGGCTATCCGGCAACCATTCAGGAGCGCGCGTACACGTCCCCGATCTGGTATTCGCCGTCGAAGGGGTGAGACTGTGCGGAGTTTGCTGAAAGATCCGCTGCTGCATTTCCTTGCGGCGGGGCTTCTCCTGTTCATTCTCGGCAATGCGGCAAAACCGCCGCCCGCCGCCGACAAGACGATTGTCGTTGATCGCGGCGCGCTGCTTCAATTCATCCAGTACCGGTCGAAGGCGTTCGAGCCGCACGCGGCGGCGGCCCTCTTCGACGGCCTTGATGACGACGCGCGAGCGCGCCTCATTGAAGATTTCGTGCGGGAAGAAGCGCTGGCGCGCGAGGCGAAATCGCTCGGCCTCGACGCCAATGATTATGTCATCCGCCAGCGCATGGTGCAGAAAGTCGAATTTCTCGCGGAAGCCGCCTCCGCGCCTGCCGACCCGACAGAAGCAGACCTTGCCGCCTATTACAGCGCCAACGAGGATCGCTATCGCTCGCCGCCATCGGCAACGCTGACGCATGTCTTTATTTCAACAGAGAAAAAATCGCCTGCCGCCGCTGAATCGGAAGCAGCAAGACTGCTCACCTCATTGAAAGCCGCGCATGCCGGATTCAATGACGCAACCGGATATGGCGACCGCTTCTTGTTCCACAAGAATTACGTTGATCGCACCGATGACTACATCAAGAGCCAGTTAGGCGCCGCCATTGAAGACGCCGTCTTCGATCCGGCGACGGCGCTCAATCAATGGAGCGGTCCGTATTTGTCGCCATATGGCGCGCATCTGATCTTCATAACATCACGCAGTCCCGCGCGCCTTGCCCCGCTTGCCGATATCGCCGACCTTGTTAAGTCCGACCTCGCCGAGGAGCGCCGCCAGCAGGCGACCGAACGCGCCATTGGCGACATTGTCAAAAACTATACGGTCGATGACCGGATTTCGGGCGGTGAATAGCTTGCGCGCCGGTGTCGTGCTTGTCCTATTTGCGGTCGCAGCGGCGTCGCCGGCAAGCGCGCATGACTCGCGGCCGCTCTTTATCGAACTCACCGAAAGCGATGGCGGCCGCGTTGAATTGAATTCGATGGCGCCTGCAGCGGTCTCGCGGGAAGACGCGCCGCACATCACCTTGAAGACTCCCTGCACCGAGGAACGGCGCGAGGCCGCCGATCCCCTTCGTCAGCGCGCGGTCTATAGCTGCGTCATCAAGGACGCAGCGGTTGAGATTGACTGGCCGAGTTTCAATCCGTCGCTGTCGACGCTTATTCGCGTTGTTTACGCCAATGGCGAAACCCGAACCGCGATCCTCGATCCTTCCAGCACCGATTGGCATGCGACGGCGCCGGACAGTTTTGCGGGCGTTGCAAAGAGTTACTTCCGGATTGGCGTCGAACATATCGCTGGCGGCATTGACCATCTGCTGTTTCTTGGCGGCCTGCTGATTATCGCCGGCGGCTTTCGCCGAACGCTCGTCACCATCACCGGCTTCACCCTCGCCCATTCGCTGACACTTGCGCTGGTGGCGCTCGGGCTGGTGCGTGTCTCCGTGCCGGCGACGGAAGCGGTAATCGCCTTGTCGATTGTCTTTCTCGCCACGGAAATCGCGCGCGGCGACAAGACGACGCTCGCCTGGCGGCGGCCGGTGCTCGTCGCCAGCGCCTTTGGCCTCGTCCACGGCGCAGGATTTGCCGCCGCGCTTGGTGAAATCGGATTGCCGAAAACCGAAACAATCGCGGCGCTGGCGTTCTTCAATGTCGGCGTCGAGGCGGGACAGGTCGTGGCAATTGCAGGCGCCTTCGCGGCAATGGCGCTGCTGCGGCGCATCGCATTCAGGTCAACGGGCGGCGGCGGCGCGCCGCTAGGGCGTTTTCCGATCAAGTGGAATCCGGTTGATCGAAGAAAACGCCCTAAACTTATGGACTTGAGCAAACTTCGCGCGCCAGTGCGCGCGAAACTTGCTCTAGCGCAGCGCATCGCCGGGTACGGTCTTGGGGTTATTTCGGCCTGCTGGTTTATCGAAAGGCTGGCGGCGCTATTCGCCGTCGCCTGAACGCGGCTTATTCCGCCGCAGCCGGCAGCGGCGTTTTCTTCCCGGCATACGCATGCGAGCGAAGGCCGAGCATTCCCATTACCATCCGCTCCAGCCGGTCGACCCAGATCGCGGCGGCCGGCACGAACAGAAGGCTGAGGAAAGTTGAGAACAACAGCCCGCCGATCACCGCAACGCCCATCCCCTGCCGCAGCGCACCGTCAGCGCCAAGACCGGCGGCGACCGGCAGCATCCCGGCGCTCATCGCCAGCGTCGTCATCACAATCGGCCGCGCGCGCTTGCGCCCTGAATCAAGCAGCGCCTCGACCAGCGGCACGCCATTGGCGCGCTGTTCAACCGCGAAATCGACAAGAAGGATCGAATTCTTGGTGACAATGCCGACCAGCATGACGATGCCGATAAAGA
The DNA here is from genome assembly GCA_041753055.1 of Parvularculaceae bacterium. Classification (GTDB taxonomy): domain Bacteria; phylum Pseudomonadota; class Alphaproteobacteria; order Caulobacterales; family Parvularculaceae; genus Amphiplicatus. Next base: position 4,928 of record JBGSVH010000060.1, read on the forward strand.
CGAAGAGCGAAATCGGCTGCCCGGTGACCGCAAGACCGATGGCGGCGCCCGCAAGACAGAGCGGCAATCCGGTCATGATCGTCAGCGGCTGGAAGAAATCGCGGAACAAAAGCACGAGCACGAGATAAACAAGGATCAGCCCCCAGAACATCGTGCTGGCGAAGGCGCTGGTGCTGTCGGCTAATTGTTCGCTCTCGCCGCCGCGTCCAAGCGTAACGCCGGCGGGAAGATTTTTCGCCTCGGGCAGCGCCTCGATCGCCGCCAGGGCTTCGGCCGGTTGCCCGCTGAGGAGATTGGCGAAAATGGTGACGCTGCGCCGGCGGTCGCGGCGTTCAATGGTCGAAACGCCGACACCCATTTCAATATCGGCGACCGCATCAAGGCGAACCGATCCGCCGCCGGTCCTTGGCACGCGCAAGCTGCGAATGACATCGAGGTCGGCGCGCGCGTCTTCACGCAGCTGGACGCGGATCGGAACCTGTCGGTTCTCGATGTTGAATTTCGCGAGATTTCGATCGACATCGCCATTGGTTGCAATGCGCAGGGCGCTCGCCAGCGAAGACGCCGAAACGCCAAGACGCGCCGCCTCTTCGGGCTTCGGCCGGATCTGCAATTCAGGGCGCTTCAGACTTGTCGATGCGCGCACTTCGGTCAGTTGCGGCAGTGACTTGCGGATCGAGGCGACCAGCGCGTCGGCCGCCGCCATGACACTGGCGGCGTTATCGCCCGTCAACTCCAGATCGACGTCGGCGCCGCGGCCGCCGCCCTGAAAGTTCTGAAAAGAAAGTCGCACATCGGGGATCGACGCCAGCATTGGCCGCATCGCCTGCTGGACATCATAGTCGGAGCGCTTGCGGTCGCTTCGCGGCGTCAGCTGGTAGTTCACCGATCCCGTCGTCACCGCCCCGTTGGCGCTGTTCGCCGAGGTGAAGACAGAGGTGATCTCCGGAAAATTGCGGCTGTCTACGGCCAGTCGTGTCAACACAGAGTCAGCTTGAGAAAGCGTTGTTCCCGGCGGAAATTCCGCTTGCAGATTGAGCGCGCCATTGTCCATTCGCGGAATGAAGGTCATCGGCATCTGCATCATCGCGAGGACCGCGGCGATAAAGGAAAGAACACCGGCGGAAATCGGAACCACCGGATGGCGCAGTGAAAACTGCAGCGCCTGATCATAGCGCTTCTGAATCATCGACGGTTTTGCCGGCGTATGCGCCCGCTTCATGAAATAGGCCGCCATCATCGGCGTGATCAGCCGCGCCACCAGCAGCGAAAAGAATACGGCGACGGCGACCGTAATGCCGAATTCGCGGAACCAGACGCCGGTCTGGCCGCCCATGAACGACACCGGCAGGAATACCGCGATAATCGTCGCAGAGGTCGCGACCACCGCAAGGCCGATCTCATCGGCGGCTTCAAGCGAGGCCTGATAAGGATTCTTTCCCATCGCCATATGGCGCGAGATATTCTCGATCTCGACGATGGCGTCATCGACAAGGACGCCGGCGACCAGCGCAAGCGCAATCAGGGTCATGATGTTGAGCGTAAACCCGAACGGCATCAGCGCCGCAAAGGTCGGGATCGTCGCCAGCGGAATGGCAACGGCCGCAATAACCGTCGCGCGCCAGTCGCGCAGGAACAGGAAAACAACAAACACGGCGAGCAGGGCGCCCTCCAACAGCGCCTCGATCGAACCGTCATGCAGTCCCTTGATGAAATCGACCGGGGTGAAGATGAGCCGAAAATGTACGGGTCCGGCGGCGTCGAGTTCATTCACGCGCTCGATTACCGCCTCGCTGACTTCAACCTCGCTTGATCCCTTGGCGCGCTGGACAAAAACCCCGATCGCTGGCGCGCCGTTGAAACGCAACAGCCGCGTTGCTTCGCTGGCCGTATCGCTGACATCGCCAAGATCGCTGAGCCTGACCGCGCGCCCGTCGGGCAGCGAAATCAGATCTGCCGCCAGCGCCGTAACGGAACCGGCGCCGCCAAGCATGCGGATTGTCTGCGCCTGGCCGCCGAGTTCAGCGCGCCCGCCGGCAAGATCGGCATTGGCGCGCCGCAATTGCTGGCTGACCTGATCGGCGGTGACGCCGAACGATTCAAGCCGCGCCGGGTCAAGGGCGACACGGATTTCGCGATCAACTCCGCCAAGGCGCTGGACCGAGGCGACGCCTTTGATCGCCAGCAGCTCGCGCGTCAAATTCTGGTCAACGTAGAAAGAAAGGTCCTGCGCCGACATCGATGGGTTCTCGACGGCGAAATAGGCAACAGGCTCGCCGGACGCGTCCTGCCGGCTTACCTGCGGCTCGTCGATGTCTTGCGGCAGGTCGCCGCGAATGCGCGCCATCGCATCGCGCGCATCGTCAACCGCCCGGCTGACGTCGGCGCCGATCTGCAGTTCGATCTCGGTTTCGGAAACGCCCTGACTGATGGTCGAGACGATCTTGTCGACGCCGGTAACGCCGGTCAGCGCCGCTTCGACCTGCTGCGTCACTTGTGTTTCAAGTTCGCTCGGCGAGGCGCCGGCCTGCGTCACCGTCACCGAGATTTCTCCGAAATCGACATTCGGAATCTGGTTGACCGGCAACTGGAAATACGCCGACAGCCCGGCAATCGTCAGCGCAACGAAGAGTACAATCGGCGGGATCGGGTTTTTGATCGCCCAGGCGGAAATGTTACGCATCAACGCCCCCGGTCAATTGTCGGCGCGCGGCGTCGATGCTTCGGCCTGCAACTGCGCCGGCGGCGCGGTTCGAACAACATCGCCGTCAAGAAGAAACGCGCCGCCGGACGCGGCGATGACGTCGCCTTCCTTGACGCCGGACAAGAGCGCAACGTAATCGCCCGTTCGCGGGCCAAGCGTCACCGGCGTCAAATGCGCCTTGCCGTCGACAACCACGAATACGCTTGGCGCGCCGGACGCGTAACTGATCGCTGTCTGCGGCGCGGCAAGATAGCTCACCGATTCAACCGCCGCCTCGCCGCGCAGATACATGCCGGATCGCACATTGGTATCCGCCGGCAGGTCGAACAACGCCTCGCCGGTGCCGGTATCGGGATTGATCGCAACCGCGGGCCGGCGCAGCACGCCTTCAACGATGGCGTCGTCGCTGGTCTTGAAGTGGGCGATCTGGCCCACCTTCAGCGCCAGGATATCTTTTTCGGAAACAGCGGCGGCGACTTCAAGCTTGTTGTCGCCGACGATGCGGAACAGCGGCTTTTGATCGACGAACTCGCCGACCAGCGCATTGCGTTCAATCACCAGCCCGGCGGCGGGCGCGCGGACAAATCCGCCCTGCATGCGCGCATTGACTTGCGCAAGCGCCGCTTTTTGCGCGGCAAGGCGCGCATTCGCGGCCGCCGCCGCAGCACGCCGGTTTTCAACTTCTTCCTTTGACAAGGCGCCGCTCTCGGCAATCGGCTCGATCCGCGCAAACTCGTCAGCGGTGCGCGTCTGTTCGATTTTGGCTTCCTGATATTGCGCCTGCGCGGCGAGGACCTGCGCATTGGCGACGCCCGCATCGAGCCGCGCGAGCGGCTGGCCTTCCGCGACCACATCTCCAGCGTCGACGAGCACTTCGGCGATCTGAACCCCCGTCGCCGGGCCATAGACCTGGACGTCATGGACAGGACGGACCTCGCCGGAAACCAGCGCGGTGCGCACAAATTCACGCGGCGCCGCCGGAATGACGGTCACGAGCTGCGCCGCGCCGCTCTCACCCTCCGCGACCGCGGGGGCTGGTTTTTTCGGCGCGACAAATGTCGCAATGACCCCGAAGACCGCAATCGCGCCAATCAGGAACGGCGCGACGCGCCGCAGGAGGCGCCGGCGTCGGGCGCCTCTCGGCAAGGCTTCGAGGCTTGTATCGGCCCGCACGTCCATGGGCCCTCCGTCTTTCTGCGCTTCACTCTATACGGCCGCCAGATGAACGGCTGATTGCGCACGCTTTCTGTAAGCGGTCTTTGCCGCAATACAATCTCACAGTCGTGTGAATGCGTCCGGCGGTGCGGAAGTAACGATGATCCGTTGATTTTCAAGGCCTTAACGAAAGGTAACCGGGCGGTAACGGCGGCGCCGGTGTCCCGCACGAAAAAACGCGCCGCATTTTTGAGGCGGCGCGTTCCCGTTTCCTCCCGAAAACGGGGAGTGTCGCGACCGTTTTTTTGTTATCGGCCGCGCATGCCCGAAAGTCCGGAAATGAGCGTCAAAAGGCCGCCGCCGCCGGCGAGGTAAGTCCCCCACTGAATGCCGGCCATGCCGCTGTCGGAATCGAGATTGCTCAAGATGTAAAATCCAATACCGGCGATGACGACAACACCGGCAAGCATCGTGATGGCGCTGGTCAGTCTTCCAACAACCGGGATCAGCCCGACAAAGCCAAGGACAGCCGCAACCGCCGACACGAACACGGCGGCGAAAACCGCAAGGCCGAGATTGCCGCCTTGCGGCGCGCAATCGTCAGCGATCGAATAATTGCCGCTGGTCCAGCATTTGATCGTACCGCCCACATAATCCATGCCGGTGACAGTGTTCGGTTTGACGATGCCGCCGACTTCGGACGATTCAGCGCCAAACATCGGCGCAAACAGCAAGGTCGCAATGACGGCGAGCGGTAGTAAAATTCTGGCCATGATAATCCCCGTTGACGGCGGAAAAGTCGCTGCGCACTCTAACGGCTTGGTCCGCGAAAGAAAGCGGCGCCATGGCAACAGCGGGCGGCGAATTTCTTGCCGCACTGCAACATGAACAAATGCGCGCTCTGGAAATGCTGAATATCAATGGCAAAATCGACCTTCAGAATGGCGGCGGCGCAAGCAGCGTCCATTCTTTTTGACAAATCGGCCTCAACCGAAAAGGCCTGCCAGCTGATCGCGGAGGCCGGCGCCGGCGGCGCGGATATCGTCGCATTCGGCGAGACCTGGGTTCCCGGCTATCCGTTCTGGGTCGAGGGACAGGTGCAAGATCTCACCTGGGAAGCGAGCGCCGTCTATCTCGAAAACGCCGTCATCATCGGCGGCGCGGAGACCGAGGCGCTCTGCGAGGCAGCGCGCGCCGCCGGCGTCGATGTCGTCATCGGCGTTGCCGAAAAAGATCCGCTGACCGAGGGCGCTGCCTATTGCACCGCGCTGACGATCGGCCGCGAGGGCGTGATCCTGGGCCGCCACCGCAAGCTGAAGCCGACGCACGCAGAGCGCATCATCTGGGGCGACGGCGACGCGGTCGGCCTGAAAGCGCATGCTTGCGATTATGCGAAGATCAGTGCGCTGAATTGCTGGGAGCATCAGATGATGCTGCCGGGATACGCGCTCGCCGCACAGGGAACGCAAGTGCACGCGGCGCTCTGGCCCGGCTGGGAGAAAATTCCGCGCAAACAGGATTATTGCTGGGCGCGCCAGCATTTGCTCAGCCGCGCCTTCGCCAGTCAGGCGGCCGCCTATGTGATCTGCGTCGCAGGGCTGCGGCTGGAAAAACATATCCCGGAGCGCTGGAAGCCATTGGGCGTCTGGGAGCACACCGGCCAGTCGGCGATCATCGATCCGCGCGGCGAAATCATCGCCGGGCCGATTGACGGCGAAGGCATTCTCTATGCCGACGGCTCGCTCGATATCGTCCGCGCCGCCAAGGCCGCCTGCGATATCGCCGGCCATTATGCGCGGCCGGATATTTTCCGCCTGCTGGTCGACGACCGGGAGCGCCCGGCGGCGGAATTTGCGAGCGATGGCGACGGCATGGATGAGAGCGCGCCGCAATGATCGAACGCGCCGAAATTTCCTATGCCCGCGCGCCCATCAGCCGGTCGAGCACGGTGTCAAAACGCGCCATCTGCTGCGGCCATTGATAATCGGCGAGAATGCGCGCGCGCGCCGCGGCGCCGATTTTTTGCGCCGCATCCGGGTCGTCAATGAGGCGAACAATTTCGCGCGCGAAAGCCTCAGCGGACGCGGCCGCCAGCGCCTCAACACCGATCTGGGCGTCGATCCCTTCAAGCCCCGCCGGCGTTGAAACGACCGCCTTCGCCATCGCCATCGCCTCCAGCACCTTGTTCTGCACGCCGCGCGCAATGCGCATCGGCGCAATTACAAGCGCTGCGCCTTCGACATAGGGGCGGACATCGCTGACGCGCCCGGTGACGGTGACGCCGTCTTTTCCGTCAAGCGATCTGATCTCGCGCGCGGGATTTGACCCGACAATGGCAAAACTCGCTTCGGCTGCACTGGCGCGAACCAGCGGCCAGACCTCGCGCATAAACCACAAGACCGCGTCGATATTCGCCCAATAATCCATAGCGCCGACGAAGACAGCGCTGTGGCGCTTGTCGCCCGCGGCGACCGCCCCCGGCGCAAACGCGTCGCTGTCAACGCCGTTGCAATACCAGTGAACCGGCTTTTGCGCGTCGTCCCGGCTGGCGAGCAGGTCGGCTTCTTCTTCGCTGATTGCAAATGTCGCATCGGCGAAATTGATAATCTGCGATTCACGCACCGCGAGCCGCCTGCCCTCGCGCTCATAGACCGCGCTCATCGGCCAGGATTTTCGCCGCGCATATTCCGTCCATTTCGCGCTGTCGGCGTCGCACAAATCAACGATGCGCGGCGCGCCGGCGTCGTCACGAAGATAGGGCGCCATCGACGATGAAAAGGCGATCTCGGCGGAAAGTCCCGTATCGCGCGCCGCCGCGACCGCCGCTTCCATGCGCGCGTCGCGATAATAGGGCATGGTCAGCGGCTCGCCGGTCAGAAAGCCTTTGACGCTTCGCAGCGTCGCCAGATTGCGGTTGAGCGGCACCAGCGCAACGCTCTCGCAAAGGCTTTCCAGAAATGCCTGATGCTGGAAATCCGCCGGATCGTCAACAAAGGCGGCGAGATGAACGCCAAATCGCGCGGTCAGATGCGCCAGCATCCGCCATGACCGGATCTTGTCGCCCTTGTCGGGCGGATAGGGAATGCGGTGCGCCAGATAAAGCACACGGCTGTTCACGGGAAATTCCGCGCGACAATCGGGCCGACAATATTGGCGACCGGCAGCGGCAGTCGCCGCCACGCCGAGACAAACCGCGCAAATTTCGGGTTGTTCGGATTGACGTTCGGCATTTCCTTCGCGCGCACGAGGCCAATGTGATAGACAACCGGTGCCGCTTCAAAACCCCAATATTTCTTGGTGTCGGCGTGGGTTGATCCGGTCTTGCTGCGGCCGAAATCAAAGAGGCGGACGCCGCGTTCAACCGCGCGCCGCATCAGTGAATAATAGAGATAATCATAGGCCCTGATGTCGCGCGCCTTGGCGCCCGCGCCGATATAATACGGCATGACGCGATCGCGCCGCCAGAATGAGAACAACCCCGCGATCGGTTCGCCATGATGTTCAACCAGCGCGATGTCGACATCGGCGCCGAAATTCGACTTCAATGACCGCAGGAATTTTTTCGGCATCACCGGCGTGCCGAGATTGCGCAGCGCCGCAGCGTAGACGCGGTAAAATTCGTCAACGTCGTCGCTGAGGCGGAAAGAATTCTCGTTCGGTTCGTCGATCCGGAGCGCCTTTTTGACTTCGGCGCGGCGATTGCGCGGCAGCCATGATTTGATCGCCTCGGCGTCCGCCGGCATTTCCCTGGTGAAGGACGCATAAATCCCGGTCTTTTCGATAAAGCCCGCGCCGGGCGCCGGCCCGCCGCGCAGTTCGACATAATTGACGCCGAGCCCCTGCCCGAGGTCGAGCGCGCGTG
>JBGSVH010000061.1:0-2330 GCA_041753055.1 Parvularculaceae bacterium
ATCGGCGATCGGCGTGATCACATCAACCGTCGGCGCAAGGCTCAACAGCGCCGGCGACAGCAGGGCGGCGAGAACGAAGGGCGCCGCAGCAAGCATCGACAGAATGAAGACAAGGCCCGGCTCCTGCCAGGAATAGAGCGACATCGTCGCCGCCCTTGCGCGCGGCGCGGGACGGCGCCAGGCGGGATGATCGAAGTCCGCTTCGTCGTATCCAGCCGTCATGATGCAGCGCTCCGCTCTTTTTGTGCCAGACTGGCGCAATGGCTGTCCCATCGCGCAACCCTCGGGCGATCAGTCGCAAGAGCGCCGCCAGTAACGATGTTTCTTAAGATATGGCGGTCTTTGACTTTTGGCGGGCGCTGCTATGGTCCCCGCCATGCGCTCATTACTTCATATGCCGTTCGATCCGGGCTGCCGCTTTGTGCGGCTGATGCTGGCCGAAAAGGGGCTGGCGGCGCGCTTTGTCGAAACCCCGCCATGGGCGCGCGAGGGCGGTCTGGCGCAGGCCAATCCCGCGATGACGGTGCCGGTGCTGATTGACGAGCCGCCGACCGGGGGCGAGGTTGCAATCGCGCCGGCGAGCGCCATCGCCGAATATCTTGACGAAGTGTACCGCGATCCGCCGCTGCTGCCGTCAACCTCGGCGGGACGCGCCGAAGCGCGGCGCCTCGCGCACTGGTTCGACACAAAATTCGAGGATGAGGTTAATGCGCTGATCGTGCGGCGGCGGATCGACGGCCGCCTGCAGGGACGGCGCTGGGGCGAGCCTGAACCCATCAGAGCCGCGGTGGAGGCGCTCTCATGGCATCTCGATTATCTTTCCTTTCTGCTCGAACGGCGGTCGTTTCTCGCCGGCGACCGCATGACCATCGCCGATCTGGCAGGCGCGGCGCACCTGTCGGTCAACGACTATTTCGGGCTTGTTCCGTGGGCGGATTTTCCGGAGGCGCGCGGCTGGTATCAGCGCATCAAATCGCGCCCGGCGATGCGCCCCTTGCTCGCCGACCGGCTGGAGGCGACGCCCCCGGCGGCGCATTACGCCGACCTCGATTTCTGAAGCCATGGCTCCCGGGAACCGAAGCGCCAGCGACACAATCAAGGCGCGCGCGCTGGAACTGGGGTTTGATACCGCCGGTGTCACGCGCGCGGACGCCATCGCCGATGCGCCGTTGCGCCTCAAAATCTTCCTTGAGGCGAACCGCCATGGCGACATGGACTGGATGGCGGCGCGCGCCGGCGAGCGCGGCGATCCGGCGACGCTTTGGCCGCAGGCGCGTTCCGTCATCATGCTCGGGCTCAATTACGGTCCGGATGAAGACCCGCTGGCGCTTCTCGCCCGCAAATCCGCCGGCGCGATTTCCGTTTACGCGCGCAATCGCGATTATCACGACGTCGTCAAGAAGAAGCTGAAGGCGCTGGCGCGCGAAATCGCCAGCGAATTCCACTGCGAGGTCAAGGTTTTCGTCGATACCGCGCCGGTGATGGAAAAACCGCTCGCCGCCGCCGCAGGACTTGGCTGGCAGGGAAAGCACACCAATCTTGTCTCGCGCGATTTGGGCTCGTGGCTCTTTCTCGGCGCGATCTTTACAACACTCGATCTCGCCACGGACGAACCAGAGCCAGACCATTGCGGCGGCTGCCGGCGCTGCCTCGACGCCTGCCCGACAAACGCGTTCCCCGCGCCCTATCAGCTCGATTCGCGGCGCTGCATTTCCTATCTGACGATCGAACACAAGGGGCCGATCCCGCGGGAATTTCGCGAAGCGATCGGCAATCGCATTTACGGTTGCGACGACTGTCTCGCCGTTTGCCCATGGAACAAATTCGCCAGGACCGCGCAGGAAGCGCTCCTCATTGCGCGCGACGACCTGCGATCGCCGCCGCTGGCGGCGCTTGCAGCGCTTGACGATCCAGCGTTCCGGACGTTGTTTTCAGGATCGCCGATCAAGCGCATCGGCCGCGACCGCTTCGTCCGCAATGTGCTGATCGCTATCGGCAATTCAGATGACGCGGCGCTTGGCGATGCCGCCGCGACACTTGTCAGCGACGCCTCGCCGCTGGTTCGCGGCGCGGCGATCTGGGCGTTGGCGAAGCTGTGGCCGCATGAGGCGCTGGCGAGGCTGAAAACGAAAAACGCCGGGAGCGAAACCGACCCCGGCGTTCTCGAAGAATGGCGCCGTATCGGCTAGATGTGGAGCCTCAACAGGTTGTCCCGGTTTATGGCGAGGCGACTGATGGGCGTTTGATCTTTTATGCCGCCATGGGGACGATGCCAATTGTAGAGATGGCTCCACAGGGGCAGGTCTGCGGCGCGCTGGTCTGACGTTTCA
>JBGSVH010000062.1:0-11288 GCA_041753055.1 Parvularculaceae bacterium
GAGATGAATGTCGAGGGCGCCCGGCTGGCGCGCGCGGCGGCGGATGCGGCCGCCTCGCCCAACCGTCCGCGTTTCGTCGCCGGCGCCATCGGCCCGACCAATCGAACCTGTTCGATCTCGCCGGATGTCAACGACCCCGGCGCGCGCAATGTCGATTTCGACGCACTGGTCGCATCCTATGGCGAGGCGGCAAGGGGCCTGGTTGAAGGCGGCGCCGATACGATCCTGATTGAAACAATTTTCGACACTTTGAACGCCAAGGCGGCGATTTACGCCGTACAGGGATTATTCGACGATCTTGGGTTTGAACTTCCGGTCATGCTGTCGGTGACGATTACCGACCAGTCGGGACGCACGCTTTCGGGTCAGACGGCGGAAGCCTTCTGGCATTCGGTGCGCCACGCAAAACCCTTGTCGGTCGGCATCAATTGTGCGCTCGGGCCGGATTTGATGCGGCCCTTTGTCGCCGAATTGTCGCGCGTCGCCGATTGCGCCTTGTCTGCCTATCCCAATGCCGGGCTGCCCAACGCCTTTGGCGGCTATGACGAGACGCCGGCGTCGATGTCGGCGCATCTGTCGGAATGGGCGAAGTCCGGGCTGTTGAACATCGTCGGCGGCTGTTGCGGCACGACGCCCGATCACATCGCCGCCTTCGCAAGAGCGGTGAAAGGCGTCACGCCGCGGCATATCCCGACCGTTGCGAAAGGGATGCGCCTTTCCGGGCTCGAGCCGTTTTTTCTCGCGCGCGAAGCGTCGTGACAAAACGCGCAATCTCCTTTAGCTCCGTTTTGCGCCAACGAAATGGAAATCGCTTTGACCAGCTCGGCAAAAATCGGTGTTCAAGTCGACTGGCTCCGACGTCTTGTGGCGTTTGACACAACGTCGTCGAAATCCAATCTTCATCTGATCGGCGACGTCGAGGCCTATCTGAAAGAACATGGAGCCGAGACGCACCGGGTCTGGAACGCGGATCGCACCAAGGCCAATCTTTACGCGATTGTCGGCCCGAGGGTCGAAGGCGGCGTCATTCTTTCCGGTCACACCGACGTCGTGCCGGTCGACGGACAGGACTGGTCGAGTGATCCGTGGACGCTGACGGAAAAAGATGGGAAGCTCTATGGGCGCGGCACATGCGACATGAAGTCGTTTTCCGCGATCGCGCTGTCGCTGCTGCCCGATATGGTCGCGGCGAATTTGAAACGCCCGGTCATCTTCGCGCTATCCTATGACGAGGAAATCGGCCTTCTCGGCGCGCCACACATGATTACCGAGATCAAAGACAAACTGCCGCCGCCCTCTGCGGTTATCGTCGGCGAACCGACGATGATGAAGGTGATCGACGGTCACAAGGGGATCGCCTCGTTCCGGACGACCGTCAGCGGATTTACGACGCATTCGAGCCAGACCGATCGCGGCGTTTCTGCGGTTGAGGCGGCGGCCAAACTGATCGCAATAATTTCAGGCCTGCGCGAGGCGCGCGCGCGCTCCGCAGATCCGCAAAGCCCGTTTTCGCCGCCCTATTCAACGATGACCGTCAATGTCGTCAAAGGCGGCACCCAGCTCAACATCATGGCGGGCGAATGCTTCTTTGACTGGGATTGCCGCGTCATTCCCGGCGATAGCGCCGCGGCGGTTCTTGAGGAATTCTTGGAGTTCGCAAAGGGCGTCGAAGACGGGATGCGCAAGATCGCGCCGAGCTGCCGGATCGAGACCGTGCAGATTTCAAACGCGCCGCCGCTGGCGCCCGCGCACGACAATCCCGCCGCCGATCTCGCCAAATCGATCACCGGCTTCAACTCGACCGATGTCGTTTCCTATTGCGCCGAGGCCGGGCAATTTCAGGAAGCGGGTTTTTCTACAGTGATTTGCGGACCGGGATCGATTGACCAGGCGCACCAACCCAATGAATATGTCTCCATCGATCAGCTCGCGGAGGGTACGGCGTTTCTCGCAAAGCTGATTAAGCGCCTTGCCGTTTAACCCTCGGGAGACATTGCAATGACATCACTTCAGGCGGCTGCTCTGTGGATCGGCTTGAACACGCTATTTCTCATCTATATCAGCGCCCGCGTCGGAATGGCGCGCGCCAAGACGAAAACCAATCTTGGCGATGGCGGCAATGACGTCATGATCAAGGCCATACGCACGCAGGGCAATTACGTCGAATATGCGCCGGCGGCGTTGCTTGGGCTTTTCCTGCTGGCGCAACTCGGCGTTGGCGCCTCTGTCATCCATGTCCTTGGCGGCGTCTTCCTGACGGGGCGGGTTTTCCATCTTCTGGGGCTTGGCATGGGCGTCTGGCCGAAAGGGCGCGGTGTTGGCACGATGCTGACCGTGCTGACGCTGTTGGCGACCGCATTGCTGCTGATCTGGAGAGCGTTCTCGTAGATCTTTACGCGCGTTAAGGATGATTGCTGAAAGCTTGCATTCGGGCGCAACAATTCTTTACGACGAATTTACCCTGACCTGAGACCTTTCCCAGAATTCGTCAGACGATGTTTCGGGGCGGTCTCAAGTGAAGCGTATTACTCAATGTCGTGCATGCGGGTCGGCGGCGCTGTCGCCAGCATTTTCGCTCGAAGGAGCGACCATCGATTGCGCCCGCAAGCGGCCTCTCGGGCGTGCAAAACCGCAGCCGGTTGAATTCGTTTTGTGCGATCCGTCAAAAGACGTTCACGCCTGTGGTCTTCTACAGAACGCTTTCACGGGCGAAGCGCCGCGCCGCCGCTCCGCGCCGTCCGGCGTCTTCAGGACAACACGCTCAAGCCTCAGATCGCTGGCGACCGAGGGGCTTGAACTAATTTCAGGCCGCGACTGTGCGGCGCTTGATATCGGATGCTCCGACGGAACGCTGCTGTCTTTCTATCCGCGCTGGGTCGACCGTTATGGCGTCGATCCGTGCGAGGATGTCGATCAGATTGGCGACTGGGCGTGGTCGGCGAAAGCGCTGTTCCCCTCGGCCGACATCGACCGCGCTTTTGCCGGCAAGAAATTCGACCTCATCACGGCGTCGTCGGTGCTGGAAGAAATCAACGAACCGCGTGCGTTCTTTGCGCGCGTCAAATCGCTGTTGACCGATGACGGCGTCTTTGCAGTTGAAACGCTTTACGCGGCGATGACGCTGACGCGGACGGCGGCGGATGCGTTCGCCGGCGGCGTTGCGGCGGTTTATTCCATCAGCGTTCTTGAGCGGGTCCTGCGCGACTGCGATCTGAAGATTTTCCGTGGCGCGTTGACAGAAAAGGACGGCGGATCGATCCGCCTCTTCATCACGCACGCGCAAGCCGCCGACTATGATTTCGATCCCTGGTATGAACGCCTCGCGCAATTGTGGGATGAAGAAAATGCGATGTCCTTGCGGACCCGGGCGCCCTATCAGGCGTTCGAACGCCGCGCCGATGACGCCAGGCGGGCCTTTGAAGATTTGATGGCTGGACTGTGCAAGCGCGAGGAAAAAGCGCATCTGTTCGGCGCCGACGCCGCGGCGGTGATGCTGTACGCTTGGGCCGGCAAGAATACCCGCGCCATTGAGGCGGTTATCGGCGCAGGCGAAATTGAAGATGGGGCGCGACTTTTCACCGGTGGCCCCTCGGTGATTGCCGAAGGCGAATCGCGCGCGGTCGAACCCGATTATGTCATCGCTCCCCCGGCGCTGAAGCGTGAAATACTGGAGCGCTGGCGCGATCCGATCCTGCGCGGCGCCAAAATTGTCTTTGCGATGCCGCACCCGCATGTGGTTCACGCCGGCAATTACGCGGCTGAATTCGGCAAGTCATTGGCGGGCGGTGACGGCGCGGGCGGCGCCGAAAACCTTCGCGCCATCCTGAGCGCCGCCGGAGGCTTGCGCCTTGTCGCCGACAGCACGCGCAAAAGCGCCTAGACCTTCGGACGATAAATCTGGATCGCCCGAAGGCCAGGTCTTTGGTTGGTCGCGTCGGGTTTGCGAAAAGCCGGTGATTCCACTTATTCGCCCGACGCTCTATATCTTTCCGGTCGAAATGAACCGCCGCGTCGTTCCTTCTAGAATAACCGCGGTCAACGCATCCGACCATACAGCTCCGGTGTCGACGTCGATCCGCCATCCTGCATCAAGCGGTTTCCTGACCGGGTGGTGTCCATGCACAACGACCTTGTCGGGGCGCTTGTCGGCGGCAGCATTGTGGAAGTCGCCGCGGATCCACAGGCAATCCTGTTCCGACTGCGCATCGATCGCAACGCCCGGGCGAAAGCCAGCGTGAACGAAAGCGTAATCCCCGAAGACGCGCCACAATTCGAGCCCGGCCAGGAAATCCCGGTGCGATTGAGGCAGCTGCGCGGCGAACTCACGCGCAATGTCATTCGGGTGTTTGGTCCAGATATTGGCGAGGCCATAGCTTTCCAGCGTCTTGTCGCCGCCCCAATGCAGCCATTCCTCGTTCAGGTCCGGCGCTGCAAGGAAATCCAGCATCGCCTGTTCGTGATTGCCTTTGAGAAAAACCGTTTCGGGGCGGTCCTGTTTGACGCGGATCAGCCGGTCAATCACCGCCTTCGAATCGGAGCCGCGATCGACATAGTCGCCAAGAAAGATCAGCCGAAAATCGCCGCCGCTGTCGCCGGCGATGAGGGACAAAAGCCCGTCGAGAAGCCCGGCGCAGCCATGGATATCGCCGACGGCGTGCAGTCTTTCGCCCGCCGGGGCGGCGGCGGCCGGCTTTCCACCACCAAAAAGTTTACCGATCATCGGTTCAATCCTGACGCCAATTCAGCCTATAATAGGGCCGATTGGTGAATTTGGGTAAATGGCGACGATGTTTCCCGGCCTTGAAATGCAGAAACGCCGGAACGCGGAGACGAAGTCGTGACCGTTCTTGTCACGGGCGGCGCCGGTTATATCGGCGCGCATATGCTGTTGGCGCTACAGGAAGCGGGCGAGCCCTCGGTCGCGCTTGACGATCTGTCGACCGGCGCGCGGCGTCTGGTTCCGGATTTGAACCGTTTCGTCGCCGCCGATGTCGGCGATCGCGAAGTCATCATCCGGCTGTTGCGCGACTATGGCGTCCGCGAAGTCATTCACTTTGCGGGGTCGATCCTCGTGCCTGAGTCGATGCAAAAGCCGCTGCTTTATTACTGGAACAATACGGCGAAGACGATTGCACTGCTGGAAGCGTGCGTCGCCTGCGGAGTTGAGCGCTTCATTTTCTCGTCGACGGCGGCGGTTTATGGAACGCCCGACCATTCTCCGGTCAATGAGGCCTCAACCATCCATTCGATCTCGCCCTATGGCGCGTCAATGGCGATGAGCGAACGCGTGCTTGAAGACGCGGCCAAGGCTCATGGCTTCAGTTATACGACGCTGCGCTATTTCAATGTCGCCGGCGCCGATCCGAAGGGCAGGGCCGGCCAGCTCGGAAAGCCGACACACCTCATTCGCGTGGCGGCGCAAATCGCCGTCGGCGCGCGCAAGGAAAAACTGCAGATCTATGGCGCAGACTATCCAACGCCGGACGGCACCGCGATCCGCGATTACGTTCATGTCTCGGACCTTGCCGACGCGCACCTTGCGGCGCTCGCACGACTTCGCCGCAGCAGCGCGCCGGAGACCTTCAATGTCGGCTATGGACGCGGTTATTCGGTGTCGGAAGTTATTGACGCCTTTGAGCGCGTGACCGGGCAACCCTTGCCGCACGAAATCGGACCGCGCCGGCGCGGCGATCCGGCGCAACTGATTGCCGACACGGCGGCGATCCGAACTGAACTCGACTGGCGTCCGCGCTTTGATGAAATCGATTTCATCGTGCGCACCGCGATCGATTGGGAACGGCGCCTTGCAACGGTTCCGCAAGAGCCTGCTGCATGAGAATAGTGACGTTCTGGCGCGTTGTTTTCGGTGTGGTATTTGCTTGCGTCACCTGGTTGACGCTGACGCCTAATCCCCAAGACACAAAATCAAGCCTTGCGATTGCGCGGTTTATCGCCGAGGTCCTGTTTCACAACCAGCAACTCGGCGACAAGGTTGCGCATTTTCTCGCCTATGCGACGCTCGGCGCGACTGCTGCGTTCGCGCATTTTCGTATTGTCGACCGACGGGTTCCGGTGATTGTCGCACTCGCTGCCTATGGCGGGCTGCTGGAGTTTCTGCAAGGGTTTGGCGGCGTCCGCGTCGCCGATTTCGCCGATGCGCTCGCTAATGCGTCGGGCGCGCTCGCCGTCTACCCGGCGGCGCTTGCGCTTGAGCACACGGTCAAACGGGTAAGGGCGGCATGAAGGTCGCGATTATCATCCCCGCACGTCTTGCCTCGACGCGTCTTCCCAGAAAACTCATGCTCGATCTTGGCGGCAAGTCGGTCCTGCAGCGTACCTTTGAACAGGCCTGCAAGGCGCGCAGAGCGGGGAGCGTCATTATCGCAACTGATGCGGCTGAAATCGCCGATGCAGCCAAAGGTTTTGGCGCCTGCGCGGTGCTGACGCGGACCAATCACCGGTCAGGCACGGAACGGATCGCTGAAGCGGCAAAACGGCTTGACGCCGACACCATCGTTAACATCCAGGGCGACGAACCGGAAATTGACCCCGCCCATATCGATGCGCTGATTGACGCGCATGCGCGCGCCGGGCGATTTGCAGCAACGCTGGCCTGCCCGTTTCCCGCCGACATCGATCCCAATTATCCGGCAGCGGTCAAAGCGATCCTTGGCGACGAGATCGACCACGACCGTCAACTTTACGAAGCGAAAGATTTCTCAAGGATACCGCCAGTTGATTTGCCGAAAGACCGACTCTTTCTTCATGTCGGCGCCTATGCGTTCAGCCGTGCAAGCCTGATGCGTTTCGTCGCGGCGCCGCCTAGTGTGCGCGAGCAACGCGAAAGCCTTGAACAGCTGCGGATTATCGAGATGGGGGAAAAGATCGCGGTCAAGATTGTCGACGGCGCGGCGCGCGGCATCGATACCAAGGACGACATCGAGCAGGCGCGGCGCCGGCTCTCAAGGCGCTAGCGGCGCCAGCCTATGCAAGGCTTCGGCGCCGCTTTGATAAGGGGTGTTGGGGCTGCGTCAACTAAATTCATCGGTCCCACACGCGCCTAGGCGAAGGCGATGAAAGTGTACGCCACCGGGAAGATCGCCGCGAAAACCAGGGCGGTTGCAGCAGTAATTGAAATCAGCTTGGCCATTTTTCTCTCTCCAGTTTCTTCTTGTTCGCCGTTGCCGGCATGACAGGGAAATAGGGATCGAAACCGGAAAGGGAATATCCGCCGCCGCCAATTTGCCGCAATCCCGGAACGGTTCATCGCATGGCGGTTGACCCGCATCCATTCGTCTCAGAGCGGCGTCGGATTGGCGCAGCGGCCAGTTCGACGAAAAACACCGCGGCTGCTCTTCCTTGCGCATGGACCTGCGCCAGCAGATGCGCTAACCCGTCTCCCGGCATTTGGGAGGCCTCATGGACAAGACCTTCAAGGACGCAAAATCCGCTCTCGACGGGCTGTTGTTTGACGGCATGACGATCATGGCCGGCGGTTTCGGCCTTTGCGGTATCCCCGAGAACCTCATTCTCGCGATCAGGGATTCTGGCGTCAAAAACCTCACCGTCATTTCGAACAATGCCGGCGTCGATGGGTTCGGGCTCGGCATGCTGCTCAACACCAGGCAGGTCAGGAAAATGATCTCGTCCTATGTCGGCGAGAACAAGGAGTTCGAGCGCCAGTTTTTGTCTGGCGAACTGGAGCTTGAATTCAATCCGCAAGGAACGCTGGCCGAGCGCTGCAGAGCCGGAGGCGCCGGCATCCCGGGATTTTATACCAAGACGGGCGTCGGCACGCTGATCGCCGAGGGCAAGGAGCACAAGGTCTTCAACGGCGAGACCTATATCATGGAAACCGGCCTCGTCGCCGACCTCGCCATCGTCAAGGCGTGGAAGGGCGATGCCCAAGGCAATCTCATTTACAGAAAGACCGCGCGCAATTTCAATCCGATGATGGCGAGCGCCGGCAAAGCGACCGTCGCCGAAGTTGAGGAGCTTGTGCCGACAGGCGGGCTAGACCCTGACAATATTCATACGCCCGGTATTTTCGTGCAGCGCCTTCTTTGCGGCCAGCATGAAAAGCGCATCGAGCAGCGCACGGTCCGCAAGCGGGAGAATGCATAATGCCTTGGGATCGCAACCAGATGGCGGCGCGCGCCGCAAAAGAGCTGAAAGACGGTTTCTACGTCAATCTCGGCATCGGCATACCGACGCTGGTCGCCAATTATATTCCCGACGGCGTCGACGTGACCCTGCAATCGGAAAACGGCATGCTCGGCATGGGACCGTTTCCCTATGACGACGAAGTCGATCCCGATCTCATTAACGCCGGCAAGCAGACGATTACCGAGCTTGACCGCACGTCCTATTTTTCAAGCGCCGATTCCTTCGGGATGATCCGCGGCGGTCATATCGACCTGTCGATCCTTGGCGCGATGGAAGTCTCCGAAAAAGGCGATCTCGCCAACTGGATGATCCCCGGCAAGATGGTCAAGGGAATGGGCGGCGCGATGGATCTCGTCGCTGGCGTCAAGCGCGTCGTCGTCGTCATGGATCACGCGTCGAAAGCGGGTGAGGCAAAGCTTCTCCACAAATGCTCGCTGCCGCTGACCGGCCAGCAGGTCGTCGACATGGTGATCACCAATCTCGGCGTCTTCACCGTCGAGCGCGGCAAGGGCATGACGCTGGTTGAACTCGCCGACGGCGTTACCCTTGACGAGGTGAAGGCGCAGACCGAAGCGGACTTCAAGGTTGCGATCTGACGCAATGATCGGCCGGGCGCTTGCGGAAATCCAGACGCCCGCGCTGCTCCTCTGCGAGGAAAAGCTCGACCGCAATATCGCTCGCATGAAGGCGCGGATGGATGGGTTTGGCGTTCCTCTGCGCCCGCATATCAAGACCGCAAAATCGCATGGGGGTTATGCGCGGGCGCTTGAGGGCGCTGTCGGCGTCACTGTCTCGACCCTGGCGGAAGCCGAATACGCCTTTGAAAACGGCGTCTCGAACATTCTCTATGCGGTCGGGATGGCGCCGGGAAAACTGGACCGCGCGCTGGCGCTTCGCACGAAGGGCGCGGATTTGACCCTCATTGTCGACACGGTTGAGGCGGCGCAAGCCATCGCTGTGAAGGGTGAGGCCGCGAAAGACCGAATTCCGGTGCTGATCGAAATCGACAGCGACGATCACCGCGCTGGTGTCAAACCGCTGTCTGGCGCCGCGCGCGAGATCGCGGGTTTTCTGAACAGTGCGAAATGCGCGCGCTATCGCGGACTGATGACGCATGCCGGCGGTTCTTACGATTGCCGCAGCGTCGATGCGATCCGCGCTGTCGCCGAAAATGAACGCCGCGCCGTTGCCGACACCGCGTCGATGCTCGCCGCGGACGGCATCATGAGCGAGATCGTCAGTATCGGTTCAACCCCGACCGCGAGATGGGGCGACAGTTTTGACGGCGTCACCGAAGTGCGCGTCGGCGTTTACATGTTCCAGGACCTTGTGATGGCGGGACTGGGCGTTTGCGCCATCGACGATATCGCCCTTTCGGTTCTCGTCAGCGTCATCGGCCATCAGACGGAAAAATCCTGGATCATCACCGATGGCGGGTGGATGGCGATGTCGCGCGACCGCGGCACATCGGCATTTCCTACCGATCAGGGATATGGACTTGTCTGCGACGCGGGCGGCCGGCCGGTCGGCGATTTGATTGTCACCTCGTGCAATCAGGAACATGGAATTGTCGCGCGGCGGAATGGCGGCGCCATCAACCTTGCCGATTTTCCGGTTGGGCGGTTGCTCCGTATTCTGCCGAACCATGCCTGCGCGACCGCCGCGCAGTTTGACGCCTATCATATGATCGACGCGCATCAGCGCGTCACCTCGACCGCGCCGAGACTGAATGGCTGGTAAGCAGCGGCGCTTTTTCCATTATCATTAACCGATTGCCCGTATGCGGGAAGCAGTCTATGCGCGACCCTGACGCTGACAGTTTACCGGGCTCCGATCATGCAGACTGCCGAAACTGATGAACTTCACACCGCTGTCGAGGCCATGTGGATTGCCGCGATCCTGCTTGGGCTTGTCGAGGGGCTGACCGAATTCATTCCGGTTTCTTCAACTGGCCATCTAGTGCTGGCGGCGGACTTCTTCAATGCACCGACGCCGCCGGGGCGCGTTTTCGAAATTGTCATTCAGCTCGGCGCCATTCTCGCGGTTTGCGTCATCTACTGGAATCGCTTGTGGTCGAAGGCGCTGGCGTTTTTCACCGACAAGGCGGCGCGATATTTTGTCTATTCGGTGCTCGCCGCATTCGGGCCGGCGGTTATTCTCGGCCTTGCGATTGGCGATTACGTCGATGCGCTGTTCTTCAAGCCAAGCGTGATCGCGGCGGCGCTCATTCTCGGCGGCTTTGTCATTATCGCGGTTGAGCGCATGCACTTGCCGGTGAAATTCGATGACGCGGATTCGATCAAGCCGCTGACGGCGCTGAAAATCGGCGCTGTTCAGTGCCTTGCATTCATTCCCGGCGTATCGCGTTCAGGGGCTTCGATCATCGGCGCGCGGCTGATGGGCGTCAGCCAGAAGGCGGCGGCGGAATTTTCCTTTTTCGTCGCCATTCCGACCATGATCGGCGCGACCGCCTATGATCTCTACAAGTCGCGCGACACGCTGTCCGCCGATGGTGCGACAATGATCGCCATCGGCTTTGTGGTGTCATTCCTGTCGGCGCTTGCGATCATCAAGCCGTTCCTTGGCTTCGTCACCCGGCGCGGGCTTGTGCCCTTTGCCTGGTATCGCATTGTGCTCGGGCTTTTCATCTTCGCCTTGCTGGCGATGGGGCTGGGGCCTGACGCCGCCTGAACGGGTCTGATCGCGGCCCGATCCCTCGTCTTAGTCGTGGTCGCCGCAGGGCGCGGACGAAACCCCGTGCAGGCACATAAGGCGGTTCTCGCCCGGTCCGTCATCGCCCGGTCCGTGCTCGGCGAAATCAAAGGCGACCGCGTCATCGATGAAAATCTCGGCGCCGGCGGGATTATCCGCATCCTGAAGGTCGACCCGCGCATAAGCGGCCACCGTTCCGAATACTTCCGTCAGCCTGTCTGACGATTTGTTCTTCAAAGACGGACCGGGGACGATAACTGGTGGTTGGCCGGAACCGCCAGCTCCGCCGCCGCCGCCGCCGCCGACCCGCAGAATCAGCAGGCGGTGGTCTGCCTGATCCTCGCGATGACGGACCTCTTCGCCAGCCGGCGCGGGCGCATTCACGATCTGCGATCACTCGTTGCTTCACT
>JBGSVH010000063.1:0-4217 GCA_041753055.1 Parvularculaceae bacterium
GTGCTGACGCAATTGCGCAAGGCCTATGTCGCGGCGGGCGCGCCACGGGCCGACGACATTATCGGCGAGGCGGAAGCGGCGCTGTCAGACTTCGCCGCGCGAATCGGCGCGGCGCGGCGCGGCCATTCAGCGGATCAGGAACTTGACCAAAACAGCGACGATCCGGCATGGCGCCGGCCGCCCGAAGGGCTTCGATTCGTCGATCAAAGCTTCATGGCGGCGCCCCCCGTGTTTCGCGCCGAAACGCAAGCGAATTTTCCGAAAAATTTTTTCACAGGCCGGGGCAGAAATGCGGCGCCGAAACAAAGCACCGATCCCCAAGAAGCGCCGGCCTGGCTTAAGGTTTGAGGCGCACATGGTGCGTCAGCTTAAGATTCCTTTAACCAAAAATGTCTGACCTGTTGGTAACTTCATATTGACGGACCCCCAAGGCTCCATCACTATATGTTGTGTCGATGGCGGCAACGGCCTTCCCCCGAATTGGGCAGGCGGAAAGGCCTCCATTGACCCCGCTTCTGGCGGTGATTCTACAAAAAACCAGCGAGACGCCATGACCGGCGCGCCCCATCGGGGCAACCCGGCGGGGGGATGCGCGCGCCTCCTCCCGGGGGGCTCAGACAAGAGGGACAGGGGCGATGTCAGCGGCGGCGGAAACAGCGAAAAGCCACGAGAAAAACGCCGGCCCGGCGCCCGAGCCGCGGCGAACCGAATTGCGGCCCGATCTGCGTGTCGTCAAGGACATCAGGCTCGACCCGGCGCGCGACGCGCTGCTCACCGATTTCGGCAAGAAGACCCTCGACGACCGCTATCTGCTTGAGGGCGAGACCTATCAGGACATGTTTGCGCGGGTCGCCAAGACCTATGGCGACGACGCCGACCACGCGCAGCGCATCTATGACTATATTTCGCGGCTGTGGTTCATGCCGGCGACGCCGGTTCTTTCCAATGGCGGCGCCGCGCGCGGCTTGCCGATTTCGTGCTTTTTGAACGGCGTCGGCGATTCGCTGGGCGACATCGTGGCGACCTGGAACGAGAATGTCGCGCTCGCCTCTAATGGCGGCGGCATCGGCACCTATTGGGGCGGCGTCCGCTCGATCGGCGAAAAAGTAAAAGGCGCCGGCGCAACCAGCGGCATCATCCCTTTCATCCGCGTCATGGATTCATTGACCTTGGCGATCAGCCAGGGGTCGCTGCGCCGCGGCTCGGCCGCCTGCTATCTCGACGTTCACCACCCGGAGATCGAGGAATTTCTTGAAATCAGGAAGCCTTCCGGCGATTTCAACCGCAAATCCTTAAACCTGCATCACGGCATCAACATCACCGACGACTTCATGCAGGCGGTGATGGACGACGCCGAATTCGGCTTGAAGTCGCCGAAAAACGGCGAGGTTCTCAAAACCGTCAGCGCCCGGAAATTGTGGCAGAAGATTCTCGAAATCCGCCTGCAGACGGGCGAGCCCTATCTTCTCTTCTCCGACACCGTCAACCGCCAGATGGCCAAGCACCAGCGCGACCTCGGCCTGAAAGTGTCGACGTCGAATCTCTGCTCGGAAATCATGCTGCACACCGGCGTTGACCATCTCGGCAATGACCGCACCGCCGTTTGCTGCCTCTCGTCGATCAACGCCGAGAAATATTTCGAGTGGAAGGACGAGCCGCAATTCATCGAGGATGTGATGCGCTTCCTCGACAATGTGCTGGAAGATTTCATCAACCGGGCGCCGGCGGCGATGGCCAAGGCCGTCTATTCGGCCAAGCGCGAACGCAGCGTCGGTCTCGGCCTGATGGGCTTTCACTCATTCCTGCAATCGCTCGGCATTCCCTTTGAAAGCGCCATGGCGAAATCGTGGAACACCCGCCTGTTCAAGCATATCCGCATGGGCGCGGACGCGGCTTCCGTCGCCCTCGCCGAAGAGCGGGGCGCATGCCCCGACGCTGAAGAACGCGGCGTCAAGCAGCGCTTTTCCCATAAGCTGGCGATCGCGCCGACCGCCTCGATCTCGATCATCTGCGGCGGCTGCTCACCTTGCATCGAGCCGATCCCGGCCAATGTCTTCGTCCACAAGACCCTCTCCGGCTCGTTCACGGTGAAGAACGTCGCGCTGCAGAAGATCCTCAGCGAAAAAGGTCAGGACACGGACGAGACCTGGTCGTCGATCATCGAGCATGAAGGATCGGTCCAGCATCTCGACTTCCTTTCCGACATGGAACGGGACATTTTCAAGACCGCGTTTGAAATCGACCAGCGCTGGGTCATTGAGCTTGCCGCCGACCGCTCGCCCTTCGTCTGTCAGGGCCAGTCGGTCAACGTCTTCCTGCCCGGCGACATCGACAAATGGGACCTGCACATGCTGCACTGGAGCGCGTGGGAAAAGGGCGTCAAATCGCTCTATTACTGCCGCTCGAAATCGGTGCAGCGCGCCGGTTTCGCCAATTCCAAAAAATCAGCGGATGAGACCGCCGCCGCCCGGGAAGCCGCCACCGAACCCGGCATGGAAAATGTCGGCGCCATGATGGCCGCCGCCGCGAAGACGGACTACGACGAGTGTCTTGCTTGTCAGTGAGGGGGTAATACGGATCGATGGTTTCATCGATCCGTATACATTTTTGGTCCCTACTTAAAAATACTCTCCACGGACGGATCCGTCGTATCAACCCGACCTCATGCAGCAATTCGTGAAAACGCCGCCGCGATCCGCACGGGCAAGGATCGTTCCGACCGAGCATTTCCGGTAGCTCAATTTCGCCGCCTTTGATGGTGCGTTGGCCGCGCTTAACGTGCGTTTCGGACGGGAAGCCCCTGCGGCGCTTCGACATCGTCTCGAAAGGATGGCGCGTGATCGAATGAGCGGTATTTTTTCATAGCGGCCTCCTCTGCCTGACCGGGGAGCTCACTTGTAGAAGCCCCGTTAGATTGTCAATCAAACGGGACGACGCCTGGGGCAGCGCCGCGGGTCCGGGATCTGGCGCGGCGGGGGCGTTTCCTTTGTTGCCTCAAGAGATCCCGTGTCAGCGCTGCAACTTTGCATGTTGCAGCGCTGACACGGGATGACGATTGTGGCGCTGATATAGCGTTCGCGGATCGGCGGGTGGACCTACCTCATCACCAACAAACCGCGCGGCGTTCGATATGGCGGCGTTGGTCAGCGCGCCGCTGACCAAGCGGCCGGTCGGAACATCAGCCAACATGCCCGGGAGCCAGATGACCCCGGCCGGAACCGCCAACCACTAGAAGCAGTTTACGTTAAACGGCTCGGGTGTGACTCCGCCCATCGGATCCTGATTGTAGACCTTGCCGGTCAGCGTGCCGTATTTGATCGACAATTGTTCGGTCAAATTGTTCTGGCCGCTTGAAGCGCCGGATTGGAAACTTGACAGGGTTGCATTCGAGAGCATCAGCTGCAATGCGGGCGTCTCAACGCCGCCGCCCGAAGTTCGCGTGAAGGTAAGTTTCATCGTCGGATAGAGCGTGCCGAGCGCGGTCGCCATGATGAGATCCGCCGACGCCATATCAACATATTTCACGAAATAAAGCTGTTGCGCGACGCAACTCTTCTTATCATTGGTGAGGCCGAAGCTCGACGACAAGACCTCGATCTGGTCGATGAAGCCACTCGCCTTCACATCGCCCTTCACACCCGGAACCTCGAGATAAATATTCGACTGCGCGTAGGCCCCGGATGCGGACGCCGCCAAAATCGCTGCCGCGACAGAAATCTTCAACATGTTCATGAATACCACCCCTTTGTTTGAAGCCGTCATTCCGCATGACATCATGCGACCCCGCTTCATATTTGATCCGCCGAATTTTACCGCATCACGACCGACCAGACAACATGCGGGCGGGGACGAGGGAAATGCCTCTCGCTCGGCGCACCAACATATTTGTCCTTCGGTGCGCAGGCGACTTGACTCTCTGAAATGCCGCGTTGCAGAAAAATGCGCGACAATCTCAACACTGATAATCAGCCAGGATTGCAGGGCTCGGCGAAGCGCCGAAGATAGGGCTGCGTCGCTGTTCTGGGGAGATGCGCTCGGGCCTCGCTGCTGCGCGTCGCCCCCAAATGACCGGGTTGAATGCAAGGCGCCCGCACCCCCAACCTCACCCCACCTTGTTTTTCTTCTTCTTTTTCGGCGGGCTCGGCGGCGCCGGGGGTGTTGCGGTTGGCGGCGTCGCGGCGGGAGGCGTTGCGGCAGGCGGCGTTGAGGCGGGGGCG
>JBGSVH010000064.1:0-7326 GCA_041753055.1 Parvularculaceae bacterium
CGGCGGGCGTTACCCGCCACGCCTCCAGCAGGCCCGCCGCCGCCGCCGCGTGATGGCCGGAAAAGCGCGCGCGGATTTCCGCGTCGAATTTCGGCCCGCCGCGAAACCATTTCTTCGGCCCCGATTCAACAAACCAGAAGCGGACGATATCCGCCGCCGCGCCGGGCGATCTCTTCACGCTCTCAGGAGTAATACGCGCCTCCGCAATTGCTGCGATGAAATCATGGCGCAAGGAGAAGGGGGAGGCAAATCGGGGCGGGGTGGAAATTGTATTCCGTTTCCGTCACACCGATTCGCGCCGCCCTGTGTCCGCGATGGGGCAGGAACGGACCATGCAGCCGAAGTGATTTTGCGCAATGGCGGACGCTCAGCGCTCTGAGTTGGAACGGGAATGATTGGCCCGGAAACGACATTGTCCACAACCTTGCCTCCTGCTAGTTTGTCCGATGACGCGCTACAATCGGAAGGCATGTGAGCTGCACTGTTGAATTTGACCTGCTTGAAACAGGGTTTCGTCACTGGTGGTTTGTTCTTTCCCCCGGCATCTTTGTCGTGATTGGGAGCGGCTTGCTCTTGTGGGGAAATTCCGCCCGCGTCCGAATCTTCGGTTTTTTCTTTACACTATTCGGCGCCGTCTTTTTGTATGGTGGCTTCACTGGCACATACGGCGACCACAAGCGTTTTGTTAACGCCTATAAGTCTGGCGACTATTCCACAGTGGAAGGCCGCATAGAAGAGTTCCGTGAGGAAGGCGAAGGGGTTCGTAGGAGGAAATACGGAAAAGTAGGCGGGCAAGCATTCGAAATTTCTGGGGCTGCATATATCACGATCGGATACAATGAACGCTCAAATGCTGGCGAGCCCTTCTCAGCGGGCCGATATGTCAAAATTTGGCATATCGAAGGTGCTATCATTCGGTTGGAGTCTTGCGCATCGCTGTGAGCTTGGCGCTCACCCCAATTACACGGCCGACGGACGACCGCGCGGGCGTCCCCCGCCCTGACACCCCTAACGACTTTTCCGCAGGTTTACGGGTGTCTGTTATCGGCGATTTCTTGTCGGTGTCGTCAGAAGGGCGAATGTCCGTTATGAGCCAAATGAGCGCCAACGACAGATAGTGGGATTTAGCGGGCATCCCGCCCGCCGAATTCGCGATGCTCGCTCGCATCCTTCCCGCCATAAAAAACGCCGGGCCAATCGCCCGGCATTTTTCAGCAACCAAAAAATTTGTGGCCGCTAATGCAACTTCGTGCGCAATTCGTCGATGGCGCGTTCTGAAAGCGCGGCCTGCGCGCCCTGGTCCATTCTGGCGCGGATGATCTCGCGCGCCGCTTCGATGGCGATGTCGGCGGTGGCGCCGCGCATTTCGGCGATCGCCTGCGCTTCGGCCCGGGCGATTTTTTCTTCCGCCGCTTTGGCTCTGCGGCCGAGCTGTTCTTCGATCCTCGTCCTGGCGTCGGCGGTGATGCGCTTGGCGTCTTCCTTGGCCATGTCGATGATGCCTTGCGCTTCGTCTTCGGCCTCGCGCTGGCGGCGCTGGTATTTGGCGAGGAGTTCTTGCGCCTCGTCGCGCAGCGCCCGCGCGCGGTCGAGTTCGTCGGCGATGTCCTGGCTGCGCTTGTCGAGCCCCTTGGCGATCATCTTGTGAACGCCGCCGCGCCAGAACATCCCCATCACGATCAGGAAGGCGAGCAGCACGAAGAAGGTCGGATCCTGCAACAGGCCGGCGGCTTCATGGCCCGCTTCCTGGCCGAGTTCGGCGGCCTCGTGCGCGATTTCTTCGGCGGCGCTGAAGAGGAGGAGGGCGAGCGTTTGGGTCATGCCGGGATCTCCTAGGCCTTGGCCGCTTTGGCGACAGCGGTGCTGACAACCGCGTCGGTCGGGGTTTCAAGGATCAGCGCCTCGACAATCGCGCGGGTGGTGTCGGCGGCCGCCTCACGCACTTTCGCGGCGGCGCTCGCTTTCATCTCGGCGATGCGCTCTTCGGCGGCGGCGGTCTTTCCGGCGAGACCGTCCTCCGCTTCCTTTTGCATCTGCGCGATTTCGGCGCCGACTTCCTCGCGCGCATCGGCGGCGATCGCCTGCGCTTTCGCCCGTGCGTCGGCCAGCGACTGGTTGAACGCTGCTTCCGCTTCTTCCGCCTCGCGCCGCGACTCGGCCGCCTTGTCGAGATCGTCGGCGATGCGGTCGCGGCGTTCTTCCAGCGCCGCGCCGATGCGCGGCAGGAAGAGGCTCGACATCAGCCAGTAGAGAAGGCCGAAAGTGACCGCGAGCCAGAACAGCTGGCTCGGCCAGGTCGACGAATCGAGCTGGGGCAAGCCGGCTTTTTCAGCCGCTTCCGCCGCTTCCGCGCTGAGGAGGATGATCGAAGAGAGCATGAGGCTGCGCCGCCGCTTGTCAGGTGTTGGACGTTCCGGAGATTAGAACGCGTACAGAATGATCATCGCAATGACGAAGCCGAGAAGGCCGGTGAATTCCGTCAGCGCGAAGGCCAGAAGCATGGTCTGCTGGTTGGCGGCGGCCGCCGACGGATTGCGGAACGCGCCCGCAAGGAAGTTGCCGAAAATGAGGCCAAGACCAACGCCCGCGCCTGCGAGCGGAATCGCGGCGATGCCGGCGCCGATCAGTTTTGCTGCTTCTACTTCCATGGGTGAACTCCTCAAGTCTCATCAATAAGAGCCGGTAATCCCTCTTGTCGCGGTTGGCCCGTTTGCCGCGAGGGAACTCAGTTTGTCAGTGATCGGCGGCGTGCGCCGCGTCGGAAAGGTAAATGCAGGTCAAGATCGCAAACACATAGGCCTGCAGTCCGGCGACGAGGAATTCGAGCAGGAAGATCGCCACCGATCCGAGGAACGGCGCAACCGACAGGATCATCGCGAAACCGCCAGCGCCGAGCAGCGAAATCACAAAGCCTGCAAACAGCTTCAGGATGATGTGCCCGGCCAGCATGTTGGCGAACAGTCGCACGCCCAGCGACACCGGGCGCGACAGGAACGAGATCACCTCGATCGGCACCAGGATCGGCATCAGCCAGATCGGCAGCCCCGATGGCGCGAACAGCCTGAAGAATTTGAGCCCGTTCTTGGCGAACCCATAAACAAGGACGATCGAAATCGTCAGCATCGCGAGCGCAAAGGTGACGATGATGTGGCTGGTCGTCGTGAAGGTGTGCAGCTCATGCGCCGAACCCGGTATCGACGGGATCAGGCCGAAGAAATTGGCGACGAGAATGAAGATGAACAGCGTGAAAACGTAAGGGAAGAATTTCTTGCCGTCATGGCCGATAGTGTCGCGGACGAGGTTGGCGACAAATTCATGGAGGACTTCCGCAATCGACTGCATCCGGCCCGGAATGAGCGCGCGCCGGCCGGTGGCCATGAAAAAGAAGGCGCAGATCGCGGCGACGCCGATGACCATCCACAGCGCCGAGTTGGTGAACGAGATATCGATATTGCCAAATGTCAGCGGAATGATCGGCAGAACTTCGAACTGCTCCATCGGTCCGGCAGCTTGATGGCCAAATCCCTCAAGTGACGGGAGCGCAAATTGAATCATCTCGACCATTCCATTTGCCGAACCGGCGTAAGGGACTCATCCCTTGCCGGCTGGCGGTTGCCCATTTTCCGCAGCGCCGGTTGTCGACGCCGCAAAAGCGCGGCTGACATTCAAGACGCCCGCCGCAAATCCGAAGAAGATGCCGACCAGAAGCAGAAACGGCTTCGTGCCGAGCAACGTATCGAGCCCCAATCCCAAAAGCGCGCCGACAAACAGCCCCGCCAACAGTTCCGACCCGACGCGAAAGGCGCGACCGAGTGCTGCTCCTCTCGACCGGTTTGAGTTTTCCGGCGGCGCCCCGTCGCCTCTGGCGGCGTCAAGGCGTCTGGAAAACTCATCGAGCGAGGGAGGTTCCTGCTTGGCGCCATCTGACATTGGCGTGCCCGAAGAGAGGCGCGACGAAAGCCGCACCCTTAAAAGACGCGGCGGAACTTAGCCGCGCCCCTGAGGACCGTCAAGCAACGGCGCGCCCCGCCAAGGTGCTGATTTTCCACCGGAAAACGCGCCGCGGCGTCCTGCCGCAATGCAGCATTGAGGGCTCCGACGGTTATTTGCCGGAATCGTCCGGAACCGGGAAGCCGCGGTCCTTCAACAGCGCCTCGACGCCGGCGTCGCGGCCGCGGAATTTGCGATAGGCCTCGGCCGGGTCGATGGCGTTTCTCGGCGCGAAGAGATTGTCGACGAGGCACTTTGCAACCTCCTTGTCGTAATAGCCGCCGGGCGCTGCTTCGAACGCCCCGGCCGCGTCGGCGGTGAGGACATCGGCCCACATGTAGCCGTAATAGCCGGCCGAATAGCCTTCGCCGGAAAAGATGTGCCCGAAATGAGGCGAGCGATGGCGCATAACAATCTCGTGCGGCATGCCAAGCTGGCTGAGCGTTTCGCGTTCGAACGTGTTGGGGTCGACGCCCGCCGGGTCGACCATGTGATAGCGCATGTCAACGAGCGCCGAGGCGAGATATTCCGTCGTCTGGAATCCCTGATTGAAATTCGCCGCCGCCTTGATCTTGGCGACAAGCGCTTGCGGCATCGGCTCACCGGTTTTGTAGTGAACGAGAAAGCGCGAAATCACTTCGTCGGTCGGCAGCCAGCGTTCGAGAAGTTGCGACTGGAACTCGGTGTAGTCTCTGACGCCGCCATTCAAGGTTGGGTAATCGACCCGCGACGACAGCGCGTGCAGCGCATGGCCGAATTCATGGAAATAGGTTTCCGCGTCATCCCATGAAATCAGCACCGGTTCTCCCGGCGCCGGCTTCACAAAGTTTGAATTGTTGGAGACGAGCACGGTCCGGTCGCCGTTGAAGGTCTCGTGCGAGCGATAGCTGTTGGCCCAGGCGCCGGAACGCTTGCCGCTGCGCGCGAAGGGATCGAGATACCACAGGCCGACAGGAGCGCCGGTCGTCCTGTCCGTCACCTCCCAGACTTTCATGTCCTCCTGATAGACAGGAACCGACCCCTCGGCGACGGGAGTGAAGTTGAAATTGAACAGCTCGCCGGCGACGAAGAACATCGCCTCGCGCAGTTTTCCGAGTTCGAGATATTGTTTCACCTCGTCGGAATTGAGGTCGTATTTCGCCTTGCGGACTTTCTCCGCATAATAGCGGTAATCCCAGGGCTCGATCTTGATTTTCGCGCCCTCGCTGTCGGCGACCTGTTGCATGTCGGCGACTTCTTCATGAACGCGCGCGACCGCGGCGGGCCACACCGCCATCATCAGTTTCATGGCGTTTTCCGGCGTCTTGGCCATCCGGTCTTCAAGCCGCCATGAAGCGTAATTATCATAGCCGAGCAGGCCGACGCGCTCGTCGCGCAGTTTCAGGATTTCAGCGATGACGGCGTTGTTATCATAGTCGTCGCCATTGTCGCCGCGATCATAATATGTGCGCCAGACTTTTTCGCGCAGCTTCCTTTCGGTCGAATAGGTCAGGAACGGGTCCATCGACGAGCGCGTATTGGTGATCGCGTATTTGCCCTTCTGGCCGCGCTCTTCGGCTGCGGCCGCCGCCGCCTTCGCCAACGAATCCGGCAGGCCGCCGAGCTCAGCTTTCGTCAGATAGGTGACGTAGCTTTCTTCATCGTGCAGCACATTGTTGGAAAATTTCGTGTAAAGCTCGGCAAGACGCTTGTCGATCGCTGCGTAGCGTTCCTTCGCTTCACCCTTCAACGTCGCGCCGTCATGGGCAAAACTGTTATGGACAAGCCAGATGAGACGCTGCTGGTCGGGGCGCATCTTTTTGACGCGCGGGCTTTCATAGACCGCCTTGACGCGCGCGAAGAGTTTTTCGTTCTGGGTGATCTTCGAGCTGAATTCGGAAAGCTTCGGCGCCATTTCCTGCTGGATGGCGCGAAATTCCGGCGTCGACATGTTGCTCGACAGGATGCCGTAATAGGCAAAGACATTGCCTAGCGCGCGCCCTGAATCTTCCAGCGCCAGAATGGTGTTTTCAAAGGTCGCGGGATCGGGATTGTTGGCGATCGCATCGACTTCAGCGAGGTTCATCGCCATGCCGGCTTCGATTGCGGGTTTCAATTGCGCCAGATCGATCCTGTCGAACGCCGGAACGCCGCCATAAGGACCCGTCCAGTCGGCAAGGAAGACATTGGCCGCCGGATCGACATTGACCGCCGCCGCCGCGGCGGCGAGATCGGCTGTCGGCCACAGCGGGCCTTCAGGCGTGGTGGCGCAGGCGGACAGGGCGATGGCGGCGAGGCTTGCGGTCATCGCGAGTGATTTCTTCATCTGATGGTTCCCTCATTCATCTGTGGTGCAGCGCGTGCGGCCCATCCATCGGGACGCCGCTCTTTGAGCGGCTCCTCAGGACGAAGAAATTTTTTACATCCGCCAACGCCAGCTTCATCCTGAGGAGCGGCCCGCAGGGACGCGTCACGAAGGATGGATTGCAGGTGAGGCGACCCCACGCGTCGCGCCAAGCCGTTTCGCGACGAAACGTTACTCCGCCGCGGCGAGCTGTTCGGCCTTGTGGAGGTCGACGGAGACAAGCTGCGAGACGCCGCGTTCGACCATGGTAACGCCGAAGAGGCGGTTCATCCGCGACATCGTCAGCGCGTGGTGGGTGATGATGAGGAAGCGCGTCTTGGTTTCCTGCGCCATCTCGTTGAGGAGACGGCAGAAGCGCTCGACATTGGCGTCGTCCAATGGCGCGTCGACTTCGTCCAGCACACACACGGGCGCCGGGTTCGCCATGAACACCGCGAAGATCAGCGCGGTCGCCGTCAGCGCCTGTTCGCCGCCCGACATCAAGGACATCGAGGCGAGTTTTTTGCCCGGCGGCGAGGCGTAGATTTCAAGACCCGCTTCCAGCACGTCTTCTGAATCGATGAGGCGCAATTCCGCTTGTCCGCCATTGAAGAGGCGGGTGAAGAGCGAGGAGAAATTGCGGTTGACGGTTTCAAAGGCGGCGTTGAGGCGCTCGCGCGCTTCGCGGTTGAGGCTGCCGATGGCGGCGCGGAGTTTGCGGATCGCGCCTTCGCAGTCTTCGCGTTCGGTGGTCAGTTCTTCAAGCCGCGCGCCGACTTCCTGCAATTCCTCGTCGGCGCGCAGATTGACGCCGCCGAGGTTTTCGCGCTCGCGCTTGTAGCGGTCGAGTTTGGCGTCGATGTCGGCTCGCACCGGCAAGTCGGCGCCGTCCTTGAATTCAGCGATCGCCGGCAATTCTTCCGGCGTGGCGTTGCAGGTCTCGTGCGCAAGCTGCGCGGCTTCTTCAACGCGGGCCAACGCGGCTTCGGCCTGCGCTTCCAGCCTGGCGCGCT
>JBGSVH010000065.1:0-5878 GCA_041753055.1 Parvularculaceae bacterium
CAAAGCGCCAGAAGCGCCGCGCGCGCCGCGTGAAATCGGCCCGCGCGAAGAGCGAGTGAAGATGACGCGGCTGCGCCAGACCATCGCCCGCCGCCTGAAAGAGGCGCAGGAAAACGCCGCGATGCTGACGACGTTCAACGACGTCGACATGACGGCGGTGATGGGCCTTCGCACGCAGTACAAGGAACTTTTCGAGAAGAAGCACGGCGTCAAGCTCGGCTTCATGTCATTTTTCGTGAAAGCTTGCGTGCACGCGCTGAAGGAAGTGCCGGACGTCAACGCGGAAATCGACGGGACCGACATCATCTACAAGAACCATTACGATATCGGCGTCGCCGTTGGCACGGAGAAGGGGCTTGTCGTGCCGGTCCTGCGCGACGCCGACCAGCTGTCGCTCGCCGATATCGAAAAAGGCATCAGCGATTTCGGCCGCCGCGCGCGCGACGGGGCGCTAACGCTTGAAGAAATGCAGGGCGGCACGTTCACGATCTCGAATGGCGGCGTCTACGGATCGCTTCTGTCAACGCCGATCTTGAACCCGCCTCAGTCCGGCGTTCTCGGCATGCACCGGATCGAAGAACGGCCGGTGGTTCGCAACGGCGCGGTTGTCGTCCGCCCGATGATGTATCTGGCGCTTTCCTATGATCACCGCATCGTTGACGGCAAAGGCGCGGTGACGTTCCTCGTGCGGGTGAAAGAAAACCTTGAGGACCCGCAAAGGTTGATGCTGGATCTTTGACCCTGCGGGGCGATTGTCCGCAAGCTGGATTGCCGCTTATGATGGCGTCCGCGCTCTGGGGAGAATTGCGCCATGACGAAGCCATCATTGCTATTCTGGATCATTGCGGTCCTGGCGGTCCTGTGGAACGCTTTTGGCGTCTATGATTACTGGATGACGTCGACGGGCAACGCCGACTATCTCAAGGATTATGATCCCAGGCTGATCGAGTGGATGACGGCCTTTCCGCTTTGGCGAAAAGCGCTGTGGGCGATTTCGGTAGCGCTCGGCGTCCTTGGCGCGCTTGCGCTGCTGCTGCGCCGCCGGGTCGCGGTTGCGCTCCTGGTCCTGCATTTTGTGGTGATGGTGCTCGGCTTCGCCGGCTACGACATCCTGATAGCGAACGGCGCCCAGATTTACGGACAACTCGGCCTTGCGATGTCCGCCGTGCTGGTCCTCGTCGCCGGCGGGATCTGGCTTTACGCCGATCGCGCCGCGAAGAACGGCTATCTCGTCTGACTGTAGCCGGGTTGATGTTCCGGACCCGCGTCAATGGCGCACATTTGTTGCTCCAGGAACGCAGAGCGTCTTGACCTTAGCGGCGATGTTCGCCCATGTCGCGCGGAATGCAGACATCCAGTGTTTGAGGAAGATTGTCATGGCGGACGTCTATGACGTTGTCATTATCGGCGCGGGGCCAGGTGGTTACAACGCCGCGATCAGGGCGGGCCAGCTTGGTCTGAAAACCGCGATCATCGAAAAGCGCGACACCGGGAAACTCGGCGGCACATGCCTCAATGTCGGCTGTATCCCGTCAAAGGCGCTGCTGCACGCATCAGAGCTTTATGAGGCGGCCTCGACGCAGTTCGGGGCGCTCGGCATCAAGACCGGCGGCGTCACGCTCAATCTGAAACAGATGCTGAAGCAAAAGGACGATGCGGTCGACGGCCTTACTAAGGGCGTTGAATTCCTGATGAAGAAGAACAAGGTCGCGGTTCACTTCGGAGCCGGCGAAATTACCGGTCCCGGCAAGGTTCGCGTCACCGGCGATGATGGCAATACGACTGACCTCGAAACGAAAAACATCATCATCGCGACAGGGTCAGACGTCGCGCCGCTGAAAGGCGTCGACATCGACGAAGCGCGGATCGTTTCATCGACCGGCGCCTTGTCGCTGGCGAAGGTTCCGGATCATCTCGTTGTCATTGGCGGCGGCGTCATCGGCCTTGAACTTGGATCGGTATGGCGCCGGCTCGGTGCGAAAGTGACGGTGATCGAATTCCTTGACCGTATCCTGCCGACCATGGATGGCGGGGTTTCCAAACAGTTCGAACGCATCTTGAAAAAACAGGGCGTCGCTTTCCGCCTGTCCTCGAAAGTGATGGGCGCTGAGACAACAAAAAATGGCGTCAAGCTGTCGGTCGAACCCGCAGCCGGCGGCAACGCGGAGACGGTCGAGGCGGATGCGGTCCTCGTCGCCATTGGTCGCCGTCCGTATACGGCGGGTCTCGGCCTTGAAAAGATAGGTGTCAAAATTGATGCGCGCGGTTTTATCGAGACCGATCATTTCAGAACCAATGTCGCCGGCGTCTGGGCGATCGGCGATGTCATTGCCGGACCGATGCTCGCGCACAAGGCGGAAGATGACGGCGCCGCCTGCGCTGAACTGATTGCGGGAAAGCCGGGGCATGTCGATTACGACAAGGTTCCAAGCGTTGTTTACACTTGGCCGGAGGTCGCGTCCGT
The DNA here is from genome assembly GCA_041753055.1 of Parvularculaceae bacterium. Classification (GTDB taxonomy): domain Bacteria; phylum Pseudomonadota; class Alphaproteobacteria; order Caulobacterales; family Parvularculaceae; genus Amphiplicatus. The sequence continues at coordinate 2,465 of JBGSVH010000065.1, forward strand.
CGGCAAGACTGAAGAAGAGCTGAAAAAACTTGGCGTTCAATACAAGATCGGGAAATTCCCGTTCCTCGCCAACAGCAGAGCCAAGACCAATCACGAAACCGACGGTTTCGTCAAAATCATCGCTGACGCCAAGACAGACCGCGTCCTTGGCTGCCACATCATCGGTGTTGGCGCTGGCGAGTTGATCGCCGAGGTCGTCTCGGTGATGGAGTTTGGCGGCTCGTCAGAAGATATCGCGCGCACCTGTCACGCCCACCCGACGCGGTCGGAAGCTATCCGACAGGCGGCGATGGGCGTCGAAGGCTGGACGATGCAAGCGTGATGGAAGCTGTATTTACGATCCCCGATCTTGTCGGCTATGGCGGCGTCGCCCTTGTGGTCGGCACCTATTTCATGAGTCAGGTCGGCAAAATGGATTCAACGCGCGCGCTCTATCCCGGCCTCAACGCCATTGGCGCATTTATGATTCTTGTGTCGCTCTATTTCAGGCCAAACCCGCCGTCGGTTGTAATCGAATTTTTCTGGCTGGCGATCAGCCTTGTCGGCCTCGTCCGAGCACAGATCAAAAGGAACGGCGTCAAATCCCGAGCGCGGCCTTGAGCGCGGCGGCGCAGGCTTCCGCTTCTCCAGGGCCGTAAGCGAGCGGCTCGCCGATCGCCCAGACCGGACGCGGCCAGGCGTCGTCGTCTTCGCGCCGGGCAATCACATGCAAATGCAATTGCCGGACGGCATTGCCAAGCGCTGCAACATTCATCTTGGTCGCGCCAGTCAGCTTTTGCAGTGCAACAGAAACTTCCGCCGCCTCATCGGTCAACGTGCGGCGGTCCGCCGCCGCCAGATCGTGAAACTCGACAAGGCCGTTGCGGCGCGGGACGAGGATCGCCCACGGATAACGCGCATCCTTCATCAAAAGCACCAGCGACAATGGCAAATCGCCGACAATGATCGTATCGTTCGCCAAATGTTCGTCTAATTCAAACATTGGGGCTGCTCCCTTGTAAGCACTGGATTTCCCGCCGCAATTCGGCCACTGTCCGGACCATGATCCGCGCGGAGACAATGGCTCCGCGCGTTGTCTTATAGGGCCCTTGATGAAAAATGGGCAGGCGCCTGCCGGCAGGGGTGTTACGCGCGGCGCTGTTAACGAGGAGGGATAATGACCGACGCAAAAGCGACGTCGTCCGCTGAAAAACAGTGGTTCGGCCATCCGCGCCCGCTGGCGCTCATGTTTACGACGGAAATGTGGGAGCGCTTTGGTTATTATGGCATGCGGGCGCTGCTGATCCTTTATCTGGTTCAGCATTTCGTTTTTGCCGATCGCGTCGCCAACGGTCTTTATGGCGCCTTCACCTCGCTCGTCTATCTGACCCCGCTGATTGGCGGCCTCATCGCGGACCAGTATTTCGGGTCCAAGAAAGCGGTCAAATTCGGCGCGATCTTGATGTCGGCCGGATATATGCTTCTTGCTTTTTCGGGCGGCGAAAGCGCCAAACCCTATGTCACCATCAATGACCAGCGCTATGAGGTTGCTGTCGTCAACGACGGCGATAACGCCGGTCAATATGTCGTCTCCGGCGAAAGCCGCTACAAGATCAGCGGCAATGAAGACGGGTCGCTCAATCTTGATGGCGCGACCGGCGTGGATGTGCCCGCTGTCGTCCCGGCTGCCAATTACAAATTCGACGCCGACCGCAATCCGGTTTCCGTTATCTTGCTGTTCATGTCCCTCGGCCTGATCGTCGTCGGCAATGGTTATTTCAAGCCGAACATTTCAACCATTGTCGGCACGCTGTATCCTGAAACCGATCCGCGTCGCGACGCCGGCTTCACGATCTTCTATATGGGGATCAATCTCGGCTCGATCATTTCACAATTCCTGGCGCCGCTGATTGCGGTTACCTACGGCTATCAGTGGGGCTTTGCGCTCGCGGGGTTTGGCATGCTGCTCGCCTGGGCGCGCTTCCAGTTTTCCGGCGATTTGATCAAGGATTACGGCAATCCGCCGGAAGGCGGAAAAAATCGCGATCCGATCATCGTCATCCTGTCGTTGCTGGCCGTGCCGGTTGTCTGGTTTCTCCTCAACAATGCGATGGAAACCGCGACCATCGTCAGGGAGGCCACCGCAACTGGCATCGTTGGCTATATCATGTCGCAGCCACTGCTCGGCAAGGTAATGTTCTTCGTCTATGTGATCGCCATGATCGGCATTCCCGTGTGGGCTGTCTTTTCGCTCAAGGCGGCCGAACGCGACCGCATGATCGTCGCCGTCGTGCTAACCTTCTTTTCGGTCGTTTTCTGGACTTTGTTCGAACAGGCCGGTTCATCGCTGACGCTGTTTGCGGACCGCAACACCGACCTCAATATCATGGGGGTTTATACGATGCCGGCGGGTCAGGTGCAGATATTCAACCCGCTCTTCATCGTCATTTTCGCGCCGATCTTTTCGGTGATGTGGGTGTGGCTCGGCAAGCGCGGGCTCGAGCCTTCGGTACCGCTGAAATTCGCGATCGGCCTTGTGCTGGTCGGTCTCGGTTTTCTGGCGCTCGTCTTCGGCTCGCAATTCCATGACAGCAACTATCTGGTGCCGCTGTTCTGGCTGGCGCTCGCCTATTTCATTCATTCGATGGGCGAACTGTGTCTGTCACCAGTCGGTCTGTCGATGATCACCAAGCTGTCGATCCCGAAACTCGTCGGCATGATGATGGGCGTGTGGTTCCTGTCATCGGCCTTCGCGCAATATATCGGCGGCATTGTCGCGCAGTTCGCTTCGACCGAAACAGTCGGCGGCCAGGTCCTCAATGCGCAAGTCTCGCTCGACACCTATCTCGGCGTCTTCCAGACGATTGGCGTTGCCGGCATCATCTCCGGCGCTGTTCTGTTTGTGCTGTGGCCAATTCTCAAGAAGGGCATGCACGGGGTTAAATGACGTCATCGGCCATTTAAAAACAAAAGGCCCGGCGGGTGTCTTCGCCGGGCCTTTTTTATTTGAGGAAGAGGTTGGCGGCGGCCGCGCGCTTGCGCGCGCCTAACGTCCTTCCGCCAGGTAGAAGCGGCGCCTCTCGGCGTCCTGCGCCGAGACGCCAAAAACCTCGGCCAAAATTTCCTGTGACAGGACCACGTCGGGGGCGCCCTTCGCAACAATCCTGCCTTCGTTCAACACCACCAGCTTGGTGCAGAACCGCCGCGCCAGATCGAGGTCGTGAAGGGCGGCGACGACAAGCCCGCCGGCATCTGCTTTCGCTCGCAGTAGCGCGATGATCGATAACGCATGGCGAAGATCGAGCGCGGCGGTCGGCTCATCGGCGACCAGCACCGGCGCTTCCGCCGCCAGCGCTCGGGCGAGGTGAATGCGTGCCTGCTCGCCGCCCGACAGGGTCGATGCAACGCGGGAGCGAAACGATGTTGAATCGGTGG
>JBGSVH010000066.1:0-10546 GCA_041753055.1 Parvularculaceae bacterium
CCCGCGATGGCCGCTGGCCTGACGGATCGCCTCTGGAGCATGGAAGACATTGTCGCCTTTATCGACGCCGCAGCCCCGAAGCCGGGCCGTCCGAAGTCCTACAAAAAGCGCGGCGAGGAAAATTCAAACTGATACACTACCCGGCGCAGGCATCGATTGACTTTGGCAAGCGATTGAAATCTCTTCTTTCCGCCTGTCAGGCCAGAAGGATTTTCATGATGCGCCACCGCCTCGCCGCTTTGATCATCGCAGTCGCCGCCGCGTCGTTTGCTGGCGCCGCCCATGCGCAATCGGCGGCCGATACGACCGCGGACGCATTGATCGCGTGCCTCGATATCGGCGACCCCGAAGAGCGTCTTTCCTGCCTTGAAGCCTCAGCACAAGCGTTGAAGGCGGTGCGCGCGGATGAGGGCGAGGGACTGTTCAGCGCGCAAGCTGACGCCAGCGCTGATGCGGCAAATGACGACCTTTTTGGCGCCGAAGCGCTTGCCTCGACGAAACGCGCCAAACGCGAGGGAAGAAAGTCGGCGCGCCTCGAAGCCGGCGTCGCCGAATTGCGGGTTGGTCCGCTGAAAAACGTCACGGTCTCGCTCGACAATGGGCAGGTCTGGCGCCAGTTCGAGGGCGATACCACCATCGTTCGTCCCGGCAAGGGCGACAACGCCTACACGGCCACGGTAAGCAAGGGCGCCGTCGGCGGTTACTGGATGACGATCAACGAGCTGGACCGCCGGTTTCGCGTCAAGCGGATCAAATAGCCCGTTCCACATTCGCGAGCGCGCAGGCCGCACGGCGGCCGGCTCTTTGCCGGCGGTCGCAAGTCTATTTGAACTTTGACAAAATGACCGCCGAAGTCACCCAGCCGAGGAGAAGATGGCTGGCGTCGATCATCAGCAGCGTCATGTTGTGCGCTGGCAAGTAGACAAAGGCGTAAGCGGAAAACGGCAACGCGAAGAGCGCCCACAAAATTACGGCGGTCTTCACCGCGTCCGAGACGCCCTCAACGCCTTTCCATTTCATCACGAGCGCAAGGCCGGTCACCTGCATCACGGTGATGACGAGGCCGCCGATCATCCAGACGGGGCTTCCCGCATCTTCCTCGGTGAGTCCTTCAGCCGCCATCCAGGCTTTTGCAAACAGAACGCCGTACCAGAGAAAACCGACCAGAAAAAACACAATCGACGCAACCGCGACGCCAACGGGATTAAGCTTCGGCATGAGATTCCTCCCTGATCTGTCAGCGGTAAGACACTAGGCCGCGCCGCCGACTTGAGAAAGAAATTTGCGACCTACTCCGCAGCAATGTTTTGCAAGCCGTACCGCCCGCCTGGAGCGCCGGGCGAAAAAATGGAATCCGGTTTTTCGCGGACCCGGCGCGACCATTCAAGAACCGGGATCATCGGATGATCTAGAACCGTTCCTGCGCGCGAAAGGCCTCGACGAAGGGCGCATAATCCTTAGGCTGACCTTTATCGGTCAGTGGCTGGAATTTCACCCATTTCTGAGCGCTCTTGGTCCAGATGTCGCCGACTGGTTCGACCCAGCTGGTGTCGTCGAAGGTCCCGGCTCTAAGGCTCAAGAACCCGATCGACGGGGTTTGTCCATGCGCAATGCGCGAGCCGCAATCGCCGCAGAAATAACCGAAGCGCTTATTGCCGGCGTCGGACGTCCATTCAATTTTCTTCGGCGCGCCCTTGGTGAACTTGAACGCCGCTTCGGGAATGGTCGCGGAGACGACAAAGGCGCTCCCCGTAATTTTCTGGCAGTTCGTGCAATGACAATTGTAAATCATCAAAGGCGCCGCCGTGAGTTCGTAACGTACAGCTCCGCAATGGCAGCCGCCGGATTGCGGCAGGGAAACTTTCGTCATCGGCGCGCCTCCTCGATTGTGGCGGATTGAAACACAATCTAGCATCCGGGCGCCAGATTGAGGACCATGCCGATGATCACATTTGCAGCAACCGCATTTTCCGCCTTGCCGCTGGTCTTTGCTTCCGCCGCGGCGCCGGAAGCCTATATCGACCCGGTGGCGGTCGCGCCTGAGATATATTCGACCAAGCTTGAAAACGACTATGTGCGGACGATCCTGACCACCGCGCGTCCCGGCGAATTCACGCCGCTGCATTCGCATCCGGGGCGGGTCGCGGTCTTTCTCGACGACTGCACGCAGATCGATGTCAACGACCGCGGCATGGCCAGCGATCGCGTTTTCAAGGCCGGCGATGTCGTTTGGGCGCCCGCCGAAACGCACGGGGATTTCCGCTACCGGTTTACAGCCGAATGCCGTATCATCGAGGTCGAGGTAAAAGCGGCGAATTAGGCGGGCGGCGCTTGCGTTTTATCAAGCGCTGGAATCGCGGCGCGCTCTTGAGTATTCGCGGCGATGCCCCTGATTTTAGTAACAGGCGTGATTGTTCAAAACAGGAGGACCATTTCAATGAAAACTGTCATCGCACATTCCGCAGCGGCGCTCGCCGCGATTTCCATTTCCCTATCGCCCGCTTACGCCGGCAAGCGCGCAGCGGCGGATGACGAAAAGGCGCTGATCAAGGAGGCGCTGTCGGCGGCGCCAAAATCGATTGCGGATATTGCAACCGTCAAGAACTGGGACGGCAAGATTTTGAAAGCCGGGTCGGACGAATGGATCTGCTATCCGTCGATGCCGCAATTCGAAGGGGTATGCCCGATGTGCATCGACAAGCCATGGCAAGGCTGGCTTGAGGCGATGTCGAAGGGCGAAGCGCCGGCGGGCGGCGCGCTCGGCGTCTCTTATATGCTGGCTGGCGATTGCGCCGTCTCCAATACCGACCCCGCTGCGACAGTCGCGACTGACGACAATGAATGGGGTCAGGAAGGGCCGCACCTGATGTTGCTTGCACCCGATATGGCGTCGCTCGACGGCATGTCGCATGACAGAAATTCTGGCGCACCCTATGTCATGTGGCGCGGCACGCCCTATGCGCATGTAATGGTCCCGACGCCAAAATAGGCGGCGCAGCGTTTCAACAGATACCGGGTCCGGCTACGCCGCCCGCGGTTTGCCGCCGCGCGCTGCCTTGAGCGCCCATGAGCCAAGGAGCCCGGCGACAATCGCGCGCGCCGGAAACACCACAAGCGCCGGCGCCGCAAAAAAGAAACTGGCGACGTTTGCCGGCAGGATCGCTTCCGCCGCCGATTTCGCCCAGCCGAGGAACGGCGTGTGATCGTGCATAAAGGTTTCGACCGACAACCCCGGTTCGGCGAAACCGTTCATGCCGACAACATAGAGCGCAATTGCCGCCAGCAGAGCATTTACCGCCGCGCCAAATATCAGCACATAGCCGATGACGCGAAGCACAGTTCTCATGACCAACCTCCTTTAAGGGCAAAGCCCCCCGATCGAGGACACGGCGAGGCGCGAATTATCCCTCTGTGATATATAAGCGCTTTGCTGGTCGTCTTAAATATGACAAATGCGGGTTTTGATAGCGGCCCGGATCTAAATGCCGTTACGCTGCTGAATAATCAACGATGCCAGCGCCTTGCGTGCGCCCTTGCGGCGATTTCAGCCACGCTTCGCAGCACGCCTTTGAAAGGGTCCGGACGCGCAGGATATAGGATTGCCGCTCAGCCACTGAAATGACCCCGCGCGCATCGAGGAGATTAAAAAGGTGCGACGCCTTGATGCACTGGTCATAGGCGGGCAGCGCATAGGATTTGTTCGCGCTTTCACCCGCTTCGATGATTTGAAGACACGCTGCCTCCGCCTCTTTGAACTGGTCCAGCAAGACGTCAGTGTTGGCGAGGTCAAAATTATAGGCGGAGAATTCAACTTCCTGCTGATGAAAGACGTCGCCATAGGTGAAGGGTTCGCCCGATGGTTTTTTGCCGCCATAGACAAGATCAAAGCCGTTATCGACGCCCTGAATATACATGGCGAGGCGTTCAAGCCCGTAGGTGATCTCGCCCGTCACCGGCTTGCAGTCGACGCCGCCGACTTGTTGAAAGTAGGTGAACTGCGTCACTTCCATGCCGTCGCACCAGACTTCCCAGCCGAGCCCCCAGGCCCCGAGCGTCGGGCTCTCCCAGTCATCCTCGACAAACCTTATGTCGTGTACGGATCGATCAACGCCAATGGCGTCGAGCGAGCCAAGATAGAGGTCCTGGATATTGTCGGGCGAAGGTTTGAGGACGACCTGAAACTGGTAATAATGCTGGAAGCGGTTGGGATTGGCGCCGTAGCGCCCGTCAGTCGGCCGCCGGCAGGGCTGGACATAAGCGGCGTTCCACGGGCGTGGCCCGAGGCTGCGCAAGGTCGTCGCCGGGTGAAACGTCCCCGCCCCCATCTCCATGTCATAAGGCTGAAGAATAACGCAGCCATTGGCCGCCCAGTACTGCTGGAGCGTCAGGATCAGGTCCTGAAAGGAGAGCGGTTTTTTGTCAGACATGACCGGCGGGCGTTTCATTTGAAGCGCCCGCCTTGCACCGCAAACTGGCGGCGCCGTCAAGCGCCGCCGGTAGAGGCCGCCTACGCCGCCGTCTTCTTGAAGCCTTCCAGCCCCATGATTCGGGCGTTCCAGGCCTGCACATTGGGATAATCGCCGAGCGGCAGGTCCATGCCTTTGGCGTGGGTGAGGCCGGCGCCGACGGCGAAATCGGCAAGCGTTGGCGCGTCGCCGACGAGCCAGTCGCGGCCCTCAAGCTGCTTGTCGAGGTAGCCGGCTTCGCGCTTGAACTTTTCGAGCGTCGCTTCGACGACTTTTTCGTCCGGCGCGCCAAGACCGAGCATCTGCTTGACGAGACGCTCGAACTGGATCGGCTGATAGGCGGGGGTCCAGTGCGCGGCGTCCCAGAACAGCCATTGGTTGACCTGATCGCGCTTCTTTTGATCGTCAGGGTAGAGAGCGCCCGGCTTCTTTGACGCCAGATGGATCATGATGGCGTTCGATTCGCCGAGACAAAATCCATTGTCATCCATCGCCGGGATGCGCCCGCACGGATTGACCTTCACCACCGCCTCTTCATTCGGACGCACTGGCACGACCTCAACGTCAAGGCCGAGATGATGCGCGACCGCGAGCGGCTTTCTGACATTTTGCGAGAGCGGAATTCCATAGATTTTGATGGCTGCCATTTTCTTTCTCCTTGTTGGATGTTCTGGACGACGGACGAAATCCTAGGATTTCGACAGGCGGCGATCAATCAAATGCGGCGGCCGGCGCTTCACGCACCCGTGAGCGAACGCCAGCGCAGCGACATGCAGGAAAGCCCGGCGTCGATCTTGCCGATTTCATCAGTCGGCAGCGGCGTTACGGCAAAGCCCTGTTTTTCAAGCGCATCGATGGTCCGCCTGAAAGTCGCACCGACGAACAGCGCACTGTTGACGCGCAAGGCGTTGGCGGCCGCGTCTTCGCCCGCGGCGGTCAGGATCTCGCGAAATCCCTTGAAGACGCCCGAGCGCGACAGGCGCGGCGTCGTCAGCACCGTCTCTTCGTCGATGAGCGCGCAGTCGGTTTTGAAGTGGAGCACGTCTTTGGGCGTTTCAACGATCGCAGCGCGCCGCCCCAATTTCCCAAGAAGCCGCATCAAGCCTTCGGCGCCCTTGCTGTCGGTGCGCGCCGACAGCCCGATCATCACCCTTTCTGGCGCCGCGAGAATGTCGCCGCCATCGGCATGACCTTCATCGAGCGACAAGACCGTTTCAAACTTGTCCCGCAAGGCGGGTTCGATATGGGCGACCTCGCCGGCGCGCGACTTCGCGCCGGGGCGAAGAAGAATGGCGCCTTCCGCGAAGATCAGCGCCGGATCTTCGACAAAAACCGAATCGGGAAAGTCCTCAAGCGGCGGAAGAAGTGTCACCGCGACCCCGGCGTTGACGAGGGCGGCGCAATATCTGGCGTGTTCACCCGCGACGCCCTCAAACGTCGGGTCCGGCCCGCCGCCTGCTCGCAGGCCCGCGACGACCGAGCGCGCCGGCTTTCTGACAATGGCGTGGGTGAAGTCGTGGATGGCAGGCATAGGGCGCTCCTTTCGGCCAGTCTACCTGATTTCGATCCGACGCGCGAAGGGCGGATCGCCGGCCGCTGGGAAACGCCGAAGGGCGGCGGGCGCGGGCAAAAACATTATGCGCTGACCGCCGACGGCAAGGCCGCCCTCAGATCCATGCGCGGCGACGGGAGCGGGTTCCGTGACGAACTGACGGCGATCATGGCAGAACGATGATGCGCGATGCAGAATGGATAGAAGATTATCTCAAAGTCTTGGCGCGCGCCTTGCGCGCGCTTCCCGATCGCGACCGCGACGACATTGTCGCTGAAATCAGGGCGCATCTTGAACACCGCGCCAGCGAGAGAAAACTCGATAATGCGATGAACGCGCTCGGCGCACCGCAAGACTGCGCGCGATCCTTCATTGAGGAGACCAAGATCCAGTCGGCCTTCGCCGATGCCGGCCCGGTCAAATCAATCGGCGCTCTGTTTGCGCTCGCGTCGCAACGAATGACCGCGGCGGCGGGTCTTTTCATTTCGGGCATCTTCTTCGAGATGGCGGCGGCGTTCGTCTTCGTCACGTTTTATGAAATGATCTCGCCCGAAACGGTCGGCCTGTGGGCGGACCCGGCAAGCGGCAGTTTCTTTTTTGGGGAAATCGACACCCCTGCCTCGCCTGACGCCCGCGAACTTCTCGGGCGCTGGATGATACCGGTCTCGGCGGCGCTCTCTGTCCTTTCTTTCGTGATTGCGCAAAAACTGGCGCGGCTGTTCATCAAACTGATGATGAGAAGAAAGCGCGCCTTGGCCGTCTGACCCCGCCGCTTGCGCTCATGCGCAAGGATTGCGATGCTTTGCAGACGGCCCATCGGCATCGAGGCGCAAACAACAATGGCAGAATACGCCGGCCTTTCTGCAGGCGATCCCGCCCCATGGTTTCACCAGCGATCGGGCGGCAACCCGAATTACGCCTTTGACGTCATCGCCGGCCGGTACATTCTTCTTTGTTTTTATGCGACGGCCCGCGACGCGCAGTCGCGCGCGGCGGTCGATGCGGCCTTTGCGCGGCCTGACATTTTCGACGACATCAAGGCGTCGTTTTTCGGCGTCAGCCTCGATCAGGGCGATGAAGCCGAAAAACGCATCGCGGAGCGCCTTCCCGGTTATCGCATTTTCTGGGATTTCGACGGCAAGGTGAGCGCCGCCTACGGCGTCATTCCGCTCAACGCGCAGGACGCGCTTGGCGAGGTCATCGCCCAGCGTCGCTGGGTCATTATCGACCCTACCTTGCGTATCATCGATGTCATTCCATTTGAGAACGACGCGCGCGACATCGCCGAAGTCATGCGCCGCGTCGACGCCCTGCCGCCGCCTTCGCATTTCCCGGGGTTTGAAGTCTCGGCGCCAGTGCTGATCTTGCCGAATGTCTTTCCGACAGAATTCTGCAACGAGCTTGTCGACCTGTATCAAGCAAGCGGCGGCGAGGATTCCGGCCTCATGCGTGAAGTCGGCGGCAAGACCGTCGGCGTCGTCGACTATGCGTACAAGCGCCGGCGCGATGTCAATCTTACCGATCAACCCGTCATCGACCGCGCCAAGACGTATATCCACCGCCGGATCGCGCCGGAAATAAAGAAAGTCCACCAGTTCATCGTGACGCGCATGGAGCGCAATATTGTCTGCTGTTATGACGCCGGCGAGGAAGCGCATTTTCGCGCCCATCGCGACAATACGACCAGCGGCACCGCGCATCGCCGCTTCGCGGTTTCGATCAATCTCAATGACGATTTCGACGGCGGCGAAGTCTGCTTCCCTGAATACGGCCCGCGCAGCTATAAAATGCCGGTTGGCGGCGCGGTGGTTTTTTCCTGTTCGCTGCTGCATGCGGTGACACGCGTCACCCGCGGGCGGCGCTACGCCTTTCTTCCCTTCCTTTATGATGACGCGGCGGCAAAGCAGCGGGAGGAAAACAACCGGCGGCTAGGCGACGGCGTCGGGCGCTATCGTCCGGAGTAACAAAACATCTGCAGTAGCGATGATTGCGGCTTGCGCGGCGACCGCGACCTCGCCATGTAAGCGTTATGACGCTGATCGATATCTCTCCCGCCCTTGGCGCCGAAACACCGGTTTTCCCGGGCGATACTTCTTTCCGCGCGGTCAGGACATGGACGCTCGGCGGCGATTGCCCGGTCAACGTGTCGAAATTCGAAACGACAACCCATATCGGCGCCCATGCCGACGCGCCGCTCCATTACGACGCGGACGGCGCCCCGATCGACCGGGTTCCTCTCGACGCCTATATTGGTCCGTGTACGGTTATTCATGCCTTTGACGTGCGGCGTCATCTCGGCGTTGAGCAACTGAAGACGGCCGTTCAGGGCCGGGCGATCAATCCGCGCGTCCTGATCCGGTTTTATCCCGCTGCGCCGCAGAGCGAATGGGACGTGGGGTTTCCGGCGATCTCTGCTGACGCCATCCACTGGCTCGCCGATCGCGGCGTCATCCTGATCGGCGTCGATACGCCCTCGCTCGATCCGCAATCATCGAAACTGATGGATGCGCACCGCGCTGTCTTCGCGCGCGATCTGCGCATTCTCGAAGGCCTTGTCCTCGACGATGCGCCAGAAGGCGATTACGAGCTGATCGCGCCGCCGTTGAAACTGGCGGGCCTTGATGCAGCGCCGGTGCGCGCGGTGTTAAGGACGCTTTGATGGCGATGTCGCTCGCAGACGCCGAGGCGCTCGATGCGAAAGACCCGTTGCGGCGTTATGCGGCGGCGTTCGACTTGCCGGACGGCGTCATCTATCTCGACGGCAATTCACTGGGGCCGCCACCGCGTGCAGCGCTGGCGCGCCTTCGGCAAACGGCTGACGACGAATGGCGCAAGGGACTGATCCGATCGTGGAATGACGCCGACTGGATCGATCTGCCGAAGCGCGCCGGCGCAAAGATCGCAAGACTGATTGGCGCTGAAGCTGGCGACGTCATCGTCGCGGACAGCGTGTCGGTCAATCTGTTCAAGCTTGCCGCCGCGCTGATCGCACAAAAGCCAAGCGCTGCGATCGCGGTCGAGGCGGACGAATTTCCGACCGATCAATATGTGCTCGAGGGGGTTGCCCGGCTAACCGGCGCGCCGCTGATCCGCCTTGCGCCCGATGCGCCGCCGCCCGCAAACGCCGTTTTCGTCAAGAGCCTCGTTCACTACAAGACCGCAGCGATTGCCGATATGGCCGGGGCAGAACGCGAGGCGGCGGCGCGCGGCGTCGCCATCATCTGGGACCTCAGCCATGCGACCGGCCTTGTCACCCTCGATGTTGCAAAAGCCGGCGCGCGCTTCGCTGTCGGCTGCGGCTACAAATTTCTCAATGGCGGCCCTGGCGCGCCGGCTTTTATCTATGCCGCTGGCGAATCGGCGAAAACGCTGAGGCAACCGGTTTCAGGCTGGATGGGACATGCGGCGCCGTTCGACTTCGCCAGCGATTACGCGCCCGCTGACGGCGTCCAGCGCTTCGCCGCCGGAACGCCGCCGATCCTGTCGCTGTCGGCGCTCGACGCAGCGCTGGATATTTTTGACGGCGTCGACTTGCGTCTCCTTGAGGCAAAGGCGCGCGCCCTTGGCGATCTTTTTCTTGACCAAACGAAGACGCTGGCGGTCGCGCCATTACCGTCGCCGGCGCGGCGCGGCGGGCATATCTGCCTGCAAAGCCCGGACGGCTACGCCATTATACAGGCGCTGATCGCCAGAGGCGTCATCGGCGATTTCCGCGCGCCCGATCTGATGCGTTTCGGCTTCTCGCCGCTCATTCTTTCTTACGCCGATGTCTGGCGCGCCGCTGGCGTCCTCAGCGATGTTCTTTGTACGGAGGAATGGCGGCGGCCGGAATTTTCGCGCCGCGGCAAGGTGACTTGACCTAATTGCGTTCCATTGCCGCAACGATGCGGTCCGATTCCGCGATCGGCGGCAGCGCGTTCAACGCGTCCTGATAAAGCTCAAGACCCTTGTCGCGATCCCCCTGCGCCAGAGCAATCAAGCCGCGGCCGACCAGCGCCTGATAATTGTCGGGCGTATAATTGAGAAGGCGCGAGAAATCGGCGTCGGCTTCTTCCAGCTGGCCATCCGCCGCCTTGCAGAAGGCAAGATCGATCATCGCGTCAAGCGCCCAGGCGTCGCCCATCAATCGCGCCCTGGCGCCTTCGCAGACGCCGACGCCAAATGACTTGCCGAGAATTTCAGTCGCTTCGCTTTTGAGATCGAAAACCGCGCCCTTGCCGAGCGTTGCCGCACGGTCAACCGAAACCAGCGACGGGCGGCCGACTTCGATCTTGCCGGACAGCGCGCCGAGAACGTCGCTGGTGTCTTTCTCGTCCTTGTTGCGGCGGTCTTCCGTTGCTGGCGCCGTCAGCCGCTCGGGCGGCGAAAATTGCGGCAGGTAAAGAACGCCCGACGCCGGCTCGTCCCTCAATGTCGGCTGCGGCGCCAGAATGACAGCGCCGATAAAGGGAAGATCCTTCTTGGCCTCGCTGGCGCGCGCTTCCGCCTGTGTCGGCTCATCGGCGCGAAGGGCGGGTGCGGCTGGCTT
>JBGSVH010000067.1:0-19260 GCA_041753055.1 Parvularculaceae bacterium
GGCGACGCGCGGGCTCGGGGCGCATCTCGAAACGCGATTCGCGGCGCAAAAGCCCCGGCGCCCGCGGTCCAGCGCTGATGCCGCCGAATTCAGAATCAACTTTGAGCAGCGCCGCCGCGTTCATCTGGCGGACAATGGCGCGCCATTCGGCGGCTTTGGTAGCAGCGCCGGCGCCGTACGCGGACAGCGCATCATGACCGCGAGCCCTGATGCGTTCACTTTCGGCGCCGCGCAAAATGTCGATGATGTGGGTTACGCCGAACATCTCGCCTGTTTGCGTCACTGCCTCGAGAACGAGACGCGCTGCATCGCTGGCGTCGATGAGATCGGGCGGCGTCCGGCAATTGTCGCAGGCGCCGCAGGGTTCAATGTCCTGACCGAAATGCGCGAGCAGCGCCTTCCTGCGGCAATCGAGGCTTTCGCAAAGCGCCGCCAGATCGTCAATGCGCTTTTTCTGCGCGGCGCGGTTCGCTTCCGGCGCATCCGCATCAATCATCCGGACACGGCGCATCACGTCGCCCGGCCCATAAAGAAGGATCGCGCGCGCCGGCAGGCCGTCGCGTCCCGCCCGGCCGATTTCCTGGTAATAAGCCTCGACTGACGATGGCAGATCGCAATGGATGACGAAGCGGATGTCGGGCTTGTCGATACCCATACCGAACGCAACTGTTGCGACGATGATGAGATCGGGCTCGCTCAAAAATGCATTGAGACGCGCGGTGCGCGTTTCCGCGTCAACGCCGGCGTGATAGGCGGCGGCTTTGCGACCGCTGGCGTTGATGAGATCGGCGACTTCCTCGGTCTGGCGCCGCGACAGGCAATAGACGATGCCCTGTTCGCCGTCATGATCCTTGACCAGTTCGAGAATACGGTCTTTGGCGCGCGTCTTTCGTTCGATCGCGATGTCGATATTCGGCCGGTCGAGGCTTTGAACGAGCAATTGAGCGCCCGGCCGCAATAGCCGGTCGAGGATTTCCTTGCGCGTTCTTTCGTCGGCGGTTGCTGTAAAGGCGGCGACCGCCGCGTTCGGAAAGTTCGACTTCAGTGACGCAAGCGCGAGATAATCTGGGCGGAAATCGTGTCCCCACTGGCTGACGCAGTGGGCTTCATCGACGACGAAGCGTGCAATTTGAAGGCGCGACAGCGCCCCGGTCATGCGCGGAGTCATCAACCGTTCCGGCGACATGTAGAGCAGCTTGATGTCGCCTGCCGCCGCCGCGCGCCAGTCGGCAACACTTTCATCGCGCCCGCGTCCGGAGTGAATGACGCCGACCGGCGCACCCAGCGCCTTTAACTGTGCGATCTGATTGTCCATCAGCGCGATCAGCGGCGAGACAACAACCGTCAGTCCGTCGCCGATGAGAGCGGGCAATTGATAGCAAAGGCTCTTGCCTGCGCCAGTGGGCATGATCGCGAGCGCATCGCGCCCCGCCAGCAGCGCGTTGACGATTTCTTCCTGGCCCGTCCGGAACCGGTCAAATCCAAAGACTGACTTCAGCGTTTCAAGCGCGGCAGGCGACGTCATGCGAACTCACCCGCCGGAAGTTGAGCCAACTAAGCGTTCATCGCCTTCTGGAAATTCTCGTCAATTTTTTCGAGGAACTTCACTGTCGTCATCCATTTCTGTTCGGCCCCGATGAGGATCGACAGATCCTTGGTCATATGCCCGGATTCAACCGTGCGGATGACTGTCTTTTCGAGTGTCTCGGAAAATTTGATCAGTTCGGGGTTGCCGTCGAGCTTGCCGCGATGGGCGAGCCCGCGCGTCCAGGCGAAGATTGAGGCGATTGGATTGGTCGAAGTCTCCTCGCCCTTTTGATGGAGGCGATAGTGCCGGGTCACGGTGCCGTGGGCGGCTTCGGCTTCCATGGTCTTGCCGTCCGGCGTCAGCAACACGGACGTCATCAAGCCGAGCGAACCAAACCCCTGCGCCACCGTATCCGACTGCACATCGCCATCATAATTCTTGCACGCCCAGACATAGCCGCCCGACCATTTCATGCAGCTCGCCACCATGTCATCGATCAGGCGGTGCTCATAGGTTCCCTTGAACGGCGCAAATTTTTCCTTGAACTCCGCATCCCAGATTTCCTGGAAAATGTCCTTGAAGCGGCCGTCATATTTTTTGAGAATGGTGTTCTTCGTCGACAGATAGACCGGGTATTTGCGTTGCAGCGCATAGTTGAAGCAGGCGCGCGCGAAATCGGTGATGGACGAGTCGAGGTTGTACATGCCCATGTAAATTCCGGCGCTGGGCGCCTTGAAAACTTCTTTTTCGATGACCTCGCCATTGTCGCCCTCCCACTTCATGGTGAGCTTGCCCTTTGACGGGAACAGCATGTCGGTTGCGCGATACTGGTCGCCGAAGGCGTGACGGCCAATAATGATCGGCTGCGTCCAGCCGGGAACGAGGCGCGGCACGTTCTGAATGATGATCGGCTCGCGAAAAACGACGCCGCCAAGGATGTTGCGGATGGTGCCGTTCGGCGACTTCCACATTTCCTTGAGGTCGAATTCCTTCACCCGCGCTTCGTCGGGGGTAATCGTCGCGCATTTGACGGCGACGCCGTATTTCTTCGTCGCTTCCGCCGAATCGATGGTGATCTGGTCGTTGGTCCGGTCGCGCTCGTCGATGCCGAGGTCAAAATATTTGAGATCGATATCGAGATAGGGGAAAATGAATTTGTCCTTGATCATCTGCCAGATGATCCGGGTCATTTCATCGCCGTCCATTTCGACGACCGGGTTTGCGACCTTGATTTTCTTCATGTTTTCGTTCCTGAGGCGTGACGCGGCGGGGAGCGTGCGCCGGCGGTTAGGGTCGGCGCGCGGGCTGGCCTATAGCATCCCCGGCCAGAGCCGCAAAGCGCGAGGGCAAAGAGTGTGAGCGAGCCAAAGAAAACGGGAAAACTGCGGGTCGCGCGCGGCCAGGGCGAATTGCGCCCGGCGCCGGCGATTGTTCTCATCGAGCCGCAGCTCGGTGAGAATATCGGCGCGGTTGCGCGGGCTATGCTGAATTTCGGCATGAGCGATCTCGTCATCGTCAATCCGCGTGACGGCTGGCCGAACGAGAAAGCAACGGCCATGGCGTCTGGCGCCAGCATCGTGCTTGAGCGGGCGCAGATTGTGCAGACCAGCGCTGAGGGGCTTGGCGGGTTCACCTATGCGCTGGCGATGACAGCGCGGCCGCGCGAATCGCTGTTGCCGGTCTTGACGCCGCGCGAGGCGGCGCTGGCGATGAAGCCGCGCGTTGATCGCGGCGAGTGCTGCGCGATCCTGCTGGGGCCGGAGCGCGCCGGGCTTTCAAATGATGACGTCAATCGAGCCGATGGCGTCATTGCAATCCCGGTCAATCCCGCCTTCGCCTCGCTCAATGTTGCGCAGGCCGCTGTCGTCATGGCTTATGAATGGGCGATCGCCGACGGCTATGCGCCGCCGCCCGCCGATCTTGCAGTCGCGCCGGCGGCGACCAAGGCGCAGTTTGAAGGTTTCATCGCGCAACTTTTCGAGGCGCTTGACGCATCCCGGTATTTCTATCCGGCCGAACGCCGCCAGGCGCTTGAACGCAAAATCAAGACGCCGTTTGTACGCGCCGGAATGACGGAAGGCGAAGTCCGGACCCTCAGAGGCGTCATCAAGGCGCTGGTCAGCGGTCCGCCCAAGGACTGACCTTTGCCACCAAGGCAGGCTAGGATGCCGCAACACCGAGGGAGAATCCGGATGAAACCAATGATGATTGCAGTTGCGGCCGCCGCGCTGATGCTCGCCTCCTGCGGCAAGAGCGCAGAGACCGCGGAGACCTATGACACGATCATCCGCGGAGGCGCCGTCTATGACGGCACGGGCGCGCCGGGTGTTGTCGCTGATGTGGCGATCAAGGGCGACCGTATCGCGGCCATCGGCGATCTCGGCAAAGCGCGGGCCGGAAAAGTGATCGATGCCGAAGGCATGGCGGTCGCGCCCGGTTTCATCAACATGCTGTCGTGGGCTGTTGACGATCTCATCGCGGACGGGCGCAGCCTTGGCGACATACGCCAGGGGGTGACGCTCGAAGTCTTTGGCGAAGGCATGTCGTTCGGCCCGCTCAACGAAGCGATGAAAGCCGAAATGAAAGAGCGCGAGGGGGATATCAAATATGATATCGAATGGACGACGCTGGGCGAGTATCTCGATTTTCTCGAACGGCGCGGCGTTTCGCCCAATGTCGCGAGCTTTATCGGCGCCACGACGGTGCGCGTTCACGAAATCGGCTATGACAATCGCGCCGCGACGCCGGAGGAACTGACGCGCATGCAGGACCTTGTCCGCGAAGCGATGCGCGAAGGCGCCATGGGCGTCGGATCATCGCTTATCTATGCGCCGGCGAATTTCGCTTCGACGGCTGAGTTGACTGCGCTTGCCAGAGCATCAGCTAAATATGACGGGATGTATATTTCGCATATCCGCTCGGAGGCGGGAAAATTCCTTGACGCAGTCGATGAAATCATCGGTATCGCGCGCGACGCCAAGATCCGTGCGGAAATCTATCACTTCAAGGCGAGCGGCAAGCCGAACTGGCCAAAGCTCGATGACGCAATCGCCAGGATCGAGGCGGCGCGCGCCGACGGCGTCGCCATCACGACTGACATGTATACTTATGCGGCGAGTTCAACCGGGCTTGATGCGGCGATGCCGCTGTGGGTGCAGGAAGGCGGACACGACGCCTGGGTCGCACGCCTCAAAGACCCGGCGACGCGGGCGCGCGTCGCCGAAGAAATGCGCAATCCGGATGTGGAATTTGAAAACCGCATTGAACATGCGGGCGGGCCGGAAGGTGTCCTGCTGGTCGGATTCAAGAACCCCGAGCTGCGCAAATATCAGGGCAAGACGCTGGGCGAAGTTTCGCGCGAACGCGGAGCGCCGCCCGAAGAAACGGCGATCGACCTTGTGATCGAGGACAATACGCGCGTGCAGGTCATCTATTTTGTGATGTCGGAAGACAACATCACCAAGAAAATCAAGCTTCCGTTCATGAGTTTTGGTTCCGACGGCGGATCGATGGCGCCGGAGGGCGTCTTTCTCAATCAGAGTACGCATCCGCGCGCCTATGGAAATTTTGCGCGCATATTCGCCAAATATGTGCGTGACGAAAAGGCGCTGACCATTGAAGAGGCGGTGCGCAAGCTGACTTCGCAGCCGGCGGGCAATCTGAAGCTGAAAGACCGCGGCAAACTCGCGGCCGGGTATTTCGCCGATGTTGTTGTCTTCGATCCCGCGACAATTCAGGATCATGCAACCTTCAGCGAGCCGCACCAGCTTGCAACTGGCGTCAAAGACGTCTTCGTCAATGGCGTGCTCACCATTGAAAACGAACAGCACACCGGCGCAAAGGCCGGGCGGGTCGTGCGTGGCCCCGGCTGGACCGGAGCGCAATAGGCCCCGATGGCAATCGAGAAGATCGATCATGCCGCAGACCTCTCCGCTCATCGGTTTCGCTATTACGATTTCATGATGGCGGCGACATGCGTTGTTATCGTCTGCGCCAACATCATTGGCGCGGGGAAAGTCGCAACCTTTGCCGGTTTTTCGTTCGGGGCCGGCATTTTGTTCTTTCCGCTGTCTTATGTCGCCGGCGACGTGCTGACCGAAGTTTACGGCTATGCGCGGGCGCGGCGGGTGATCTGGGCGGGGTTTGCCGCCGCCGGGTTTGCAGCGTTGATGGCGGCATTCATCACCTGGATTCCGCCGGCGCCGGCGTGGAATGTCGATATTGGCGGCATTTCAAAACAGGAGGCATTTGCGCTGAATTTCGGCCAGGCCCCGCGGATCGTCGCCGCCTCGTGCCTTGCGATCTGGTGCGGCGAACTCGCCAACGCGCTGGTCATGGCGAAAATGAAAGTCGCTTCGGGCGGCAGGAATTTGTGGCAGCGCACCATCGGTTCGACCGTCGTCGGGCAAGGCGTCGACACGGTGATTTTCTATCCGCTCGCCTTTGCAGGGGTGTGGTCGGTTGAATTGCTGTTGACGGTGATGGCGACAAATTATTTTCTGAAGGTCGAATGGGAGGCTGCGCTGACGCCCGTGACCTATCGTGTCGTCGGATTCCTGAAGCGGGCTGAAGGCGTTGATGTTTATGACAAGGAAACGGATTTCACCCCGTTCTCCCTGAAATCGTGAGAAGATTATGAAGAAAATTCTGATTGGCGCCTTCATCGTTCTTGCGGCGGCGTCCTGCGGCGAAGAAAAGAGCGTTGCGCCCGTTCGTGATTATTCGGCGGAACTGAATGCAATTGCCGACGACTATCTGGCCGCGGGTCTCAAATATTCGCCATTCCTGGCCGTTTACGCCGGCCTTGGCGATGTCGTGAAGGAAGACCTCGCGGGGATGGATGATAATTCGCCGGCGGCGCTCGCGCGTCTGCAACGGGACGAAGATCAGTTCTCAGAACGTCTGGCGGCAATCGACAAGGTGTCGCTGTCATCGCGCGCGGACTGGGTGCTGTTCGTGACCTTGAAGGAAGCGCTTGAAGCGGCGACGGGCCTGCGCGTTTGCCATCTCAATTTGTGGAACGTCAATCACATGTCGGGCTGGCAGAATTCCTTTCCGCAGGTTGCAGATGCGCAGCCGGTCGAAACGCCGGTCGAGCGCGCCGAAGCTCTGGCGCGCTGGCGCCAGCTGCCGCGCTATCTCGAACAGGAACGCGCCAATCTCGATCGGGGGCTCGCTGCCGGGTATTCGGCGCCAAAGCGTGTGGTTGCGCGCGTGATCGCCCAGCTTGACGCGATCCTTGCCGCGCCGCCCGAACAATCGCCGTTCCTGGCGTTTGCGTCGAAAGCCGAAGGCGATGAGGCGTTCGACGAAGCCATCAGGAAACTGGCGAGCGAAGAGATAGCGCCGGCGGTTATGGCAATGCGTGATTATCTGCGCGACGTTTACATGCCCAAAGCGCGCGACGCGCTGTCAATCAGGGCTGTTCCCAATGGCGAGCAATGCTACGAAGCCTTGCTGCGCAGCTATCACACGGCCAAAATCGGCGCGAAGGCGACTTACGACCGCGGTCAGGCGGCGGTCGCCGCCAACCGTCAGGACGTCATCCAGCGCGGCGAGGCGTTGTTCGGCGAGACCGATTTTGCGGGGATCCTTCAGCGCACGAAGGACGCGCCGGCCAACCGGTTCAGGAACGAACAGGAACTTGTCGATTTTACGCGCGCGCTGGCGCCGGTTGCGCGCGAGAAAGTTGCGCCGTTCTTTTCGAAACTGCCTGCGCAGGACCTCGTTGTCGAACCCTTCGCGGATTTCCTGAAGGGAACCGGGCAGTCGTCGCGCTATGAACCAAAGCCGGCGGCGGACGGCCCCGCTACCTATCGCATCAACACGGATGAATGGGCGATGCAAACGCGCGGCGAAGCGGAGATTGTGCTGGTTCACGAAGGATGGCCCGGCCATCACCTGCAGATCGCGACCGCCTATGCTGTCGAGGGGTTGCACCCGATCACGCGGCTATTGGGATCGACCGCTTATATCGAAGGCTGGGCCCGCTACGCCGAGGGGCTTGCAGAAGAAGCGGGCCTTTACGAAAGCGGTTATGGCGCAATCTCGCGCCGCGCCTGGCCGGCGCGCGGCATGGTCGTCGATCCGGGGCTTCATCTTTATGGCTGGACGAATGAACAGGCGGCGCAGTTCCTGATCGAATCAGGCCGCTTCGACGAAGACAACGTCAACAATATGCTCGACCGCATTGCCGTCATTCCCGGACAGTTGACCGCCTATGACACGGGCGGGCTTGAGATCGCGGCGCTGCGCGCCGAAGCGGTCAAACGCCTTGGCGCGCGTTTTGATATTCAGGACTTCCATGACCGCGTTCTGGAAAACGGCGCAGTTCCTTTGGCGGCGCTACGCGAGCACGTCGAAAAGTGGATCGCTGAAGAAGAGCCGAAGGGCCGCTAATTCGCCGCTTGCAGAATTTCTTCGATCCTGTGCTGAGTAATCGGGTGATAGAGCGCCCGCGACTTCTCGAAGACGCGCTCGGCGAAGGCGCGCTGATTGGTTTTGATCAATTCCTCATAAAGCGGATAGAGGAATTTGCCGCGGCCAACGCGGCCAAGGAACCCGTCAATCGCGGTCATCGCCGGCGCGTAATTGGCCTTGACCGCTATCATGTACCAGGCGAAAGCGATTTCGGCGTTGGGATTGTCGGTCAGGTCGAAGGCGAGGTCGAGGTCCTTAAGCCGATCGGCGCTGATATCGTCCGGCAGCGCGTTGATGAAGTGCAGCCATTCCTGCGTTGACCAGCCGTCTGTCTTGATCGTGCTGGCGGGCGCGGTTCCTGAAACCCATGCAGCCTGTTCCGCCTCGACCTTGTCGAAGGCGGCAGACACCGGCTCGACCAGTGTTTTTGGTACGCCCTGTCCGTACAGCCAGTCATCTATTTCGGCGACGGTTGCCGCGTCCGGATGATTGGCGACAAGATGCGTCATGAGGAACGCGCGGAAATCGCTGGTCGTCGCCGCCTTGAAGGCGAAACTGTCGAACCATGATTTCAGGAATGGGTCGAACACGGCGCGGCCGTAACGCTGCTCCAGGAACTGCAGGAAGAACTGGCCTTTAATGTACGCCACGTCGGAGAAGGCGTCGTCGGGATGATCGAGATCGGACGGCAATTGCAGCTGCGACAGGTCTGGCCGTTCAAGCGCGGCTATTTCCGTTTTCAGATCATGAAGGGCGAGCGCCTGTTCCATCACCGCGCGGTCCGTTCCAAACACCGCTTCCATAACGCGGTTTTCGACATAGGAGGTAACGCCTTCATTGAGCCAGGCGTCGCTCCACGTCGCATTGGTGACGAGATTGCCCGACCATGAATGCGCCAGTTCATGCGCGACGACGCCGACAAGACTCTTGTCGCCCGCGAGTAATGTCGGGGTCAGGAAGGAAAGCCGCGGGTTCTCCATGCCGCCGAACGGAAATGACGGCGGCAGCACCAGGAGATCATAGCGGCCCCAGCGATAGGGCCCATAAAGCGCCTCGGTCGCTTCTTCCATTTGCGGCGTGTCGGCGAACTCGCGTGCGGCGGCCGCGACAGTTTGCGGCTCAGCGTAAACACCGATCGTCTCGCTGATCGGCGCGAAGGCGATATCGCCAACTGCGATCGCCATAAGATAAGCGGGAACCGGCTGCGGCATCGACAACTGATAGTCGCCGTCGCGCGGACCATCATCCTGTTCGGCGCTCATCACCGCCAGCAATTCCGGCGGCGTTCTGACGTGCGCCGAATACGTCATCCGGACTTCGGGCGTATCTTGCACCGGCGCCATCGAGCGCGCGTTGATCGCCTGGTTCTGGCTGTACATGAACGGATATTTCTTTCCGGCCGTCTGTTCCGGGGTGAGCCATTGCAAGCCCTCGGCGCCGGGACTGGTCGAATAGGCGATACGCACTTTCGTCGCGTCCGCCGGCAGATCGATTTCAAGCTTCGACCCCAGATTGGGATCGTCGGGCGAAAGCGTGTGCGGCGTGCGCGCCCAGGTCTTGCCGTCACCCGCTTCGACCGATTTGATCTCGAGGTCATTTGTGTCAAGGACGAGCCGGCTTGCGCCGGCCTTCTCTCGCTTGATCGTCAGCGTCGCCATTCCGTCAAGGATCTTCCGCTCGAACAGAACATCAACGTCAAGCGCAAGGTCGCTGACCGCAACTTCATCATAGTTAGAATAGGTGAAAGGATCGCGCGCCGGCGCGATAGCGACGGCGGGCGCGCTATCCGCCGCGGCTGGCGATACGTCGACCGCGACCGGCTCCGGCGGCGCCGGTGTTTCGGCCGGGTTGTCCTTGCGTCCGCATGCGCCGGCGGCGACGGCAAACAAAGCAATGCTGGCGGCAGCGATGGATCTGGCGGTCATTGACGTCTCCGATTGGCTCAGCGTTCAGTCCTTAGGCGAGGTGGGTGACCGTGCAAAGCGCCTGACGATCGCGCCGCGCTTTCGATTTGTCCGACGGGCGGCTCCAAACCATCTGCATCGGGCCACCTGCATCGGGAGCAATCCCGACGACAACCGGGCGCTAACCGTAAACGACCGGCGCCGCCAGCGAACTGGCGCCCCAATCAAGCGAAAATTTTTGGAAATCACACCCTTGGGGTGCAAGATTATTGGCGCATTGAAAATATATTTCAAAGACTTAACCATAGTCATCTTGTCGCCATAGTTACCCGGGAGTAAGCACCAGATGCGCAATTGAGCGCAGGTTGTTCTGGGGTTAAATTGAGTATGTCCATCGCCAAGGCGATCAGCGTGGCAATAGCGGCCGCAGTCGGCCTTGCCTTTTCGCTTTCTTCCGCCAACGCATCCGTCATCGCTTACGGACAACCGGGCTTTCCGAGCGTCACCGTGACGCCGAATACCTTCACCCAGGGGTTTTATTCCGACGATTCCAATACGGATGTCGGCAATCAGAGCCCCGCGAACGTCACATCGGTCCTGTCAACCTGGTTCGGCCAGACGCTGACTTTTGTCGGCGGCGGCGCCTGCGGGGCTTCGCCGACTTATGCGAATAACTGCACCGCGTTCGATAATGGCGGCGGCAATTCGAACAAGGGCGGCATGTCGAACCTGGCTGCACAGGTTTTCGGCGTCCATTTCGGCAACCGCTTCATCGCATTCATCTACCCCGCGCCGGTCAATGGATTTGAAATCCTCGGACTTCGTTTTGGCGTCAGCAATATCTATGCGTTCAACGGAACGCCGGAGATACCGGTTCCGGGCGCGATCTGGCTGATGGGCTCGGCCCTTGCCGGGCTTGGCTTTGCCGCCTCGCGTCGGAAAAAGGCCGCCTAATTCGATTAGCCCTCGATTGGCAAGGGCCCGCCCCTCGGCGGGCCTTTTTTTGATTTGAAGCGTTGTTGTTTGACAGCGTAACGCCCGCCCGCTAAGAGCCCGGCCTTCATGACGGGTGGCGCGCATGCCGCCGTTGTAATCGCCCCTTGGGATCGGCCCTGGGGGCCGGAGCGCGCCGATAGTGAGGCCATGTGACTAAACGCCTGAATGCAAAGTACAAAATCGACCGCCGGGTCCAGGAAAATATCTGGGGCCGCCCCAAATCGCCGTTCAACCGCCGTGAGACCCCTCCGGGCATGCACGGCGCGGCGCGCAAATCGAAGATTTCCGACTACGGCCTGCAGCTGCGCGCCAAGCAGAAGCTCAAGGGCTATTACGGCAATATCAATGAGCGCCAGTTCGAGAAGATTTATCTGGAAGCGATCCGCCGCGCCGGCAACACCGCCGAGCATTTGATTGGCCTTCTGGAAAGCCGTCTTGACGCGGTCGTTTATCGCGCAAAGTTCGTTCCGACGGTTTTCGCCGCGCGTCAGTTCATCAATCACGGCCATGTCAAAGTGAACGGCCGGCGCACCAACATTCCTTCGTTCCGCTGCAAGCCAGGCGATGTCGTCGAGATTCAGGAAAAGTCAAAGAACATGGCGCTTGTTCTCGAAGCGCTGCAAAGCGCCGAACGCGATATTCCGGACTATGTCGAAGTTGATCCGAAGAAAATGACGGCGACCCTTATTCGCGTACCGGAACTCGCCGAAGTTCCCTATGCCGCGAAAATGGAACCGAACCTTGTCGTCGAATATTATTCGTCGTAGCGCTAGCTTCGGCTACGCCCCCAAAAAGCCGCCTGAGAGGGCGGCTTTTTTCGTTGCGCGCGGCGAATATCTTATTCGCCGACTTTTGTCTTCAGGTCCGCGATCAGCGCATCGATGCCGGCAGCGCCGCCGCCATTATTGGCGATCACCGATTTGAATGTCGACTGCTGCTCGATGGCGAGCCAGACGCCCGAGGCGCCGGCGTCGACGATCGACTGCTTGCCGTCAGCCGCGCGGTAAACGCGCCAGTGCACGACCAGATCGGCGTATTCGCTTCCCGGTTTTGCGCCAACGACCTGCGAATTGACGATGAAGTCCCGTTCGCTGCGGTCAACACTGTCGACGACCTCCAGCGCTTCGCCCGTATAAGGGTCGAGCGTCGACTGGTAGACGCTCGTTGCGTATGTCCTGAACAGGGGCAGATACGCCGCCATCTGCGCCTCGCTCGCCTGGCGCACATACTGGCCGAGTGCAAATTTCGCGACGCGGTTCATGTCGACATATTTGTCGACAAGCGCCTCAACGCCAGCATTGCGCGTTGCAAGGTCAGGCGCTTCAAAAACGGAATTTGCTTCGACAAGAATTCCGGCGACGAAGGTCTCTGCGTCCTTGTCGGCGAGCGCCGGGGCGATCGATGCGAACGCTGCAGCGGCGCCGACGACGGCAAGGCGCGTCATTCTGGAAACCATGCTCATACGATGTTTTCTCCGGGGTGATTTATTCTATTTCGTCGAATTCTTCGAACTCGCCAATGTCGGGAAGGTCGCTGTAATCGACCTTGCCGTTGGCGATTTCGCGCTTGCGCGCCTGGGTGTAGAAACTGCGGAACGATGCGTAATAGTCGAGCGACTTGGCCTCGATTTCGGCGAGCGGATCGAGGAATTGCTCGCGCGCCGAAACGCCGCCAACGCCGGCGGTTGAATAGCGCGCAAGGCTTGCCGCGTCGGTGCGGACGTAGAGCAGTGGATTGAAGCCGAGATTGACGACCGCGCCAAAACCATCGCGCCCGGTCGACGGGCCAACCAGGGGAAGGAAAATATAGGGACCGGAATCAACGCCCCAGACGGCGAGCGTCTGGCCGAAATCTTCACTGTGCGATGAAATGCCGATCTGCGCGGCAGGGTCGGCAAATCCCCCGGCGCCGATCGTTGAATTGACGACGAAGCGCGACAGGGTCTCGCCCGCGCGGCCGAATTCACCCTGCAGAATATCGTTCACGAAAACCCCCGGCGCCCGAAGATTGGCGAGGAAACGGCGGATGCCGCGGCGGCCGGATTTCGGCGTCACCGCCCTGTAGCCTTTGGCGGCCGGAACCAGCAACGCCTTGTCGAGCGTATTGTTGACGGCGAACATTTTCCGGTTGAAGCCTTCCCAGGGGTCGGCGATTTCCGAGCTTCCGGTCGATGCGAGCGCGCTGTCGATGTCGGATTGCGCGACCGGCGCATCGGCATCGGTCACGCCGCCGACTACCCCTTGCGCCGCGGCGCCGTCCGCCATCAGACCGCACAAGGCGAGCGCTAAGAATGCTTTCGGCAAAACCCCAGACACCATTAACCGTCCCCTGAACCGCGCCGGCGCTTTCGGGCCGGTTTGAGCGTCGATAGGCGCGGAGATTGGCGGGATTGAGGCCCGCTGTCCACCGCACGGGTCCAAGCGTAACGCCCGTGCAACGCCTTGCTGATCATATAAGGATATGTTTATATGTATTTCTGATTCTGGCGGCGATGGGTATGAATTTAGACGGCATCCTCAATGTATTCCGGGCGATCGGCGAAGAAACGCGCCTGCGGATCATGGCGCTCCTGCTTCGGGGCGAGCTGACTGTGAGCGAGATCACCCAGATTCTCGGCCAGAGCCAGCCACGGGTCAGCCGCCATTTGAAAATCCTGACCGATGCGGGGCTCGTCGACAAATTCCGCGAGGGGTCCTGGATGTTTTATCGGGTGACGGCGCCCACGCCCGAAGCAACCGATGCGGTGCTTGGCGCGATTGCGGCGCTGAACGCCTCGGGCGACCGCGTCATCGCCCGCGATGGTGACCGGTTCGAGCAGAGCCGTCAGGCGCGCGCTGCCGCCGCCGCCGCCTATTTTGAGAAGAACGCCGATGAATGGGATACCGTTCGCGGCCTTCAGATTGAAGAATCGACGGTTGAAGACCGCATGCGGGCGCTCGTCGCCGGCGACAAGGTCGACCTCTTTGTCGACATCGGCACAGGGACCGGCCGTATGCTGACGGTATTTTCTGACGCGTTCGAGAGCGGACTTGGATTTGACCTGTCGCGGCCCATGCTCGCCGTTGCGCGCGCCAATCTTGAAAAAGCTGGCGTCGGGCATGCGCAAGTCCGCCATGGCGATCTCTTCTCGCTTCCGATTGAGTCGGCGTCCGCCGATGTCGTTTGCATTCATCAAGTCCTGCATTTTCTTGCAGAACCGGGCGCTGCGGTTCGCGAAGCGGCGCGCCTCCTCAAACACGGCGGGCAATTGATCATCTCCGATTTCGCGCCGCACGAGCTTGAGTTCCTTCGCGCCGACCATGCGCACCGGCGGCTCGGGTTTCCTGACGAAGAAGTCGCCGCCTGGTGCGCCGCCTGCGGTCTTGATCTGGTCAAGACGGAAACGCTGTCGCCCGGCTTTGGCGGCAAGAACGCGCTGACGGTGAAGATCTGGCTTGCGCGCGCGCCGGACTCAATTCGCCGGCTGCCAAAAAAACGCGTCGCCTGATAAAGGAATTCAACTTGTCCGATCTCCACGTCTCGTTTGAATTTTTTCCGCCGAAAACCGAAGTGATGCAGCAGAAATTGTGGGCGTCGGTTGAGAAGCTGAAGCCACTGGCGCCGGATTTCGTGTCGGTGACCTATGGCGCCGGCGGATCGACGCGCACGCGCACGCATGAAACGGTGACGCGCATTATCAAAGACGCGGCGCTTCCTGTCGCCGCGCATTTGACCTGTGTCGCTGCGACAAAAGACGAAGTAGACGCCGTTCTGAAGGACTACTGGGCGGCGGGCGTTCGTCACATCGTGGCGCTTCGCGGCGATCCGCCGGGCGGGCCGGGCGAACGCTATACGCCGCATCCGGGCGGGTACGCCAATGCGGCGGAGCTGGCGACCGGCGCGCGCAAGATCGCCAATTTCGAGATCAGCGTCGGCTGCTATCCGGAAAAGCACCCGGACAGCCCCTCGGCCGCCGCCGACATCGACATGCTGAAACGCAAGATCGACGCTGGCGCAACGCGCGGCATTACGCAGTTTTTTTACGACAATGACGCCTATCTCAGATATCTCGACCGCGTCCGCGCAGCCGGGATCACCATCCCGATTGCGCCCGGCATCATGCCGATCACCAATTTCGCCGGGATCAGGCGAATGGCCGATACATGCGGCGCGACAATTCCGGGGCGACTGGTGAAGCTGTTCCAGAACCTTGACGAAGACCCGTCGACGCGGCAGCTGATTGCGGCGACCGTTGCCGCCGAGCAATGCCTTGCGCTTGCTGAACATGGCGTCAAACATTTTCATTTTTATACGTTAAACCGCGACGATCTCGCCTTTGCGCTCTGCACCATGCTCGGCGTCAGGCCGGGCGTTCCCAAAAAAGCGTCTGGCGCTGCAGTATGACCATCCCGGTTTTTGTCAATATCGGCGAGCGGACGAACGTCACTGGCTCGGCGAAGTTCCGCAAGCTGATCAAGGAAGACCGCTACGACGAAGCGCTCGCGGTCGCGCGCCAGCAAGTTGAGAACGGCGCGCAGGTCATTGACGTCAATATGGATGAGGGTATGCTGGACGGCGTCGCAGCAATGCGCCGCTTCTTGCGCCTGATCGCTTCCGAACCCGACATCTCCCGCGTTCCGATCATGATCGACTCGTCGAAATGGGAAGTGATCGAGGAGGGGCTCAAGAATGTGCAAGGCAAGGCGATTGTCAATTCGATCTCGCTGAAGGAAGGCGAAGCGCCGTTTATCGCCAATGCGAAAAAAGTCATGCGATACGGCGCCGCCTGCGTCGTCATGGCGTTCGATGAAAAGGGCCAGGCGGATACCGCGGCGCGCAAGATCGAGATCTGCGAGCGCTCTTACAAATTGCTTGTCGACAAGATCGGCTTTCCCGCCGACGACATTATCTTCGATCCGAATATTTTCGCCGTCGCCACCGGCATCGAAGAACACAACAATTACGCGGTCGATTTTATCAACGCCACCCGCGCGATCAAATTGCGATTGCCGGGCGCGCGCGTTTCCGGCGGCGTTTCGAATATTTCGTTTTCGTTTCGCGGCAATGAGCCGGTGCGCGAGGCGATGCATTCCGTCTTTCTTTATCACGCCATCAAGGCAGGGATGGACATGGGCATCGTCAACGCCGGCCAGCTCGCGATCTATGATGACATTCCCCTGTCGCTTCGCGATCCCGTTGAAGATGTCATCCTCAATCGACGCGACGACGCCACCGAACGGCTGCTCGAAGTCGCCGAGCGATATCGCGGCGAAGCCGGGAAAAAGACCGAGGCCGATCTTTCGTGGCGCGAAGCGCCGGTCGAGGAGCGGCTGAAATACGCGCTCGTCAAGGGCGTCACGGAATTCATCGTCGAGGACACGGAAGAAGCGCGCATCAAGCTTGGACGGCCGCTGTTTGTCATCGAAGGGCCGCTGATGGACGGCATGAATGTCGTTGGCGATCTGTTTGGCTCGGGAAAAATGTTCCTGCCGCAGGTGGTCAAGTCAGCGCGCGTGATGAAACAGTCAGTCGCGCATCTGACGCCTTTCATGGAGAAGGAAAAAGAGGAACAGGGCCTCGCGCAGGGAAAACCCAACGGCGTCATCCTTATGGCGACGGTCAAGGGCGACGTGCACGATATCGGCAAGAACATCGTCGGCGTTGTGCTTCAGTGCAACAATTACCAGGTGATCGATCTCGGCGTCATGGTCTCCGCCGACAAGATCCTGACCGAAGCAAAAAAGCATAAAGTCGACATTATCGGGCTGTCCGGATTGATCACGCCAAGCCTTGATGAAATGCGTCATGTCGCGGCGGAAATGAAACGGCAGGGGTTCACCATTCCGCTGCTGATTGGCGGTGCGACAACCAGCAAGCCTCACACCGCCGTCAAGATCGCGCCAAACTATGAGCACGGCGTCGTTTATGTGACGGATGCGAGCCGCGCGGTCGGCGTCGCGGGAACTTTGATGTCGGACGAGCGCCGTCCCGATTATCTCACCGGGATCAAAGGCGATTACGACCGTATCCGCGACCAGCATGAAAAGGGCCGTGAGAAGAATCCGCGCATCGCGCTCGCCGACGCGCGCGCCAAGGCTCCGGGATTTGACTGGGAGCGCTATACGCCGCCAGCTCCCTCCTATACCGGCGTCAGGGCGTTTCGAAATTACGATCTGTCGATCCTTGCAGACTATATCGACTGGTCGCCGTTCTTTGCATCATGGGAACTCGCCGGCAAATACCCGCGCATCCTTGACGACGAGATTGTTGGGGAGGCGGCGCGCGCTCTCTTCGGGGATGCGCAGAAAATGCTGGCTGACATTGTTTCGAAAAAGCGCCTCACCGCTCATGGCGTCGTCGGCTTCTGGCCGGCGAATTCTGTCGGCGACGATGTGGTGATTTACACGGACGACCGCCGGGAAGAACAGATCGCGACATTACATGGCCTGCGCCAGCAGATGGCCAAGCGCGAGGCCGGCGCTTCAAACTATTGTCTTTCAGATTTTGTCGCGCCGCGCGACAGCGGCGTGCGCGATTATATCGGCGCGTTCGCCGTCACCGCGGGCATTGGCGAAGACGCGCTTTCCGCTTCGTTCGACAATGCGCATGACAATTATTCTTCGATCATGTCGCAGGCGATCGCCGACCGGCTTGCCGAAGCCTTCGCCGAACATCTTCATGCGCGCGTCAGACGCGAATTGTGGGGCTACGCCAGTGACGAGGCTTTGTCGGTCGATGAGATGATCGCCGAAAAATACCGCGGCATCCGCCCGGCGCCCGGCTATCCGGCGCAACCGGACCACACCGAAAAGGCGACGCTGTTCAAACTGCTTGGCGCCGAAACGAATGCCGACATGGGACTGACCGAAAATTTTGCAATGACGCCGCCATCATCGGTGTCAGGGCTTTATTTCAGTCACC
This sequence comes from Parvularculaceae bacterium, assembly GCA_041753055.1. Lineage (GTDB taxonomy): Bacteria > Pseudomonadota > Alphaproteobacteria > Caulobacterales > Parvularculaceae > Amphiplicatus. The sequence goes on from JBGSVH010000067.1 coordinate 17,749, forward strand.
CCGGGGCGCTTTATTTCGGCGTCGGTCATATTGCGAAGGATCAGGTCGAGGACTATGCGAAACGCAAGGCCATGACGGTGGGCGAGGTCGAGCGATGGCTGTCGCCAATTCTTGGTTACGACGCCTGAGCGATGCAGGCGCGAGTGGTCAAAAATGCGCGCCGCTTGCGAAAAAAAGCGCGATCGCCATCATTCCGCCGCCGCAAAGGATTCCCGCCGCCGCAATACGCAACTGATCAAAGAGCGTCGCCATCTCTCACCCCGTTGGTCAGCACCCGAAAAGAGCCCGGACGGGAAAATAGTGCGCCCTCTTGGGCTGAAGGCAAGCGCGCTGAAATGGCGGTTGCGCATGCAGTGCGCGCCGCCGCCGGCAAGCGCCGGATCGGGTTGAAAAAAAATCTTTTTCCACAATTTTGTTGCATTTCAAGGGAATCGTTCACGCGCGTCTATCTGGCTTTAAACGCCCGCTCCGGGTAGACCGCCACGAGGTTGGAGGAATACGATTGTGACACTCTGGAACCGAATCGGCGAGGCGATCGAGGAGGCGCACAAACGCACGCTTGGCGCCGCGCTTGACGCCTTCGTTGCGATGAAGGCGCGCCGCGACGAGGCGGCGTTTTCGATCGCCCTGATTGCGCTTTCGGCGAAGATCGCGCGCGCCGACGGATTCGTGACCGACAGCGAGGTCGCAGCGTTCCGGAAATTCTTTGCTTTTCCTGAAAAGGAGGCACCAAAAGTCCGGATGGTCTTCGATCTCGCCAAACAGGATGTTGCAGGCTTTGATCATTATGTCGCGCAGGTTGCGAAAATTTTTGAGGACGACCCGATCGTTCTCGAAGATGTGATCGATTGCCTTCTTTATGTCGCGCTCGCCGACGGTCAGGCGCATCCTCGCGAAATGGAAATGATCGAGAATGCGGCGGTAACCTTCGGTCTGAAGCCGGGCGCATGGCGGCGGCTCCGGGCCGCGCATCTGGGCCAGGATCTCGACGATCCGTTCCTGATCCTCGGGCTCGAATCTGATGCGAGCGACGAGGCGGTGCGCGCCCGTTACCGCGAACTGATGCGCGAGAATCACCCTGACGCGCTGGTGGCGAGGGGCGTTCCGTCGAATCTAGTGAAGATCGCCGCGAACCGCACCGCGGCGATCAATGCGGCGCATGACAAGATCCTTGCGGAAAGAACACATTAACCAAACGTTCATTTCGTCTTATTTTCGCTTAACGGATGTAATTTATTGTGACGACATCCGCGGTTGTCCGGCCGTCGGCGTTCGCTCTGGACGAACGGCAAAGAGTGGGCATAGACTGCCCCCAGGGGCGGAATGGTAGGTGTGGGTCAAATGCAGGAAATGACAGTTGAATCAACGTCGCTGTTGAAGACAACCACGAGCGGTCGCGGGTTGGCCGGCGTTGTCGACGCCCTGCTTTTTGTCGCCATCCTCGGATTTTCGGCTGTAGCGCTCCTTGCGGTCGCCCTTGCCGCGCCGCTCGCGATCGCCGCCTCTGCGGTC
>JBGSVH010000068.1:0-10572 GCA_041753055.1 Parvularculaceae bacterium
GCCGGGCTCGGCGTTGCGGTGGATCTTGCCGCCGGGTCGATCGCCAAGGCGCCCGACTACGCAGCGATGCGCGACCGCATGCAGGACGCGGCGGAAAAAGCCGGCGCGCAGATCTGGGGCAAGGGACAAGACCGCCTGCCGGGCACGTTGTCGCTGTCGGCGCCGGGCTTTGCCTCGCAAACGCAATTGATGGCGATGGACCTTGCCGGAATTGCGATCTCGTCGGGTTCGGCCTGTTCGTCGGGCAAGACCAAGCCGAGCCACGTATTGACCGCGATGGGCGCCGACGACGCGCTTGCAACCTGCGGCATCCGCGTCTCGCTCGGATGGAATTCAACAGACGACGACGCTGACGCCTTCTGCCGCGAATGGCCGGCAGCGTATAAACGCGTACTAGCGAGGGCCGCAGAATGACCGTTTACGCCATCGTTCAATTAAAGATACACGACCGGCCAACCTATGACCGCTACATGGGCCGCTTCATGCCGGTGTTTGAAAAATTCAACGGCAAGGTGCTCGCCGCCGATGACGCGCCGAAAGTCCTTGAAGGAAAATGGGACGCCAATCGCGTCGTCCTGCTCTCCTTCCCCGACAAGCAATCCTTCTTCGCCTGGGCGGGCTCGCCCGCCTATCAGGAAATCGCAAAAGACAGGATCGCCGCGACCGAAAGCGTCGTCCTGCTGGCGGAGGGGATTGCGTGAACGAAAAGGCCAAAACCCCGATCTGGAAACGCGCCGCAATCCGCGGCGTCGGCGCGGCGGTGATCTTGTTCGCAGCGCTCGAAGGGCTGATCCTCACCGGCAAGACCGTCAAGCTCGACACCGGTGAAGCGCTGACGATCGCGCTCACCTCGGGCGCAATCTATGCCGGGCTTTGGTCTGTCTTCGCGATGATGGTCGCGAAAATGCTCGCCAATGTCGAAACTCGGGCGCGCGAGGACAAGGAATGAGCGAAGCGCGCATCGATCAGAAAACGATTGATACGGCCAGGGCGCTGGAGACGTATAAATACGGCTTCACCACCGATATTGAATCGGAAAAGGCGCCAAAGGGTCTCACCGAGGACACCGTCCGCTATGTTTCGGCGAAAAAGGAAGAGCCGGAATGGATGCTTCAGTGGCGGCTCGACGCGTTTCGGCGGTGGAAGACGATGGACGAGCCCAAATGGGCGATGATCCATTATCCGGCGATCGATTATCAGGATGCTTATTATTATTCGGCGCCGAAGACCGGCGCCAAATACAAATCGCTCGACGACGTGCCAAAGGAAATCCTCGCCGATTTCGAAAAGCTCGGCATTTCCCTGAAGGAAACGCAAACCCTGCTGGGCGTTGAAGGCGCGCCGAAGGTCGCGGTCGATGCCGTCTTTGACTCGGTGTCGGTGGCGACGACGTTCCGCGCCGAACTCGCCAAGGCCGGCGTCATCTTCATGGCGATTTCCGAAGCGATCCGCGAGCGCCCGGACCTGGTGAAGAAATATCTCGGCACGGTCGTCCCGACCTCCGACAATTTTTTTGCGACCTTGAACGCCGCGGTCTTTTCTGACGGCACCTTCGTCTATGTGCCGCCGGGCGTTAAATGCCCGATGGAGCTGTCGACTTATTTCCGCATCAATGAAGCCAATACCGGCCAGTTCGAGCGGACGCTGATTATTGCGGCGCCGGGATCGTATGTCTCCTATCTCGAAGGCTGCACCGCACCGATGCGCGATGAAAACCAGCTGCATGCCGCCGTCGTCGAACTCGTCATCGAGGACGAAGCCGAGATCAAATATTCAACCGTGCAGAACTGGTATCCGGGCGACAAGGACGGGCGCGGCGGCATCTATAATTTCGTCACCAAGCGCGCCGACTGCCGCGGCAGGAATTCGAAAGTCTCGTGGACGCAGGTTGAAACAGGCTCGGCGATCACCTGGAAATATCCGTCTTGCGTGTTGAAGGGCGAGAATTCCTCCGGCGAGTTTTATTCAATCGCCATCACCAACAATCACCAGCAGGCCGACACCGGCACCAAGATGATCCATCTCGGCAAGAACACCAGATCGCGCATCATCGCCAAGGGGATTTCGGCGGGCAAATCCAACTCGACCTATCGCGGCCTCGTCAGCATTCATCGCAACGCCGCCGGCGCCCGCAATTTCACGCAATGCGATTCATTACTGATCGGCCATGACTGCGGCGCGCACACAATTCCCTATATCGAAAGCAAGAACCCCTCAGCGCTGTTGGAGCACGAAGCGACAACCTCGCGCCTTTCCGAAGACCAGCTTTTCTATTGCCAGCAGCGCGGCCTTTCCGAAGAGGAATCCGTCGCGCTCCTCGTCAACGGCTTCTGCAAGGAAGTGCTGCAGGAACTGCCGATGGAATTCGCGGTCGAAGCGCAGAAGCTGGTGAGCGTGAGTTTGGAAGGGAGTGTCGGGTGATGATGTTTCTTTCCAAAGACCAAATCTCTCCCCGCTGTAACTCCGAGGCGCCGCAGAGCGGCGAACCCGGAGTCCATGTCGCGGCGTTTCGCAGAAAGATGGATTCCGGGTTCTTCGCTTCGCGAAGCCCCAGAATGAAGGTGTTGGCGGCGTTTCTTGCAGTTTCGCTCGCCGCCTGTGCGCCGGCGCAAACCCCGCGCAACTACGACCGCGATCCGTCTTTGCCGGCTGACCTGCCGTTTTCGTCCGCCGTTGTTGTCGGCAAGACGATCTATTTGTCGGGCGAAATCGGACGCGCGCCGGGCGGAACGACTTTGGTTGAAGGCGGCGTTGCGGCCGAGACGCGCGCGATATTCGAAAACTACAAGGCGACATTGGCGCGCCTCGGCGCTGATCTGTCCGACATCGTAAAATGCACGGTGTTTCTCGATGACATGACGAAATTCGCCGAGATGAACGCCGCCTATGCGGCGGTCTTCCCGGAAGAAAAACCGGCGCGCTCGACCTTTGGCGTCGATGGGCTCGCGATGGGCGCAAGTCTGGAAATCGAATGTCTGGCGGTGAAGAAATGAAACGGCTCGTTGCAATTTGGATTCTGACAACCTCGCCCGCCTACGCGCAGACGCCGGAAAATCCTATCCCCAATTCCGGCGGCGCGCTTATCATGCCGATGGCGACTTTTCCCGATCCGCTGGCGGCCGGCTGGAAGGGTGAGAGGGTTTGCAACCTGCTTCAGGAGAACGCATTGCTGCGCTCCTTCCGCTGCACGTTTCCGCCAGGTGTCGGGCATGAGCGGCACTTTCATGCGCCGCATTTCGGCTACGTTCTTACCGGCGGAAAAATGCGCATCACCGACGAAACCGGAATGCGCGAGATTGAAACCAAAGACGGCGATTCCTGGAAGAGCGATGGCGTCAAATGGCACGAAGCCTTGAACATCGGCGAAACGACGACGGTTTACATTATCACCGAGCCGAAAGGGCCGATGAAATAATGCTCAAGATTGACAATCTCCACGTCTCAGTTGGCGGCCACGAGATCCTCAAAGGCCTGACGCTTGCCGTGCCGGCGGGCGAAGTGCACGCCATCATGGGGCCGAACGGCTCCGGCAAGTCGACCCTGTCCTATGCGGTTGCAGGCCGCGAAAATTACGAAGCGTCCGAAGGGTCCGTCACGCTGAACGGCGAGAATATTCTCGGCCTCGACCCGAATGAACGCGCGGCGAAGGGCCTTTTCCTGTCGTTCCAGCATCCGATGGAAATTCCGGGCGTCGCCACCATGAATTTCATCCGCACGGCCTTGAACGCGCAGAAACGCGCGCGCGGCGAGGCGGAAGTGTCCGCCGCCGATTTCCTGAAACTCATCCGCGCCAAGGCGAAGATTGTCGGGCTCAGCGACGAGAAACTGAAACGCCCCTTCAATGTCGGATTTTCGGGTGGTGAGAAGAAGCGCATGGAAATGCTGCAGATGGCGATCTTAGAGCCGGCATTCGCGATCATGGACGAAACCGATTCAGGGCTCGATATCGACGCCTTGAAAATGGTTGGCGATGTGGTGAATTCGCTGCGCGGTCAAAAAGGCAACAAGAAGGCGCCCGGTTTTCTCGTTATCACCCATTACCAGCGCCTGCTCGACTATATCAAACCGGACCGGGTGCATGTGCTGGCCGCCGGACGGATTGTAAAGTCTGGCGGGCCGGAGCTGGCGACGGAGCTGGAAAAATCCGGCTATGACAAATTCGTCGAGGCGGCATGACCAACGCGCCGAAGGCAGCAACGGGACTTGAAACGGCGCTCGCCGCGCGGGCGCAGTCCTTGCCGCCTGTGCGCGCGCTTGCGTTCGAGACGTTCCAGCGCCTCGGCTTTCCGCACCGGCGGGTTGAAGGCTGGCGCTGGACGGATTTCCGCGCCGCCTTGCAGGACATTGCGCCCGCGCCCGCGCCGCTGCATGAAATTGCGCCGCCGCTTGCGGGCGATCTCGCCGGGCTGAAGCCGGTCGAGCTGCGCATCGTCAATGGCCGGATCGACGTTCCGGCGAACGCCTTTCCGAAGGGTGTTCAGTACGGAATTGTTGACGCCGTCGGGACCATCCCTGATCTTGAAACGCATGCGCTCGCCGCGCTCAATGTTGCAATGTCGAAAAAGGCGCTTGGCGTCGAGATCGGCGCAGGCGTCGACTTTGCGCAGCCGATTGTCATTCGTCACATCAATACCGGCGCCGGATTTTCCTTTGCGCAAAGCCTGATGCGGCTCTGCGAGGGCGCGAGCGCGACCATCATCGAAACCTTCGAAGGCGAAGGCGCGGGTTTCTATTCGCATCTATTCCATCTCGTGCTGAAGGAAGGCGCCAGCCTTCACCGTCATGTCATCCACGAAACGGGCGCCGGTGCGGTGGTGCAGTCGATCTGCGCGGCGAAGGTCGAAGGCGGCGCCGCATTCAATCAGGCGTCGCTTTCATTGGGCGCGCGGCTCGCGCGGCACGAAACGCATGTGCATTATGTCGCCGGCGGCGCCAAAGCCGAGATTGCCAGCGCAGCCTTGCTCGCCGGAGAGCGCCACAGCGATTTCACCAGCGAGGTCTTGCATATCGGCGACGCCTGCACGACGCGCCAGCGCCACAAGGGCGTCGTCAAGGACAAGGGCCGCAATGTCTTTCAGGGCAAGTTCCGGGTGATGAAAAGCGCGCAGAAGACCGACGCGCGCATGAACGCCGACGCGCTGTTGCTGTCGGAAACGGCGGAAACCGATCACAAGCCGGAGCTTGAAATCTACGCCGACGATGTTCAATGCGCGCACGGGTCGACCGCCGGCGCGCTCGACGCGGAAGCGATCTTCTACATGCGCCAGCGCGGCCTCACCGATGAGGCGGCGCGCGCGTTGCTGATCGAAGCGTTTGTCGGCGGCGTTTTTGACCAAATCGCGCATCCCGGCATCGCACAGGCGTTTCACACTCGCATCGTCCGTTGGCTGGAGGACGCATGACAACGCCCTATCTCGACATTGCGGCGCTGCGCAGCGAATTTCCGATCCTTAAGCGCGAGGCTTATGGCAAGCCGCTTGTCTATCTCGACAACGCAGCTTCGGCGCAAAAGCCGCTCGCGGTCATCCATGCGATGAAACACGCAATGGAGGGGAGCTACGCCAACGTCCATCGGGGCTTGCATCTCCTCGCCAATGAAACGACGACGGCGTTCGAGGCGGCGCGCGCAACCGCGGCGAAATTCCTCAACGCCGCCTCGCCCGACGAAATCATTTTCACCGCCGGCGGCACCGACGCGATGAACCTTGTCGCCAATTCGCTGGGGCAGGGGATGGCCGAGGGCGATGAAATCATCCTGTCGGTGATGGAGCATCATTCCAACATCGTGCCCTGGCACTTCCTGCGCGAACGCAAGGGCGTGGTTCTGAAATGGCTCGATGTTTCCGACGATGGCGAGATCGACCTCGCGGCGTTCGAAGCGTTGATCACCAAACGCACGAAACTTGTCGCCCTGACGCATATGTCGAATGTGCTTGGCGCGCGGGCGCCGGCGAAGGAGCTGACGCGCATCGCGCATGAGCGCGGCGTCAAAATCTTTTTTGACGGCTGTCAGGGCGCGGTGCATGGGCGCGTCGATGTCGCTGATATCGGCTGCGATTTTTACGCGATGACCGGCCACAAACTCTACGGGCCGACCGGCATTGGCGTTCTTTACGGCCGCCGCGACGTCTTGAAAGAAATGCCGCCTTACCGCGGCGGTGGCGAGATGATCGAGGTGGTGACGCAGGACTACGTCACCTATAACGATCCGCCGCACCGCTTCGAGGCGGGAACGCCGCCGATCCTCGAAGCGATCGGGCTTGGCGCAGCGCTCGGCTGGATGATGACCAAGGGCGTTGACGCGATCGCCGCGCATGAAGCGCTGCTCGCCGAGCATGCGTTGTCGGAAATGCGCAAACTGAATTTCGTGCAGCTTTTCGGGCAGGCGAAAGGCAAAGCGCCGATTATCGCGTTCAACGTCGCTGGCGCCCACCCGCATGACGCCTCGACCATTCTTGACCGGGCGGGGATTGCGGTAAGGGCCGGCCATCATTGCGCTCAGCCCTTGATGAAGCGCCTCGGCGTTTCGGCGACGGCGCGCGCTTCCTTCGCCGTTTACAATACCCATGACGATGTCGACGCCCTGTTGAAGGGTCTTCATAAAACCCACGAGCTTCTTAAATAGGTGTATGCTGGTGACCGATATGCGCGACGTAATTGATGTAAAAGCCGAGGAAGAACGCCCGCAGGCCGAAATGGCCGGCGGCGCGGCGATCCCGGCTGACGAGATGACGCGGATCACGGCCGACGTCGTGAAGGCGCTGAAGAGCGTTTACGATCCCGAGATCCCGGTTGATATTTACGAGCTCGGCCTCATCTACAAGGTCGATCTCTCCGACGAGCGGCTGTTGACGGTCGAGATGACATTGACGGCGCCCGGCTGTCCCGTCGCTGGCGAAATGCCCGGCTGGGTCGAAGGCGCGCTGCGCGGCATCCAGGGCGTTGAAGACGTGAAGGTCGAGATGACCTTCGAGCCCGCCTGGACGCCCGACAAGATGTCGGACGAAGCAAAGCTTGAACTAGGATATTTGTGATGGCGAGAAGACCGAGACCGAAAGTCGTGACGCTGACTGATCGTGCTGCGGCGCGCATGCAGGAAATCATGGCCGGCGCCGATGAAAACTATATTGGCGTCAGGATCGGCGTCAAAAACGGCGGCTGCGCCGGCATGGACTATGTCATGGACTATGCGACCGCGGCGGCGCCGCTCGACGAGGTTGTCGAGGAAAACGGCGTCAAGGTCATCATCGACCCCAAAGCGATCCTCTTCCTGATCGGCACCGAGATTGATTTCGTCGCCGACAAACTCTCGCAGCGCTTCACCTTCACCAACCCCAACCAGACCGACGCCTGCGGCTGCGGCGAAAGCGTTACCATCATTCCGGCGAAGGAAGAGGTTTAGGCCGGATTTGCCATTCGGCGGGGGCGCGCGCTATAGCCGGGGCCAGCAAGGAACCTCCTATGGCCATGAAAAAGAAAAAAAGTCTGCCGTCGGCGTTCGCCGAAGCGACCAAGGATGCGCGGTTTGCGGGAACCTTCGAGGTATTCGTCCCCGTCGAAGGCCGCGTCAGGCCGCACCGCATCGCGCAGCAATTCGACAGCAAGCACGCCGCCGAAAGCTGGATTCACAGCCCCGACGGCGAAGCGCAGATTGCTGACATCCGGCGCGAAGCGGTGAAATAACGCGCGCGGCTTTGACCTCCCCTGCGGGAGAGATAAGCTCGGGCGGGCAAGGGAGAACCGCCATGGCGATTTCTGCATCCTATATCGAACACGCCAGGGAAATTTTCGCGCCGTTCGGCGATATCCGCGTTCGCAAGATGTTTGGCGGCGCCGGCGTTTATTGCGACGAGCTGTTCTTCGCGCTGCTGGACGACGATATGGTTTATCTGAAAGTCGATGATGAAACGCGCAACGAGTTTCAAAGGCGCGGCCTCAACCCGTTTTCCTTCGAAATGAAAGACGGGACACGTGCTGAAATGACCGGTTATTTTGCCGCGCCCGATGAAATCTTTGACGACGAGGATGAATTGCGGCGCTGGACGACGCTGGCGCTCGACGCGGCAAGTCGCGCGGCGAAGTTCAAGAAGAAGCCGAAGAAGAAGCCGAAGAAGAAGACAGTAAAGAAGAAATAGCGTCACCCCGTCCCGAAACTCTGCACCAGGCTTCCCGCGACGAGCCGCCAGCCGTCGATCAGCACGAAGAAAATCAGCTTGAACGGCAGCGAGATGACAATCGGCGGCAGCATCAGCATGCCCATCGCCATCAATATCGACGAGATCACCATGTCGATGATGAGAAACGGGATGAAAATCATGAAACCGATCTCGAAGGCGCGGCGAAGCTCGGAGATCATGAAGGCTGGCGTCACCACATAAAGCGGCGAGGCTTCCGGTGTTTCGGGTTTGATCTTCGCCATGTCGAAAAAGAGCGCGAGGTCTTTCTCGCGCGTCTGCGTCAGCATGAATTCCTTCAGCGGCTCTGCCGCTGCAGGCAATGCCTGTTCAAGCGGCATTTCCTCTTTCATCAACGGCGCGATGCCGGCGTTGTAGGCCTCGGTGAAGGTCGGCGCCATGACGAAGGCGGTGAGGAACAGCGCCAGCGACATGATGACGGGATTCGGCGGGCTCTGCTGAATGCCGATCGCGGTCCGCAACAGCGACAGGACGACGACGATGCGGATGAACGATGTCATCATGATGAGTATCGACGGCGCAAGGCTGAGCACCGTCATCAGCATCACCAGCTGGACGATGCGCGACGAAAATCCGCCGCCATCGCCCATGTCGAGCGTCAGGGACTGCGCCGCCGCCGCCGATGGCAGGGCGAGGGCGGCAATCAGCAATAAAGCGAAAATGCGCGCGCGCGCGGTCATATGATGCCAGCGGCGCGAAGCGCGACCGTCTGGTCGCGGGGCGCGCGTTGCAGCAGCTTGATGACGGGAAACGGCGCGTGAAGTTTTCTGGCGGGTGCGGCAAGGCTGTCTTCCGCCGCCGTTTCAACGGGCTCGCGCGCCGGAATGCCGCGCTCGATCACTGAGACGCGCGCGGCGTCGAGAACAACCAGATGTTCGCGGCCATCGCAGGCGATGATCGCGAGCCGGCGCTTCGGATCGAGACTGAGAGTTTCGACAATTGCCAGCCTGCGCGCGCGCTGCATGGCGATGGCGCCGTTCTGCAGCCCGAGTTTCTTGGCGGCGATCGCTGCAACGCCGATCATGCCGATCACGGCGACCAGCGCGAAAATGATACGGGCGATGTCGATAAGTTCCATGGCCGTTATCCCTCAGCGGATTTTCCGCCAAGGATAAAATTAGGACTGCGGACTTAATGCCGGGTTAAGGTTAACCGCGCCCGGAAAAGAATGCGGCGATGTCATCGAGCTCTGCGGGCGCGCCGCCGAAATCTTTTGTAAAGAATTGAAGATAGCGCCGGATCAGCGCCAGCGACGCGTCAACGGCTGCCTCATTCGGCGCATAGGGATTGGCGCCAGCGGTCAGGCTGGTCGAGTGAAGCCCAAAGGTGAGAATCGGCGTATCGGCTTTTTCAAGGTGCCGCGTCAGCGAGACGAGTTCGGAAAAGCGCGCCTGTTCGCAGGACAGGCGGAAAGGCGCTGTCAAGGTTCGCGAATAAGCGCGGTGTCTTGATGTCAGCCCTGGCTCGCCCGCCTGTTTCAGGAACAGTCGCCCGCCGCGCAGCGCCAATGCGCCGCAAACCGGAGTCACATGGACTGCGCCCATGTCGGTTGTGACGGTGAACGGGTCGTTCGACAGCGCCGAAAAATCAGGGCCGCCATGGGCGGAAAAATCAAAGCTTGCCGACGGGCTGAAATCGTAGCGGATGCCGGCGCCCGCAATTTCGCGATAGGCGTCGGGCGTGACGCCATAGCGGCCGGCGCGATGGGCGATGGCGCGAAACCCGAGCGCGCGTTCGAACGCGTCGCCGAGCGATTGCAATTTTGCGGCATGCGCTTCGGCGGGGAGGTTTCCCTGCCAGGAATAATAGGCGCCTTCATAACCGCCGATTGGCGGCGTGTTCCACTGGTGCAGGTGAAGGCCGAAATCGGCGCGGCTGGATTCGGCAAGCGTCCTGAAATAGCCGGCGTTTTCCGCATCGGTCAGCATCGGACAGGTAAGAAAATAAAGCGGGCGGACGCCGAATTCCTCGCACAGCGCCTGCAGTCTTTCGATGCCGCGCGGCCGGTTGACGGTGAAATCGGTGGCTGAAAATCCCTCCCAGTTGAACTGTTCTTCGGTATCGACCGTGAATAGCAGCATGGGTTTTTCGGCGCGGCGCTTCGGCGCCGCGTGATAGCTAATGGCCGCGCGGCTTTTGCTTTGCGCGGCGATTGCATCGAACAATGCCGCCAGGCCTTTCGACGTGTCGTCCCATGAGCGGGTTTCAGCGTAACGGCGCGTTGCGGCGCGATCGGATGACGCCATGACGTCGCCAAGCGCTGCCTCAAATGCCTGCGGCGTTCGGATTTCGACGATGCAGCCTGCTTCCGGCGCGGCGACTGCTTCGGCGGCGCCCCCTGCGTTGCTGGCGACAACCGGCGTCCCGCAGGCCATCG
>JBGSVH010000069.1:0-2587 GCA_041753055.1 Parvularculaceae bacterium
CGCCGGCGCAGGCCGCCAGCGCGCCGGCCGCGATCGCCGCCGCTAATACCTTGATCGGGCGTGGTTTTACGAAACTCATCGGGGGAACTGTTCCATCTTGAAACGCGGTCAGGCCGCGAACGTGGCTTTCCTACCACAAACCGGCGGTTAGACAACTATAGGGCGTTCGCTTTCCTTGACCGGGGGCCACGAGGGGCCTTAACTCAGCATTGTGAGTGTGCCGCGCCCTGTCCATGTTAGCAGGGTGGCAAGGCTGTGTGCTCCGTTGATTGGGTCTGGGCGCGTGATTTTTTTACTTCCGCCGTGTACGCTGGCGGGTGAGTCTATCGTGGAGACGGCCGAAGCGGTGTCGATAAGGCGCTGATTTCGGAACCGAAATCGGGAGAAACGGCTGCAAGGCCGGGTGACATGGTGAACGGGCGGCTTAAAAATCTGGCGAAAAGCGCCGCGGGGCAAATCTCCGCGCTGGCGCTTGTCATGGCGCTGACCCCCGCCTTCGCCGCCGATCCGATCAAGCTTGAAGTCAAGGGCGAGGCGAGCGCCGCCGCCGGCATAGTCGATGGCGACGCCAAAGCCGATGCGGATGCGGTCATCTCGGTCAAAGGCTCAACTGTTTTTAGCAACGGGCTTGAAGTTGGCGCAGTGGTCGAGGGCCGCCTTGACGGCCAGCAGCCGAACCAGATGTATGCGGGAGGGCGCTATTCCAGCATGCTGATCGGCGGCCCGCGCGGCGTCGGCCCGTTGACCTCAGACGCTTATGTTCAGGGCGCTTACGGCTATGTGCGCGGCGCATTCGGACAGGTGATTGTCGGCCGCGACAACGGCGTTGGCCGCACCTTCGCCGTAACGGCGCCGACGATCTTCCGGTCGGTCAACGTCAATGATTGGCGTACGGACCTTTCCGGCCTTAACGACGTTCATACGGTCAACGACTTTTCCGGCTATTCAACCAAATTCACTTATCTTCCGCCTGCGAACTTTCTTGGCGGCGCGCTTGGCGGGCTTCAGCTCGGCGTATCCTACAGCCCGTCGCTCGCTCATTGCGGCAAGGATTTGTGCGCGCCGGAAGATCGGCTCCTGATTGCGCCGAACGGCCAGCTTCTGACCGAGACCTCGCGCTGGGACGATGTCGTCGAGGCGGCGATGTATTATCAGAAAGAACTGAAAGTCGGCGACGGCAGTGGCCTGCTGCTTGGTCTCGGCGCAAGCTATGTGTCGGCGAGCGAAGACGCGCGCGTCTCCTCGCCGGTGTTCGACGATTACCGCGCTTATGCGCTCGGCCTCAATCTCGGCTTTCGCGGCCTCACCGTCGGCGGCTCGATCAAGTCGACCAATTCCGGCCTCGCCGATCTCGCCCAGGACGGCTATCTCGCCTTCGACGCCGGCATCACCTTCAAGACCGGCGAAGACAAGGGCGACTGGGGGCTGATGCTCGGTTACGGCCAGTCGCAGGCTGATGTCGTCGGACCGGTCGCCGCGAACCCCCTGATCTTCCGCGACACGCAGACAGCGCAAGCGGGCGTTACTTATTTCATTGGTCGCGGCATTACCATCGGCGCCGCCGCTCAATATGTCGAATCGACAAAGCCGGCGTCAGCGGGCGGTCAGGAAGAAGCCGCCACTGTCGTCATCGAGAGCTCAATAAAGTTCTAGGCTTAAGCAAGCATCTCAAAGCGCCTGCGTTGCTTAGAGGGGATACTGAAACAGGGCGGTCTCTTGCGAGACCGCCCTTTTTCTTTGCGGGGCCGCAGCGTAAGCTTGCGCCTTGATCATTCGCGCCGCCTTTTCCGCTCTTACCGCAATCCTGATTCCCGGCGGCGGCGCGGCGACACCCAAAGAGGAGACCGCCGTGGGGTCAACGAACAATCATATCGATTATGTTGAATTCGCCGCCGCGGATCTTGGCGCCTTCAAGAAATTCTACGGCGAGGCGCTCGGCTGGACATTTCAGGACTGGGGACCGGATTATGTGTCTTTCGAAGGCGCGGGATTAGCGGGCGGCGCGCGCGGCGGCGAGATGCCGGTCGCAGGATCGACGACAGTTATTCTTTATGCGGATGATCTTGACGCGTCCGAAAAGGCGGTGGTGAAGGCTGGCGGCAAAATCACCGCCCATCATGATTTCCCGGGCGGACGGCGCTTTCACTTCACCGATACCAGCGGCAATTCTCTCGCCGTCTGGACAAAGGCTGAGTGATCCCGGCCTAATTCTCAAATGCGCCGATCGCGCCAATTCCGGCGACGTTCTTGCCTTTGAGCGCGCGGCTGTTCGCGCAGCCGACACCTCCAAGCGCCAGCACCGGCAGCAGCGCCGCTGCAGCGAGTATCCTGAACCGGGCTGCGCCAAGGAATGGCGACCCCGGATGGCTTTGCGTTGCAAAGACCGGTGACAGGAACGCGGCGTCGGCGCCTTGCCGGTGCGCAAGTGCTAGGTCCGCTGCGCCATGACAGGCGGCAGTGACGACAAGATCCCGCGCCGGCGCGATCCCGGCGATCATACGCGAGGGAAAATGGACGCCGTCAGCGGCGACGGCGCGGGCAAGAGCGATGTCGCCGCCAATCAGGAAAAGCACGCCGCGGGCCCGGC
>JBGSVH010000070.1:0-7642 GCA_041753055.1 Parvularculaceae bacterium
GCCCGCGCCCCGCGCCACAAATCGGCGCCGAGCGCGCCCTCATTGCGGCCAAGCACGCCGGAGGCGAAAACATCCTTGGCAAGGCTCGCCTCCTCGACCGGCGCCAGCGGCGCCGTCTGGGCAAGCGCAAACGCACTTGCTCCCGCCGCCAGCAGCAAACCGGAGAGCAGGCTCGCAAACACTTTTCTAGACATTGGCCGACCCGATCGCATCCTGCTCGATGGTGCGGTTGTCAGGCTTCAAGGTCAGCCCGTAAACATAAAGACCCGCCAGAGTGAGAATCGCGACAACGACGACAGCAAGGACAAAGCGCAAAGGGTGATACTCCCGGAACTCTCAAATGAACGCCCTTTGTAGACCAACTCGGCGGCGAAGCGAACCCTCGCGCCTTTTCCCGCCTTTTGCGCCCGCCTCTGGCGAAATCCGCACGGCTTCATTAGAGACTGGTCCCATGCCCGCCCAACGCCGCAAGCCGCTGACCGACCTGACGAAAATCGACCGGACGATTGCGCTCGTCGGGATGATGGGCGCTGGCAAGACGACCGTCGGACGGCGCCTCGCATTGGCGCTCAATCTGCCGTTTCATGACGCCGATGCTGAAATCGAGCGCGCCGCCGGCATGAATGTCTCGGAACTGTTCGCGCGTCATGGCGAAGAGAGCTTCCGCCGCGGCGAGGCGCAGGTGATCGACCGGCTGCTTGCCGGACCGCCAATTGTGCTGGCGACTGGCGGCGGCGCGTTGTTGAACGCCACAACCCGCAAGCTGATCGCCGAGCGCGCAATTTCGATCTGGATCAGAGCCGACACCGACACCCTGGTCAAACGCGCGACGCGGCGGCCAACCCGCCCGCTGCTCCAGAGCGGCGATCCCAAGGAAACCATTGAGCGCCTGCTCGAGGCGCGAACACCCTTTTATGCGCAGGCCGATATCGCGATCGACAGCCGCGCGGGCGGTCACGCCCGCACCGTCAGCGCCATCGTCGCCGCCCTGTCAAAACATCTGAGCGAGGCGCCGCCGCCATGACGACTGACATCTGCCCGGTCAAACTGGGCGCAATATCCTATGACATTCACATCGGCGAAGCGCTGCTCGACGAGGCTGGCGCATTGCTCCAGCCGCACCTTCACCGGCCCTGGACGGTGATCGTCACCGATCGCCATGTCGATGCGGCGCAGGGCGCAAGACTGCAACAGGGCCTCGAAGCTCATGGCGTCTCATTCGCCAAGATCGTGCTCGAACCGGGCGAAAGCGCCAAGACCATGCGTGGACTTGAAGCGTTGCTCGAACAGTTGATCGCGCTTGGCGTTGAACGGCGGGATATGATCCTTGCGTTTGGCGGCGGTGTCGTCGGCGATCTCACCGGCTTTGCCGCGTCTGTGCTGCGGCGCGGCTGCCGCTATGCGCAAATTCCGACAACCCTGCTGGCGCAGGTCGACAGCGCCGTTGGCGGCAAGACGGCGGTCAATTCCGCTCACGGCAAAAATCTCATCGGCGCGTTTTACCAGCCGGCGATTGTCCTTGCCGACACCGGCGCGCTCGAAACGCTGCCGTTGCGCGAATTGAGAGCGGGTTACGCCGAAGTCGTCAAATATGGCGCGCTCGGCGACGAGCCGTTTTTCGCCTGGCTCGAAAATCGCGGGCAGGAACTTCTTGCCGGCGACGCGGGTGCACGACGCATCGCGGTCAAGCGCGCCTGCGAAACCAAAGCGGAAATTGTCGCCGCCGATGAACGCGAAACCGGCGCGCGGGCGCTTCTCAATCTCGGCCACACTTTCGGCCACGCGCTTGAAGCCGCGCACAGCTATTCCGGGCAGTTGCTGCATGGCGAGGCGGTCGCTGCCGGCATGGCGCTAGCCTTTGATTTTTCCGTCGCCATGAAGTTCTGCCCGCAAGCGGACGCCGACCGGCTGAAAGCGCATCTTTCGGCGTTAGGGCTGCCGACCGGCCTTGCCGACATCGAAATAGCGGACGGATTTTCCGCCGACGCGATGATCGCCGCGATGCTGCAGGACAAGAAAGTCGAACAGGGCGCGATGACGCTTATTCTTGTCCGCCGCCTCGGCGAGGCGTTCGTCGAAAAGGCGGTCGATCCGTCAGCAATCCTGAATTTCCTAAAGTCCGCCGGCGCGCGCTAGGCGCCTGGCCAATTGATGACAGGGACCAATCCCGCCATGAGCGATCTTAACCCCGACATGCTGATCACCGCCGGTTCGATTGTCTTTCTGCTGATGCTGTCGGCGTTCTTTTCAGGATCCGAGACAGCGCTGACGGCGACATCGCGGGCCCGCATGCACAAGCTTGAAAGCGATGGCAACAAGCGCGCCGCCCGCGTCAATGCGCTGATCCGCGACCGCGAGCGGCTGATCGGCGCCATTCTTCTCGGCAACAACCTCGTCAACATCCTCGCCTCGGCGCTGGCGACAACGCTTTTTCTGGAAATTTTCGGACAAGCGGGCGTCGCCTGGGCGACCGTCGTGATGACCCTGCTCGTCGTCATTTTCTCGGAAGTCGCGCCAAAGACCGCCGCGATTGCCCGTCCCGACCAGATTGCGATGTTTGTCGCGCCGATCATGCGTTGGCTGATCGTGCTGTTTTCACCGGTGACGCATGTGCTGCAGCTTATTGTGCGCGGCGCGCTGGCGATTATCGGCATACGCCTGGCGAAGAACGAACACATTTTTTCCGCCGCCGATGAACTGCGCGGCGCGGTCGAACTCCATCACGTCGAGGGCGGCCTTGAAAAAGAAGTCCGCGACCTCTTCCGCGGCGCTCTCGATCTCAACGAGATCCGCGTCGATGAAATCATGATCCACCGCAAGTCGATCGACATGCTCGACATCGACCAAAAGCCATCGGCGCTGATTGCGCAGGCGCTGAAGAGCGGCCACACGCGGCTGCCGCTGTACCGCGAGACGAGCGACAACATTGTCGGCGTTCTGCACGCCAAGGACCTCTTGAGCGCGCTTTGGGAAGCGGACGGCGACGCCGCCAAGATCAATATCGACAATCTGACGCGGCAACCCTATTTCGCGCCGGAATCAACGACGCTCGCCGAACAGCTCGACAATTTCAAACGCCGGCAGGAGCATTTCGCCCTCGTCGTCGACGAATACGGGTCGATCATGGGCCTCGTCACGCTTGAAGACATCATCGAGGAAATCGTCGGCGAGATCGAGGATGAGCATGACAGTCCGGTGGAGGGCCTGAGGCCCCAGGCGGACGGATCGATCGTTGTCGACGGCGATGTGACCATCCGCGACCTCAATCGCGCCATGGACTGGGACCTGCCGGATGAAGAAGCGGTGACTGTCGCCGGCCTTGTCATTCATGAGGCGCAGTCAATTCCCGATGTCGGCCAGACCTTTTCCTTCCACGGCTTCAGGTTCCGGATCTTGCGCCGTCGCCGCAATCAAATAACCGCGATCATGGTGACGCCGATCGAGACAGGCGACAGTGCAACCGAATACAAGGATATCTGAGAAGCGTCGGGTCGGCCGATCCGAAGGGAACCGGGTTCAAGGACAGTAAAGTCGCATGGCCGCACGCGCGCCGGGGCGGAACGCCCTTCTCTTCATCTTTATCACGATCATGATCAACATGATCGGCTTTGGCATCATCATGCCGGTGATGCCGGAGCTGATCATGGACGTGACCGGCGGCGACCGGTCGGGCGCGGCGCGCTGGGGCGGCATCCTGTCGCTCGCCTACGCGGTGATGCAGTTCTCCATGATGCCGGTCATGGGCTCTTTGTCCGACCGCTATGGCCGCAGGCCGATCATTCTTGGATCGCTTGCCGCGTTCTCCTGCGATTTCCTGATGATGGCGCTGGCGCCGTCGCTCGCCATCCTGTTTGCCGCGCGCATTCTGGCGGGGACCTTTGCGGCGACCTTTTCAACCGCCAACGCCTACATCGCCGACATTTCACCGCCCGAAAAACGCGCGGCGAATTTCGGCCTGATGGGCGCGGCATTCGGCCTAGGCTTCATCATTGGCCCGGCGCTCGGCGGTCTCATTGGCGATGAATTCGGGCATCGCGCGCCGTTCTTCGCTGTCGCCGGCCTTGGCCTCATCAACTTCATCTATGGCTGGATTTTCCTGCCAGAAACGCTTCGAAACGAAAATCGCCGCAAGTTCGAATGGAAGCGCGCCAATGCGCTCGGCAGCTTCAACCATTTCCGTCAGTACCCGGTTATTCTACCGATCGCGCTGGCGATTTTCTTCTACCAGCTGGCGCATTGGTGCTTCCCTTCGGTCTGGGCCTATTTCGCCGGAGAAAAATTCGGCTGGTCGCCGCGGCAGATCGGCTTTTCGCTGATGGCGGTCGGCGTTGCGTCCGCTACCGTACAGGGCGGGCTGACGCGGCTTGTCATCCCGAAATTCGGCGAACGGCGCGTCGCCTTTTTTGGCGCCGGCATCGCGATCATCACCTATCTTGCTTACGGCCTCGCGACGGAAGGCTGGATGATCTATGCGATCATTCCCTTTGGCGCGCTTGCGGGCTTTACCGCTCCGGCCCTGCAGGGGATCATGTCGCGCACCGTTCCCGCCGACGCGCAAGGCCAGCTGCAAGGCGCCGTGGGATCGATCAACGGCGTTTCGATGATGATCGGGCCGTTGCTGATGACGCAAACCTTTGCGGCTTTCTCGGAAGAAGGCGCGTTGTTGCGCTTTCCCGGCGCGCCTTTCGTGCTGGCGTCGCTGCTGACCGCATTCGCACTTATCCCGCTCTTTTCCGCGATTGGCCGCGTCCGGCGACCGCGCGCCGCGGAAGCGGCGGCGTAACAAAACGCCAGGGCGTTAATTCACTCTAATTCGCTCTGGCGCCGCCGAGCCGCAGCCGCGCCGTCGTTTCGAACAGGAACGCGGCGGAAAGGCCGAACAACAAAAATCCGTCCGCCGCGACAGTGCCGCCAAGCAGGCGCCATTCATCGGGAAGCAGCACATCGCCAAAGCCGAGCGTCGTGTAGGCGCTGGCCGAAAAATAGAAGGCCGCTTCAAACGACTGGAACGCATCAATATTGAGAAACAGCACAACCCACATCAGGATTTCGACGCCATGCGCCATCATCAGGACAAGGCTGAGCAAAGTCAGGTAAACCGAATCGCGCAGGAACCGCGCCGGGCCCGTAATTGACGTCGCCGTCGCGCGGAACACGGCGGCTGTCGCCGCAATGATCACCGCGTGAAAAAACACCGTCACCGCAATCATCGCCGCTGAGATAAGCAGCTCTTCGCCGAACGGTATCGCTTCAGTCATCACCCTTGCCTTTCGGATTCGCGGCCGGATGCTCCAACAACAACGCGGACAAGACAAGCCCATTCCCGAATTGGCACAGGAGCGAAAACACGAGACGCGTCAACAGCGCCGCCGGACAGATCTCTACCGGCCCGCCGCCCGCTTCACCGCGGCAAGAATGGTCTTCAAGCGGCCATTGGCGCGCTTGACGGTTTCATCGAGGTTCGACAGCTGTTCGGTGATTTTCTGGTCGTGGTCGTCGGCGTGATCGAGAAGGGTTCGCGCCGCCTGCAATTCCGCCTTGATGACAATCAGTTCCTTGGGCTCGTCACCGTCGCCGGCGGCGCTTTCCGGATCGCGCATCCGATCGGGCCTTGCACCCCAGGTCGCCCAGCCGAAAGCAACGCCAAATACGAAGGCGAGCGCCATCGGTCCCCATGGCGACGTTCCGAACGCTGCAACGAACTCCGTCATCGAACCCCAAACCGTCCACGCGCAATTTGCGCGGACATGTCATCGCATAGCAATCGTCCTGATTAGAGCAAGCGCTGCGCCATTTGCGAACGCCAAAAAGCAAATGGCGCCCCTCGGGGCGCCGTCAAATTCGTCAATCAGGCGAGTGGCAAGACCAAAATTCGCGGATGGCGCGAATATCAGCGCGGCGCCATCACCATCATCATCTGCTTGCCTTCAAGCTTTGGCATCTGCTCGACCTTGGCGACATCGTCGAAATCGACCCGCACCTTTTCGAGCAGCGCCATGCCGCGATCCTGGAAAGCCATTTCCCGTCCACGAAACCGCAAGGTCACCTTTACCTTGTCGCCCTCGTCGAAAAAGCGGCGCATCGCCCTGACTTTGACCTCGTAGTCGTGGTCGTCGATGTTCGGCCGCATCTTGATCTCTTTGAGTTCAACGACCTTTTGCTTCTTTTTGGCTTCAGCTTTTTTCTTCTGCTGCTGAAACTTGAATTTGCCGTAGTCCAGAACCTTGCAAACGGGCGGCTGGGTTTGCGGCGACACTTCAACGAGGTCGAGGCCAGCTTCAGCGGCGATCTCGATCGCCCGCGCTGTTGGCACGACGCCGCGCTTTTCACCCAAATGATCAATCAGGAGGACTGTCGGAACGGTAATGTCTTCGTTGATGCGAGGTCCGTCGCCTTTGGGCGGCACGGGGGCAAATGGTCTGCGGGATATGGGCGTTTCTCCTTCGGTTGCTTCAGGGATGAGAGACAAGAATGTCAGCGAGGGCGGAACGGATCGTTAACGCCCCAGAGCCGACGGCTGCGGTATATAGGATATAATGCGGCAAGATCAACGCACGGCCGCGCGCGGGCTCGCAGACCCTTTGGGGATAAGGCCCATATTCTCCAGCGCCCGCCAGACGAATTCGGTTTTGGCCTCTTCCATGTCGACTTTGGTCGTCAGCGTAATGACGTTGCGGCCCTTGGGCGAAAGATGCTCTTCGCCGGCTTTGCGGATGAGGACGCCGGCGCAGCCGACGCTGACGGCAAGATGGACTTCCTCTGAGGCATCGCTGACGAAAAACGCGGCGGATTGCGCCAGCGCCACCAGTTGCAGATGATCCGCCTTGCCGGTGATATCGACTAGTTCTGGCGCGGCGTGCGCGACCTCGTCGGCGAATGCGTGCAATTCCTTGGGGCCGATCATCACCGGCATCAGGCCTTTCTTCGCCATCATCCGCGCCAGCTCGGCATAGCGCGCCGCGGGCCAGCGCCGCGTCTCGTCAATCCCTGGCATCAGCAAGCCATAGACGCCGGAAACGCCGAACCATGACGGCTGCATGTTCGCCGAATCGCGGCGCGTCGCCAGCGCCCATGAAAAATCCGGGAGCCGTTCAGGCGCATCGAGGCCAACGCTTGCGGAAAACTTCGCCGTGTTGGGAAGGCCCTCTTCCGGCGCGCCTTTCTTGCGCGCAGAACGCGACGCCGGCGCCACTGACCGCCATTTCGGCCTGAACAGCCCGAGCGCCGAATAGAGTTTCCTTGCGTCCTCATTGGCGGCGAGATCGTAGATATAGGAAAAATGCGAGGCGCGAACCTGTTTGACAAACGCCTTTCTCGATTCCGGGTCGCGGAAATCCGGCATCGCCGCGACCTGATCGAAATAGGGCGAGGCGCGCGCAACGCGCTGCAGGTGATTTTGCGTCAACAGCGAAATTCTGGCGCCGGGATGGGCGGAGCGGATCGCCTCATAAAGCGGCTCGGCGGCGACGAAGGCGGCAAGCCCGTCGGTCTTGATGACGAGAATGTTCTGCGAGCGAGCGTTCATGCCGCGACCGCCGTTTTCGTCCGTATCAGGAGGTCTTCATAGGCGGCGAGCGTTGCTTCGGCCATCGCCGCTGTTGAATAGTGCGCGGCGATGCGCGCCCGCGCCCGCGCGCCCATC
>JBGSVH010000071.1:0-2205 GCA_041753055.1 Parvularculaceae bacterium
CAGACCACTGCGCTCGGCGCGCTCTTGCACCACATCACCGCCGGGCACATTCCTGGCGCCAAGCAGTGCTTCCAGCCGATGAACGTCAATTTCGGGCTCTTCCCCGAGATCGAGGAGCCGCAGGCCGACGCCGACGGACGCCGGATCAAAGGCAAGGAACGCGGCCGCGCGCGCAAGCGCGCGCTGTCGCAGCGGGCGCTTTCAGACTTAATGGGTTGGCTTAGAGATGCGCCGCAAGCAGCTGAATAGAAAAACAAAAAGGCCGCGACGGTAAACCGCCGCGGCCCCGCCCGAAATGCGGCCTGGGGGAGACTAGCCGCACCTCTGGACCTGTTCGCGCTGCTGTTCTTGGTGACAGTCGCTGAGATTTTGCGAGTGACTTTTAGCTCACTCGTCCTAAAATGTCGGCGGTTATTTAGGGCTGCTTGATCCACGGGTCAAGCCCGCCCGTAAGAAGATTTGTTAATACATAACAAGGTGGACCATGACGGGCGACAGCGGATCAGCGACAGCCGTTGACGCCATGACGGCCCATCTCGCCGACCTCAAACAGGCGCGCCCCAGCGTCGCCCTGGCGGATGGGCGCTCAGCCAAGGGCGCCAAGACCCTCCAAACCATTATTGACGCGGCGCACCGCGTCTTCGTCCGCGACGGCCATGCGGGCCTCTCGATGCGCAAGGTCGCGGATGAATCCGGTCTCGCGCTCGGCAACGTCAATTATTACTTCGAGTCAAAGCGCGCGCTTCTTGAAGCGACCTTGCGCGAGGCCCTTGCCGATTATGTCGAGGCGCATATCGACCAGATTGAAGCCGAACGTGACGCGCCGCTCGACATCCTGCTTAATGTCCTGGCGTTTTATGTAACCAATGGCCGCCGTTCCTATCCGCTGTTCTTTCAGATGTGGGGCTACGCGGCGAGCGATCCCGAGGCGAAACGGCTCATCCGCGAACTCTACCGCCCGATCGGACGGTTCATCTATTTTCTCGTCCGCGCAGCGCGGCCGGACGCCGATGACGCGCGCATTCGCGAAATCGTGCTGCAACTCGTCAGTCTCGAAGAGGGCATGAAGCTGTTTATCGGCATGGGGCCCGATGACGATAGCGCCCTGCGATCGGCGGAGAGTCACATGCGAGCGCTGGCGCGCAAGATCGTCCTCGCCGATTGAATGGCTCTTGCCGGACGAAATGTCCTGCCGCATGCTGCGCCTTATGACCGGCCCATCGATCGACATCGTGATTGAACCGCGGCTGCGCGATCTCGGCGGCTTCACCGTCGGGCGCGTCCTGCCATTCGTCAGGCGGCGGACGGTCGGCCCGTTCATTTTCTTCGATGAAATGGGGCCTGCCGACTTCGCGCCGGGAACCGGCATTGATGTTCGCCCGCACCCGCATATTGGCCTTGCGACTGTCACCTACCTCTTTGAGGGCGAGATCCGCCATCGCGACAATCTGGGCTTTGATCAGGTCATTCGCCCCGGCGACGTCAACTGGATGACCGCCGGGCGCGGCATCGTCCATTCAGAGCGCACCGACGACGCCCGCCGCAAAAGCGGCCAGCGCCTGCATGGCATTCAGAGCTGGGTCGCGCTTCCAGACGACGCGCTTGAGATTGAGCCGTCCTTTCATCATCACCCAAAAGAAACGCTGCCGGTCATTAGTAAAGACGGCGCAGAAATGCGCCTCATCGCCGGCGCCGCCTTTGGCGCGACGTCGCCGGTCAAGACATTCTCGCCGATGTTCTATCTCGGGATCGAAGCGGCGGCAGGCGCGCGCCTTATTGCGCCGGACGAGTATGAAGAGCGCGCGCTCTATATCCTTGACGGCGACGTCTCAATTGACGGCGAGGTCTTCAGCCGCGGAGCGATGATCGTCTTCACCGCGGGCGCCTCGCCGGTCATCGACGCGCGCACGCCGCTTCGCGCGATGCTGCTCGGCGGTGAAAGTCCCGGCGCGCGCATCATCTGGTGGAACCTTGTTTCGACGACCAGGGAACGCATCGATCGGGCAAAGCGTGACTGGCGCGCTTCGGCTGACAGCAATTTCAAGGACAGTGTCTTTCGCTTGCCCCCGGGCGAGGAAGAATTTATCCCCCTGCCTGACGACTAGATCGCTCGCGGCGCGCTCGCGCGCTCAAAAACAGGCGGCCCGAATGACATCTGCAAATACGCCTGACTTTTCCGGCAAGGTCGCGCTGGTCACCGGCGCC
>JBGSVH010000072.1:0-2939 GCA_041753055.1 Parvularculaceae bacterium
GCTTGCGCCGCTACAGATGACGCGGCGGCGTCGTACTGCGCGACGCTGGCGCACCCGGCGGCGATCGCGCCCCCGCTGACAATCAATGCAATGAACATATATCTCATGACCCCGCCTCCCGTTTGAGGAGAGTAGACAGCACAACCGTCAGCCTGGCAATCAACCAACGCGGGCGCCGCAACGCGCAAGATGCCATATACCTTAATGCTCAAACATGCACCACCCGCCCATAGGCATCGAGCACCGCCTCATGCATCATCTCGCTCAAGGTCGGGTGCGGGAAGATCGTGTGCATCAAATCTTCCTCGGTTCCTTCCATGGTTCGCGCAATCGCGTAGCCCTGGATCAGTTCAGTGACTTCCGCGCCGATCATGTGGGCGCCTAATAATTCGCCGGTCGCCTCGTCGAAGATCGTTTTGACCATGCCTTCGGGCTCGCCCAAGGCGATCGCCTTGCCGTTGCCGTTGAAGGGGAAGCGGCCGACCTTGACCTTTTTGCCGGCGGCTTTGGCTTTTGCTTCGGTGAGGCCGACGCTCGCGACTTGCGGGTTTGAATAGGTGCAGCCCGGAATTTTCGTGACGTCCAATGGGTGAACGCCCGGAACGCCGGCGATCTTTTCAACGCAGATGACGCCTTCGTGGCTTGCCTTGTGCGCGAGCCATGGCGGGCCGACGAGATCGCCGATGGCGTAAAGGCCGGCGACGCTGGTCTTCAGCCACTCGTCGACGACGACATGACCACGGTCGATTTTGGCGCCGAGCGCTTCGAGCCCGAGATTTTCGACATTGCCGGTGATGCCGATCGCAAGGACGACGCGGTCGGCTTCTATCATTTCGGTTTTGCCATCAGCGGTTTTGACGCTCGCCTCGACCGAGGTCTTGCCTTTTTCAAGGCCGGCGACGGTCGCGCCGGTCAAAATTTTCATGCCCTGTTTCCTGAACTGTTTCTCGGCGAATTTGGAGATTTCCTCGTCCTCCGCCGGGAGGATGCGGTCGAGCATTTCAACGACCGTCACCTCGGCGCCGAGCGCGTTGTAAAAGCTCGCAAACTCGATGCCGATCGCGCCCGAGCCGATGACGAGGAGCTTTTTCGGCATGATGTCGGGGACCATCGCTTCCTTCGCCGTCCAGATGAATTTGCCGTCGGCCTCCAGCCCCGCGGCGGGGATCGTCCGCGCCCGCGCGCCGGTCGCGAGGATGACGTGTTTGGCCTTGATTGTCTCCTCGCCGTTTGTGGTCTGTACGTGGACAATTGGCGCGGGCGAGCCCTTTTCAAGTTTTGCGGTTCCCATCACGACGTCGATCTTGTTCTTCTTCATCAGATAGCCGATGCCGCCCGACAGTTTTCCCGCGACATCGCGCGAGCGTTTGACCACCGCATCGAGATCGAAACCGACATTGTCGGCTTTGAGGCCGAATGATTTTGCGTGTTTCATGTTGGTGTAGACTTCGGCCGTGCGCAGCAGCGCTTTGGTCGGGATGCAGCCCCAGTTGAGACAGACGCCGCCGAGCGCGTCGCGTTCAACGATAATTACTTTCATCTTCAACTGCGCCGCCCGGATCGCCGCGACATAGCCGCCGGGGCCCGAACCGATCACCACAAGGTCGCAATTCTTTTCGGCCATTGGTCATTCATCTCCGCTCTGACGGTGCGGGGACTATAATGACTGTTCGCGGAAAGGGAATGCTGGCCGAACGCAAGGTTACTCGGCCGCCATGCGCCCGCCGGATGCGCGGCGCCGGTCAGCATCCGACGCATCGCGCCAGAGCGCTGCAAGCGCATGCGCAAAGCTTTTGCGGCTGGTCAGCGAATACGCCGCCGTGTCGGAAAGCTCGTTCGCAAGCGCTGCATGGAGTTTTGGCAGGTGATGATAGGGCGTCGCCGGAAACAGGTGATGCGTTGCATGAAAGCGCAAGCCCACCGGCGCGATCAGCTTTGACAGAAAATCCTCTGACGGAACGTTGACGCTGTCGAGGAATTCCTCCGTCTTCGTCACACCGACATCGCCCGAATAACGGTAAGCGTGCGCGCCGAGCGTGCGGATCGAATTGATGAAGAGGATCGTCACCGTCACCGCATACCAGACGCCGGCGACCGCAAGCGGAAAAATTCCGGTGACGATCAGCGCTGCGACAGTGACGGCGACTATCGTCGTCGCGGTTTCCTGTATGAGCCAGGTTTCGTCGTCGTCCTTGTTCTGCGGGTGGCGGTCGTAATTCAAGTCGATCGCCAGCGACGACATCCGCCGCCAGATCGTCTGGCGCAGCGGCCGCATCACCCATGACAGCGGCGTCAGCACGATGAATCGCACCAGAAGCAGAAGCGGCAGGACAACGGACAGCAAGACATAGGCGATACTGCGCCACGGCTTGCCGGCGCCGAAGGAGACATATTCGCCATCCCGCGTCGATCCGTATACGCCCGGCCGGTGATGGTCGATGTGAACGCCGGTATAGGAATATGACGGGACAAGGAACGGCATCCCTGCAAATAAGTTCCAGACAAAGCGGAAGGCGCCGAATGTTCCTTTCTTCAGATGCGCCAGCTCATGCGTGAACAGCACCGCACGCAGCAGCCCGAAAGCGGCGACGATGATCAGCGCAATCTGCACAAGCGAGAACGGCGGCGTCATCACGGCGCCGGCAAACGCGCTCCAGCCAATGAGCCCGCTCACCAGGAAATCCGGCCAGTATATTTTCGGATCGGGATCGGTGAACCGGCGCGCGATCAGGCGCGCCTCCGCCATCGGGAAGTTTGGGGCCGGCGCTGCAATCGGGTCCTTCTTCAGTTCCATCTAAAACTACATAAGGCGGCGCGGCGCCAAACGCCAGTTCGTCGGGCTTGGCGGCGGCGGCGCCCGGTTCGTTCACTTTGCCTTGATGAGCGCGCTGATAAGCGACTTCAAGCCAGTGTCGAGGTCGAGCCGCACGGGTCCCACG
>JBGSVH010000073.1:0-3409 GCA_041753055.1 Parvularculaceae bacterium
GGTCTTGATATGCTGTTCGGCCGACTCTGGCGGCCCGGATTTCTGTCTCATCTTCGCTCCCTCAATGGGCTACGATGAGCCAGAAATCCTCCGTTCAGTTCATCCCGTCAAATGTCCCAAGGTTGCTGACGCCGGACATTCAAGAACATCCTGGCTGTTCAGGCGTCGTCCGACCTTGATCGACAGGCATTCGCGCGCGAACTCGTCAATGACGGTGAGAATGCGGAACTTGCGATTGTCGCGAGTCCGGTCCTGAACAAAATCATACGCCCAGACATGGGCGAAGAAGCGGGGCATCGCGCTCGCCTACATCCAGCCCGGCAAGCCGCAACAGAACGCCTGTGTCGAACGCTATAACCGGACGGTCCGCCAGCAATGGCTCGGGCAGCACCTCTTCGCGACCATCGAGGAGGCGCGCGATCACGCCACCAGATGGCTCTGGACTAACAACAACGAGAGACCCAACATGGCCAACGGCGGTTTGACGCCAGCCCAGAAACTGAAAAACGCCGCGTGAAGTCTATCAACCAACCCCGCTAAAAACGGGGGGATAACCGCTGCCCTTTCCGAAAAAACGGACCGCACCTATGGCGAATTAGTGAAGCTTGCGCCGGCTGGTTTCCGGGGATTGATATTCGCCGCGCTGATCGCGGCGATCGTCTCATCGCTCGCTTCAATGATGAACTCGATCTCGACGATTTTTACCATGGACGTTTATCACTCGCGGCTGAGCGGACGGTCCAAACATCATTATGTAACGGTTGGCCGCATCGCCGCGTTTACTGCGATGGCGATCGAGCTTTTGCTTGCCAAACCGTTTATCGGCGCATTTTAGAGCGCTTTTCAAACCGTGCAGGAATATTCGGGATTTGTCGCGCCTAGCGTCGTCGTCATGTTTCTGCTTGGCTTCTTTTCCAAAAAGACCAATACGTCAGGCGCCTTTATCGCGTTGTTTGGATCAATCGCCTTTAATATTCTGCTGAATTTCAGTGCAGCGGATGTCCCCTTCATCATCCGGATCTGGATCGTTCTTGTCGCGTGCTTGCTTGCGGCCTAAGGCATATCAAGGAGTACGCCAACTCCAGGAGCGGACCAGCTGGCGCACATTGAAGGAATTTCGTTCGCAATGCGGCCGCTTTTCAATGCACTAGCTTTCATTGTGGGGGTCATTTTGCTCGGGCTTTATGTCATCCTCTGGTAGGCTTGAACTGGCTGCGGTGGCGGCTGAAAGAACAGGCCTCGATTTGGAAGCAATTTTTTAATGAACGACGCCAAACTGTCCCAATTGGTCCCGGTATCCGCATTTGACCTCATCGTCTTCGGAGCCGCTGGAGATTTAGCGCTCCGCAAGTTGATTCTGTCGCTGTTTCAGCGCTGGCGCGACGGGCAGATTCCGGAACAGTCGAACAAGGGCTTCAAGGTTGCGCTCGTCACCGATGGGCGGATGTCCGGCGCGTCGGGGAAAGTCCCTGCCGCCATTCACCTTTCACCCGAAGCACTCGCCGGCGGCGCTATCGCGAAGATTCGCGACGGCGACATCATCATGCTCGATGCTGAGGCGGGCGTCCTTGAGCTGAAAGTCGATGCCGAACAATTGGCGCGGCGCAGCCCTCGGACGCCAGACCTTGCGGCGGTTCGTCGGGGCGTTGGACGCGAACTCTTTGCGACCATGCGGGTGTCGGTTACCGCCGCTGAGAAAGGCGCGATGACTTTCGGGCTGGAGGAAAACGATGATTGAGCCATTGCTGGTCGCCGACATTGGCGGCACCAATGCGCGTTTTGCGCTCGCGGATTTTGGCGCGGCCGGCGTCAAACTCGGCGACATGCACGCGTTCCGCGCCGAGGACTATGAAACGATCAGTGATGCGGCGCACGCGTTCCTCGAAGCGGTGCAGGCAAAACCAAAGGCCGCCTGCTTCGCCGTTGCAGGTCCGATCACCGACGAGGTCGTCGAGTTCACCAACTCGCCCTGGGTCCTTGATATCGCCAAAGTAAAAAAGCAATTGAGACTCGAGCGCCTGCTCGCCATCAATGACTTCGAGGCGCTGGCAGCAAGCGTCCGTCATCTGCAGCCTTCAGATCTTGCACAAGTGAAGCCGGGGGTCAGCGAGCCAAACGCGCCGATTATGGTTATGGGGCCCGGCACCGGGCTCGGGCAGTCGATCATCGTTCCGGCCGGCGGCAAGGATATCATCATTGCAACCGAAGGAGGGCATGTCGCCTTTGCGCCGCAAGACGACGAAGAAATCGAAGTGCTTCGATTTATCATGCGCGAACACAAGCGCGTTTCGATCGAAAGACTGTTGTCAGGGCGCGGTCTTGTCAACATTCACCGGGCGCTCTGCGCGGTCGCGGGGAAGCCGCGCGCTTCGCTTCAGGCGGACGAGATCACGCACGCCGCGATGACCCGCGAGTACCCAATCGCCGTCAAGGCCGTTGACTTGTTCTGCGCCATTCTCGGCTCGGCGGCGGGGGATGCGGTTCTCGCCTCCGGCGCGCGCGGCGGCGTCATCCTCGGCGGCGGCATCTTGCCGAAGATCAGGGACATTTTTCTGAAGAGCAATTTTGTCGAACGCTTTCTCGACAAAGGACGCATGCGCGACTATGTCGAGCCGGTTCCCGTCGATCTCATCGTCCGCGACGGCGCGGCGCTGATTGGCGCAGCGGGCAGGTTGAAGGACAGTCCTGATGCGAATTGACGATATTCTGTCGGCGGCAGTCGTCATTCCGGTGCTCGAACTGGATCGGCTTGAGGATGCGGCGCCATTGGCGACGGCGCTTGCTTCTGGCGGCCTGCGCGTCGTTGAGCTGACCTTATTCCACTTGATCGGAAAACGCCCTAGCTATTCCCCGCTACAGTCTCGGAGAAAAGCCCGATGGTCTTTGTTGTTTCACTGGCAGTCGCAGCATGGCTCACTGCCGGGCTCTATTTCATTGTCGGCTGGCGTCAGATCGCCGAATGCATGGCGATGTGGTTCCGTCGGGATTATTGGACGGACTATAATGTAGTCGAGTTCGCCGCCTGGATCGCAAAGGCGATCATTATCGTGCCTGCGCTCGTTTTCGATATCCAGATCTGGCAACTTCACTTTTTACCCTGGCAACATCCGCTGCGCTGATTTGGGCGTCGATGAGGAAGCTCCTGCCGACCCTCGTCGCCTTCAACACGCTCTGGATCGCGCTTTCAACGACGGTGATCGTCCGCCATTTTTGGAACTAACGATCCGGACTCAATAATATCAGATCGTCGTGACTACGGATGACTTGCCTAGCTGTGGAGCCTCAACAGGTTGTCCCGGTTTATGGCGAGGCGACTGATGGGCGTTTGATCTTTTATGCCGCCATGGGGACGATGCCAATTGTAGAGATGGCTCCACAGGGGCAGGTCTGCGGCGCGCTGGTCTGACGT